>NZ_CP094984.1:629818-944727 GCF_022869865.1 Arthrobacter zhangbolii
AATGACGGCTTCGGTGCCCAATACCGCGGCCAGGTGGCAGATGCCATCGGCCAGGCCCTCCACCGCGTCTGCCCAGACTCCTGCTGCGTCGGCGTCGCCGTTGTGTGCGGCGTGCAGCACCTCTTTTGCCCCGGCGGCGGCCCTGCCGGTGCGTTCCGTATACCGGCGGACTATGGCCCCGGCGGAGCCCACCGTTTCGAGGCAGCCGTGGGCACCGCAGGCGCACAGAGTGCCCGTGGGAACGGCGGCATGGCCGATTTCCCCGGCATAGCCGCCGCCCCGCACCCGCCGTCCGTCACAGAACACGGCTCCGGCAATGCCGGTGCCGATGATCAGCACCACCGCGTCGCGCAGTCCCTGGCCGGCGCCGAGGCGCATTTCGGCCTCGCCGGCCAGTCCGACGTCGTGCCCGAAAGCTACGGGCAGCCCGGTCTCCTCCCGGAGCCGCTGGGCGAAGGGGTAATCCCGCCACCCCAGGTTCGCCGAAAAAAGGCCGGTTCCGGTGCCCTCATCCACCAGTCCGGGTACCACCAGTCCCAAAGCCTGCACGGACACCTGCGGATAGTCCCGGGTGTACCGCTGGGCCAGGGCGGCAACCTCCTTCACCACCGCGTCGCCGGGGCGGGCCGGATCGCGAGGCGTCGGCATCCGCAGGAGGGAGTGGAACTTTCCGCTCCCGTCCTGCAGGGCTGCCTTCATATCGGTTCCACCCACGTCAAAGGCGAGGACAGACCCGCCGGCGGGGGAGGAGGCTGCCGGTGCGCTCATGTGCCCGGCTGGCCTTCCAAGATGACGGAACGGGTCAGGCTGCGCGGGCGGTCGGGATCGAGCCCGCGGCCCACGGCACGTTCCAGGGTGAGCTTGTGGATGCGGACCAGCTCGGCAAGGGGATGGCGGGTGGAATGCTCGAACCGTGCGCCCGCCTGTCCGACGTCGCAGCGCAGGCCCTCGGGTTCCTCTCCCAGCAGCCAGGTCACCCGGCCGGGCGCGGCAATCGCGATCGGGCCGTGCCGGTATTCCATTGCGGGGTAGGACTCGGTCCAGCCCTGTACCGCTTCACGCATTTTCAACGCAGCTTCGTGGGCCAGGCCAACGGTCCACCCGCGGCCAAGGAAGCTGAACTGCTCGGCGTCCAGCAGTTCCTCCGGGACAGGTTCAGCCAGCACAGCGCGTGCGTCTTCGACCGCAGGCGCCAGGTCCGTACCGAGGGAGGTCAGAAGATAGGCCAGCGCCGCGGTGGCGAACCGGGTCTGGACCACCGAGGACTCATCTGCGTAGGGCAGGGCAACCACGGATCCGGCCAGTTGGGCTGCCGGCGAATCCAGGTCCCCGAGCAGCACTGTGGTGGGGACTGCGTTGTCCAGTTCGGCGAGGAGGCTTAGTACCTCGGTGGTGGTGCCGGAACGGGTGATCGCTACGACGGCGTCATATCCGCGGCGGGTAACCGCCGATGCCTCGGAGGCAGCGAAGGCATCGGTTTCGCCGAGGCCGGCTTCCTCCCGGGCCGCCGCGTAGGACTGGGCCATGAACCAGGACGTGCCGCAGCCGACAACGGCTACGCGCTTGCCCGCGGCAGGCAGGAGCCTCTCCGCACGCGCCTGTCCAATTGCACGCTCCCAGACATCCGGCTGCGAGAACAGCTCCTCGCGCATCCACTGGCCGGGCGCCGAGGCGGCGGGTGCTGCGTCGGTGAAGGAAATTGGCATGTAGGTGCTCCTGTGTGCAGCGGGCCGGCTTTCCGGCAATCAATGTTGCTCAATGATGGACATTGATTGCTTAGCTTGTCTAGTGATCATGAAAAACCATGGAGGCTCCGATCATTTTTGACCCCGGTTTTGCCGGAATGGCGGCATTTTCCCGAGAAACAGCGAGAAATCTGCAGAAAAAGGTCTTGACGGCGACGCATCCTCGGGTAAGTATTCTCTCAACTGACTGATGAACACTGATTACAGACAACTCCTATTTATCAGATTCCGTCATAGCTAACGGTCATCCGGTCGTTTACCGCCGGCAGTAGCTGGCACCGTTTCGCGGTCCCACGGCCGTGACTATTGAAAGAGGATTCAATGAAGAGCAAAGTTCGCATCGGCCTGGTGGCCCTGGCCGCCACCGGCGCCCTCGCGGTTTCCTCCTGTGGGTTCGGTGGCGGCGGTTCCGGTGAAGGGGATGCCAGCTCCCTGGACCTGCTTGTTCCCAGCTATTCGGACGGAACCAAGGCCCTTTGGGAAGGCGTCATCGAGGACTTCCAGGCCGAGAACGAGGGAATCAAGGTAAACCTGCAGGTGGAATCGTGGGAGAACCTCGAGTCCGTCCTGCAGACCAAGATCCAGGCCGGCGAGGCCCCGGATATCTACAACGGCGGTGCCTTCTCGGCCTTTGCGGACGAGGGACTGCTGTATCCGGCAGAAGACATTGCGTCCGAGGAGACCATCAGCGATTTCCAGGAGTCCTTCGCTGAGAATGAGGCCCTCGACGGCACGCAGTACGGCCTGCCGCTGATCGCCTCGGTCCGTGCGCTGTTCTACAACCAGGACCTTTTTGACGCCGCAGGTGTATCGGCACCTCCCACCACCTGGGATGAGCTGCATGCTGCCGCGAAGAAAATCTCGGATACAGGCACCCCCGGCTACGGCATGCCCCTGGGCTCTGAAGAGGCGCAGGGCGAAAGCCTGATCTGGTTCGCCGGTAACGGAGGCGGCTTCGGCAGCGAATCCGAGATCACTGTCAACTCGCCGGAGAACCTCGAAGCCGCCGAGTTCATGAAGAAGATGATTTCCGACGGCGTGACGCAGCCGGATCCGGGAGCAACCCAGCGCACGCCCATGATCAATGTCTTCGCCCAGGGACAGATCGGCATGGTCTACGCCCTGCCGCAGACGGTGGGCCAGATTGAGGAAGAGAATCCCGAGCTCAACTACGGAGTGACCACGGTCCCCACCAAGAGCGGTGAGCCTGCAACGCTTGGCGTTGCCGACCGGCTGATGGCCTTCAAGAACGATGAGGACAAGCAGGAAGCCATCACGGCCTTCATGGACTTCTTCTACTCGGAGGACAACTACGTGGACTGGGTGCAGACCGAGGGTTTCCTGCCCACCACGAAGAGCGGTTCCGAAGCCATGGCCAGTAACGAGGACCTCGCACCGTTCCTGGACATGCTGCCCAGCGCAAAGTTCTACCCCACCACCAACCCTGCCTGGAACAGCACGGACGGCGCCTTCAAGTCCCTGATGGGCCAGCTTGAAGACCAGGATGCAAAGACCGTCCTGGATCAGATCCAGTCCAAGGCAGACGCAGCCTGACCCCGGCCCGAAGGGGCCGCCGCTCCGGTTCGAAGCGGCGGCCCCTTCCTGTTCCAGAACGGTTTCACATTATGAGCAGCACACTTCGGCATCCGGGAGTGCGGGCCGGCAGGCCGCGGGGCAGCGAAAGCATCTGGGCCGCCCTGCCCTGGATCGGCCCGGTCCTGGTCCTAATCTTCGGCATCGTCATCTTTCCCGCCGGCTACATGATCTACAGCTCCACCAGGCGCATCAGCCAGGCGGGAACGAACGTGGAGGGTGTGGGCCTGGCGAACTTCCAGACAGTGTTCACGGATCCCAACCTGCCGCGGATCCTGCTCAACACCGTGGTCTGGGTTGCCGTGGTGGTGACCCTGACGGTCATCATCTCCCTGGCGCTGGCAAACTTCCTGAACAAGCCCTTCCCCGGCAGGACCCTGGTCCGGATGGCGGTGGTGGTTCCCTGGGCTGCCAGCGTGGTCATGACCACCACGGTGTTCTATTACGGATTGGACCGGGACTACGGCATCATCAACAAGTTCATGGTCGACATTGGGCTGATGGATGCCGCCTACGGGTTCACTAAAAACACGACCACCGCCCTGGCCGCGGCCATTATTGTCGGTGTGTTTGTCTCCCTCCCGTTCACCACCTATACCCTGCTGGCCGGAATGCAGGCGGTTCCCGGAGATGCACTGGAGGCCGCCAAGATGGACGGTGCCGGTCCGGTCCGCACCTACTTCAGTGTGGTGCTGCCCCAGCTGCGCGGCGCGCTCGCCGTCGCCGTACTGATCAACATCATCAACGTCTTCAATAACCTGCCCATCCTGAGGATCATGACCGGATCCATTCCGGGCTACAGTGCCGACACCCTAATGACCTACATCTTCAAGGTGCTGCAGTTTGACCGGCGCCTGGATGTGGCGAGCGCGCTCAGCGTGGTTAACTTCGCCGTCGTCCTGGTGATCGTGGCGGTCTACGTGAAGATCGTCAAACCTATGAAGGAGGTCTGAAATGGCCGTGACAGCCCCCGCAGTTCCCCCGGTTGCCGCACCGGTACATCCCCGCCGGAAGCGGTACGGGACTGACAACGTCAGCGGCCGCCGCATGTGGGGACGGACCGCCATCGGCGCTGTTATCGCACTTGTTTTCCTGACCCCGTACCTGATCATGCTGGTGGGCTCCCTGAAGACACGCTCGGAAATCCTCTCGGTTCCGCCCGAGTACCTGCCGCAGGACGGCCTTCAGCTGGGGAACTACCAGTCCATGTGGGATACCCCGGAAACCCCGCTGACCTACAACCTGCTCTCCACGATCATCATCGCGGTATTCGCTACCTTGCTGGTGCTGCTGGTGGCCACCCCCGCCGCGTACTACACCGCGCGTTTCCGCTTTCCCGGGAGGATGGTCTTCCTCTTCCTGGTGATCGTGACCCAGATGCTTCAGCCGGCCGTTCTGACCGCCGGGCTGTTCCGGCAGATGCTCTGGCTGGACCTTAATGACACCTGGGTTGCGATGATCCTGATCAACGCCGCCTTCAATCTCTCCTTCGCGCTCTGGATCATGCACAGCTTCTTCGCGGCCATCCCAAAGGAAATTGACGAGGCAGCGCAGATCGACGGCGCGGGACGCCTGAAGGTACTCTTCCGGATCAACCTGCCGTTGGTCTGGCCGGGCATTGTTACTGCCGTGATTTTCACCTTTGTTTCGTCCTGGAATGAATTCGCCGCCAGCCTGGTGATTATGTCGACCGCGGAGAACCAGCCGCTCTCCGTTGCGCTGACCAAATTCATCGGCCAGTACGCCACCAGCTGGCAGTATGTCTTCGGCGTCTCCATCGTGGCCATTGTGCCGGTGATTATTCTCTTTGCCGTGATCGAGAAACGCCTCATCGGCGGGCTGACCGCCGGGGCCGTCAAGTAGACGGAAGATCGTTCAGGGCGTGGGGTCCTTAAAAGAAAAAGTGCCCCCGGCCGGAATCGAACCGACGACCTGCCCTTTAGGAGAGGGCCGCTCTATCCTACTGAGCTACGGAGGCAAACCGCCGGGTTCCGGCGGAGCGGTACCAGCTTACCCGTTTCTTTCCGTACGTGTTTGCAGCTGATCCGGTGTGCCATTGGCTGCGCCGCCGGTCGCGTCACCTGAGGGCGGCTGTCCGGTGTCGGGGCGCAGCTCGTTCACGTACCGCTGATAGCTATCCCGAATGCCCTGCATAAACCCCAGGACAGTGCGAAGTTCCGCGTCCGAATACCGGGACATCACCTCGTCATTCAGCGCGCCGAGCGGCCCGAAGTAGGCTCCGGCAAGCTGCATGGCGAGCGGTTCAAAATGCAGGGTCACCTTCCGCCTGTCAGCGTGGGTGCGGTTGCGGTGGATGTGCCCGATCCGCTCCAGCCTGTCGATGACGGCGGTGGTGGCGCCGGACGAGGTGCCGAGCCGGGCGCTGAGCTGGCCGGCGGTCAGTGCCTCATGCCGCATCTCCGCCTCCATGATCAGTACCAGCGCGCGCATATCGGTGGTGTTCAGCCCGTGGGCGTGCGCGAAGGCATCAGCGACCCGCTGCCCGTCCAGGGTGATGCCGCGCAGCGCGTCGACGAGATCCCGTCGTAGCTCCTGATCTTCCACAGCCCAATAGTAACTTGGAATTGAAGTATCTCCATATCTGAGATACTTTCGGATAGAGATACTTACGTCACGGGAGAAGCACATGTACGCAGGGATAGTGAAGAACGCCAAAACGGCGTGGGTCACTCTACTGATCGGGGTGGCCGTCATTATTGGCCTGTTCGCCCTGCCGGCAGAGGAAAACGACACCACCGGAGTGGGTGGCCTGGACGACAAGTACCAGTCGACCCAGGTGGAGGAGCTGCTCCAGGAGTTCCCCGACGCGCAGGAATCCTCTGCCATTGTGGTGGTTTCCCGCGAAGACGGCGAACCACTGACCGATGCGGATACGGCCGCCATCGCGGAGATCAATGCGGCGGCAGCCGACGCCGGCGCCTCGGGCCCGCCCCCGCAGGTTCCGCCGGTGGTCTCGGAGAACAAGCTCGTGGCCATCGTTCCGCTGACGCTGCAGGCAGCCGCCGACGACGGCGATGCAGTATCGGAGGAAGTCGAGGCCCTGCGGACGGCGGTTTCCGATGCAGCCCCTGAGGGTGTGAAGGCCGAACTGACCGGCGGTGCGGCGTTCAGCGCCGATCTGGCCGGCGTGTTCTCCGGTGCCAACTTTGTCCTGCTCACTGTGACGGCCGGCGTCGTCGCCGTCCTGCTGATTGTCACTTACCGTTCCCCGTGGCTCTGGATTGTGCCGCTGCTCATTGTTGCGGCCATTGAGCAGCTGGCCGCGAAGGTGGTGGACCTGCTGGCCCCTGCCACGGGAATCAACGTGGATCCATCTGCTGTCGGCATCACCAGCGTCCTGGTCTTCGGCGCGGCCACCAACTATGCGCTGCTGCTGATTGCCCGCTACCGGGAGGAGCTGCGCGCCCACGATTCGGTCTACGAAGCGATGGGCAAGGCCCTGACCCGCACCCGTGAGGCGATCATTGCCAGCGGCGGCACGGTGATCCTGGCGCTGTTGACGCTGCTCTTCACCGATACGGACAGCTACCGCGGGCTGGGCTTCTCCGCGGCCATCGGCATTGTGCTGGCCATTTTCAGTGCACTGTTCCTGCTGCCGGTGGCGCTGGTGCTGCTGGGTCGCAAACTGTTCTGGCCCTTCGTGCCCAAGGTCGGGGACCCGGCCAAGGAAGGGAAGTTCTGGGGCAAGCTGGGCGAGGCAACTGCCCGCCGGCCGAAGACCATTGCCGGTACCGCCGTCGTTGTCCTGCTGGCACTGGGCAGCGCCGTGTTCACCCTGCAGATCGGCCTGAGCGAGAACGAGCAGTTCCGTGAAAAGCCGCAGGCAGTGACCGCTGCGGAAACCCTTGCCGAGGGCTTCCCGGCAGGATCCTCCTCACCCGTCACCGTGCTGGTGGAAACCGGGGCCACTGATGCGGCCGTCGCCGACCTCCAGGGTCTCGAGGGCGTCACCTCCGCCACCCCGGGCAGCGAGCACGACGGACTGACCCGCGTTGAACTGATCACCGGCTATGAAGCCGGAACGGATGAAGCGAACACCTTCATTACCGATCTGCGGGAAGACCTTGCGGATGAAGACTACGAAGCACTGGTAGGCGGCGAAGCTGCACAGCGAGTAGACCAGCTGGCGGCGAACCAGCACGACACGCTGCTGGTGGGCACCTCGGTGATCATCCTGGTGCTGCTGGTGCTGGCCATCCTGCTCCGCTCACTCGTGGCACCGTTCCTGCTGGTCGCCTCGGTACTGCTGACCTTCCTGGCCAGTACCGGACTGAGCTGGCTGGTGTTCGAGAACGTGCTGGACTTCCCCGCCATGGACGTGCAGACCCTGCTCTACTCGTTCCTGTTCCTGGTGGCACTGGGCGTGGACTACAACATCTTCCTCACCACCCGAGCCCGGGAAAACGCGGTGACCATGGGCACCAGGAAGGGCATGCTGGCCGCACTGCGTTCCACCGGCGGTGTGATCACCAGTGCAGGCATTCTGCTGGCGGCGGTCTTCGCCGTGCTGGGCGTGCTTCCGCTGGTCACCCTGACGCAGGTGGGCATCATCGTGGCCATCGGTGTCCTGTTCGACACCCTGCTGGTGCGGACCGTGGTGGTCCCGGCCCTAACCTTTATCCTTGGCGACAAGTTCTGGTGGCCGTCCAACCCGGCGGGTAAAGACGGACACCACGGCCGCCGCAAGGCTGAGGCCGAGCAGGACCCATCGGGCGACGGTCAGGGTGCCAGCAAGAGCGGCGTCGCCGCTGGATAGTTCTGCGGCACCGAGGGCATTGTCAATGGCGATGTTCTCCCACAGATCGGCGACCACAAAGAGGATCGGCGCACTGAAGAGCACCCAGCGCAGCGAACGGCGCTGGGTGTTCAGCCCGATGATCAGCAGCCAGGTCATGCCAAAGACCAGGGGAAAGAGCACCCCGGCAGTTTTGTGCACGTAGCTGAGCTGGCCCAGGGCGTCCGCGTCCATGGCAGCGCGTAGCGCCGCCAGGTGATCTTCCCCGTAGCCGAAGACCATGGAATCGGGCATGGCCAGCCCGTCCGAGAGGTCGGTCAGCTGGCCCAGCACCAGCAGGTGCAGGTACCAGAACAGGAACAGGGTGGTCACCACCCCGGCAATAACAATCAGCCCCGGACTGCTTTTGGGCTGTGGCGGCTGCCCCGCTCCCGGTGCGCCCGGGCGGGCCGGGGCTGCGTTTGGTCCGTGTTTGGCGGCGCGCTGCGCGGCGGTTTTTCCCATAAGTACAGTATGGCCGTACCGGTACATCCGGTGCGGCCATCCTGTTTCCGCCGTGCCGCGCGGTGCGGCGCCGTGCCTGCTGCGGCGCCGGCACTGTCCCTGTCGCGGGCGCCGGACCGGAAGCTACGCTGGGGCTATGGACCCCGTAGCAAGCCCTGAAGATTTCGCCCTGGCCGCCGATCTGGTGCGGGACGCCGGACAGCTCGCCCTTCGCATGCGCATGGAGGGGCTGACCGCCAGTGAGAAGACCTCCGTGTCCGACGTAGTGACCGCAGCAGACCGTGAGGCCGAAGCGCTGGTGGTGAAGCGGCTGCGCGAGCTGCGGCCCGAGGACGGGATTGTGGGGGAGGAAGGCGCCAGCCGAAACGGCACCTCCGGCCGCTCCTGGGTTATTGACCCGGTGGACGGCACCTACAACTTCTTTGCCGGCTCAACGTATTGGTGCTCTGCCCTCGCGCTGCGCGCCGATCCGGGTCCGCACGACGTCCACGGCGATCCTGAGGTGCTGCTGGGCGCCGTCTACCAGCCGCAGGAAGAACAGCTTTGGCTGGGCGGCAGGGGATATCCGGCCACCCGGAACGGGGAACCGGTTACCTGGCCCGAGGATGAGCCGCTGAACCGCATCTCGGCCGGGACCTACATCCACCCGACCTGGCTGCTGCGCCCGGAAGTTGCCGGCCCCTGGACGGCAGCCGCGTCCCGGGCCGCCACGATCCGGATGATGGGCTCCGGGTCCTGTGACCTGGTTCGTGTGGCTGCCGGCCAGTTCGGTGCCTGGTTCCAGCACAGCTGTCCGGAATGGGACTGGCTGCCGGGCAAGGCGATTGTCCTCGCTGCCGGCGGCAGCACCGCCGTCGCCGAGGTGAACGGCTTCCGCTGGCATATTGCCGGCACCGCCGCCGCTGTGCGCGAGATCCACGGCGCGCTGACCTCCGCCTGACCCGCGTCCGGCCCATACCCTTCCCCGCAGCTGAGGGGCGCAAACCGCCCCTCACCGGAATGTCAGCCGCAGCGCCTAGACTTAAAGCCATCATGGACTACCTCTTTGATCCACTCTTTCCCGCACCCCGCACCAACGAACCGGTACCCGCCGCCAAAGCGCCGGACGCCCAAAATGCCCGGCGGGGCTCCTCCTACGCAGATGAAAGCCGTGCCGCAGACCTGCTGCAGGGCCTGAACCCGCAACAGGAGGAAGCGGTGAAGCACAGCGGTTCGCCGCTGCTGATTGTGGCCGGCGCAGGCTCCGGCAAAACCCGGGTGCTCAGCCACCGGATCGCGTACCTGCTGGCCACCGGACGGTCCAACCCCGGCCAGATCCTCGCCATCACCTTCACCAATAAGGCCGCCGCGGAAATGCGTGAGCGGATCGAATCGCTGGTGGGCGGCGTCGCCAAGACCATGTGGATCTCCACCTTCCACTCCTCCTGCGTACGGATCCTGCGCCGGGAAGCCAAAACGGTGGGGATGAACTCCAACTTCTCCATCTACGACTCTGCTGACTCGCTGCGGCTGGTCACCCTGGTGGCCAAGGGCCTGGACCTTGACCCCAAGCGGTTCACGCCGAAGTCGATCATGCACAAGATCTCGGCGCTGAAAAACGAACTGATCGACGAGGAGTCCTACGCCGAATCGGCCAACCACGCCGATCCGTTCGAATCCGCCGTGGCGGAGGTTTATAAGGGCTACGCTCAGCGGATGCGCCAGGCCAATGCCATGGACTTTGATGACCTGATTGCCCAGACGGTTTTTATGTTCCGCGCGTTCCCTGGTGTCGCCGAATACTACCGGCGCCGCTTCCGGCACATCCTGGTGGACGAGTACCAGGACACCAACCACGCCCAGTACGCCCTGGTCCGCGAACTGGTGGGCACCGACGGCGACGCACTGGAGATTCCGCCGGCAGAGCTGACCGTGGTGGGCGATTCAGATCAGTCCATCTATGCCTTCCGTGGTGCCGATGTGCGCAACATCAATGACTTCGAGAAGGATTATCCGAGTGCGCGGACCATCCTGCTGGAGCAGAACTACCGTTCCACCCAGACCATCCTCAACGCGGCCAACGCCGTGATCCAGCGGAACCCGAACCGGCCGGAGAAACGCCTTTGGACTGCCGAGGGCGACGGCGAGAAAATCATCGGCTACGTGGGCGAGAACGAACACGAGGAAGCCCGCTTTATCGCCGAGGAGATCGACCGCCTGCAGGACGAGGAAAACCTGCGCCCCGGCGACGTCGCCGTCTTCTACCGGACCAATGCCCAGTCCCGGTCCCTGGAGGACGTCCTGGTCCGCGTTGGCCTGCCCTACAAGGTGGTTGGCGGCACCCGGTTCTACGAACGCAAGGAAATCAAGGACGCGCTGGCCTATCTGCGCGTGCTGGTGAATTCCGACGACGTCGTGAACCTGCGCCGCATCCTCAACGAACCCAAGCGCGGGATCGGCGACCGCGCGGAATACTCCGTGGCGGCCCTGGCCGAACGGGAGCGGATCTCCTTTATGGCTGCCCTGCGCCGTGCCGATGAGGCGCCGGGGCTGGCCACCCGGTCCCTGAACGCGATCAACGGCTTTGTGAAGCTGATCGACGACCTCTCCGAGGTAGCATCCGGATCAGGAGCTGCCGCCGCGTTGGAAGCCGTGCTGGAGCAGACCGGCTACCTGGCCCAGCTGCGCTCCAGCAATGACCCGCAGGACGAATCGCGGGTGGAGAACCTCGCCGAACTGGTTGCCGTGGTCCGCGAATACGAGAGGGACAACCCCGAGGGGTCCCTGGGAGAATTCCTGGAACAGGTTTCCCTCGTCGCCGACGCCGATTCCATTCCTGACGCCCCGGAGGGCTCCGCCGAGGAGGTTGCAGCCGCCGTCGAGGAGTCCCGCCGCCAGGGCGTGGTCACCCTGATGACCCTGCACACGGCCAAGGGCCTGGAGTTCCCGGTGGTGTTCCTGACCGGCATGGAACAGGGACTCTTCCCGCACCAGCGCTCCGCCACCGACCCGGCCGAGCTCGCCGAGGAACGCCGCCTGGCCTACGTGGGCCTGACCCGCGCCCGGCAGCGCCTTTACCTCACCCGCTCCGAGGTGCGCAGCATGTGGGGGCAGAGCCAGTACAACCCCGCCAGCCAGTTTGTCGGCGAGGTCCCGGCCGAACTGATCGAGTGGAAGCGCGAGGGGATGGACCGGCCCACGTGGGGCGGCGGAGGCAGCATCACCTCCAGCCGCTACGGCGGATCATCCTGGGGCGCCGGTGCACCGATGGGAACCGGCGGCAGTACAGCCAACGCCCCGGTGGCCAAGGCCATGGGGCGCGTACAGCCGCAGAAGGAAGTCATTTCCGTAGCCGCGGGCGACAAGGTCAACCACACCTCCTTCGGGCACGGCACGGTGCTCGCGGTGGAAGGCGCCGGGGATAAAACGGTAGCCAAGGTGAAATTCGACATTGGCGAAAAACGCCTGCTGCTGCGCTATGCGCCCCTGACGAAGGAGTCCTGAAAGAGACGCCTGTCATAGCGCAGGCCCCCTCATTTCTACAAACGATAGAAGTGTGTGCTTCATCACTAAAGGGGTAGTCTGTGATCGGCGCCAAGCGCCGAGGGACTAAAGTTCCCAATGGAGCAGACCGGCTGGATGCATCTGCTCTGCGATCGTCAGATCGAATGTAAACCTACTTCGACGTAGAAGGACACTAGCCCGTGGACCTGTTTGAATATCAGGCGCGCGATCTGTTTGAGGCGCACGGTGTACCCGTGCTTGCCGGAATCGTGGCGCACACTCCTGAAGAAGCCAAAGCTGCTGCTGAGAAGATCGGCGGCGTCGTTGTCGTCAAGGCACAGGTCAAGGTTGGTGGCCGCGGCAAGGCCGGCGGCGTAAAGGTCGCAAAGACCGCCGATGAGGCTTTCGAGCACGCGTCCAACATCCTCGGCATGGACATCAAGGGCCACACCGTTAACAAGGTGATGATTGCCCAGGGTGCCGATATCGCCGAGGAATTCTACTTCTCGGTCCTGCTGGACCGCGCCAACCGCAACTACCTGGCCATGTGCTCGGTTGAAGGCGGCATGGAGATTGAGCAGCTGGCCGTGGAGCGTCCCGACGCCCTGGCCCGCGTGGCCGTTGATCCGGCCGTCGGCATCGACTCCGCCAAGGCTGCAGAGATCGTCGACGCCGCCGGGTTCGCACCCGAGCTGCGCGACGGAGTCATCAACGCCATCATCAAGCTGTGGGACGTCTTCACCAAGGAAGACGCCACCCTGGTTGAGGTCAACCCGCTGGTCCGCACCGGCGCCGGTGACATCGTTGCCCTCGACGGCAAGGTGTCCCTCGACGAGAACGCAGACTTCCGCCAGCCCGGCCACGCCGAGCTGGAGGACAAGGACGCCGCTGATCCGCTCGAGGCCAAGGCCAAGGAAAACGACCTCAACTACGTCAAGCTGGACGGCGAAGTTGGCATCATCGGCAACGGCGCCGGTCTGGTGATGTCCACCCTCGACGTGGTGGCCTACGCCGGCGAAAAGCACGGCAACGTCAAGCCTGCCAACTTCCTGGACATCGGCGGCGGAGCCTCGGCATCCGTCATGGCCGCCGGCCTGGACGTCATCCTGAATGACTCCCAGGTCAAGTCCGTATTCGTCAACGTCTTCGGCGGCATCACCGCCTGTGACGCCGTCGCCAACGGCATCGTCAAGGCCCTGGAAATCCTGGGCGACGAAGCCAACAAGCCGCTGGTTGTCCGTCTCGACGGCAACAACGTCGAGGAAGGCCGCCGCATCCTCGCCGAGGCCAACCACCCGCTGGTCACCCTGGCCACCACCATGGACGAAGGCGCCGACAAGGCCGCCGAGCTCGCTCACGCCGCTCGCTAACCGAGCCTGTCGAAACCTAGAAGAGAGAATCCACCTATGTCTATCTACTTGAACAAGGACTCCAAGGTCATCGTTCAGGGCATCACCGGCGGCGAAGGCACCAAGCACACCGCCCTGATGCTCAAGGCCGGCACCCAGGTTGTCGGCGGCGTCAACGCCCGCAAGGCAGGCACCACCGTCACCCACGGCGACGTTGAACTGCCCGTCTTCGGCACCGTTGCCGAGGCCATCGACAAGACCGACGCCGATGTCTCCATCGTCTTCGTGCCGCCGGCCTTCACCAAGGACGCCGTCATGGAAGCCATCGACGCCGGCATCGGCCTCGTTGTGGTCATCACCGAAGGCGTCCCCGTACAGGATTCCGCCGAGTTCTGGGCCCACGCCCAGTCCAAGGTGGACGCCGACGGCAACCAGGTCACCCGCATCATCGGCCCGAACTGCCCCGGCATCATCACCCCCGGTGAAGCACTGGTCGGCATCACGCCCGCCAACATCACCGGCAAGGGCCCCATCGGCCTGGTGTCCAAGTCCGGGACCCTGACCTACCAGATGATGTACGAACTGCGCGATCTTGGCTTCTCCACCGCCATCGGCATCGGCGGCGACCCGGTTATCGGCACCACCCACATCGACGCCCTGGCTGCGTTCGAAGCGGATCCCGAAACCAAGGCGATCGTGATGATCGGCGAAATCGGCGGCGACGCCGAAGAGCGCGCAGCCGAGTTCATCAAGGCCAACGTCACCAAGCCGGTTGTCGGCTACGTGGCAGGCTTCACGGCTCCCGAAGGCAAGACCATGGGCCACGCAGGCGCCATCGTCTCCGGTTCCGCCGGAACCGCCCAGGCCAAGAAGGAAGCCCTCGAGGCTGCCGGCGTCAAGGTCGGCAAGACGCCGTCCGAGACCGCCACCCTGCTGCGCGAAGTTTACGCAGCCCTCTAGTTCCACCACGCACGCCCCCGTCCCGCGGATACATTCCGCGGGACGGGGGTTTTGTGCGTACTGATCCGGTTAGAAAGTTAGACATGTCCACCTCAGTAACAAACGGTCCCGGCAAGGCCGGCGCATCCCGGCATAAACGGGCCCTGCGCCGCGCCTCCTGGATTGTCACCCTTGGCGGTTTCCTGTTCGGTTATGACACCGGCGTCATCAACGGCGCACTGCCATACATGCAGGACGATTTGGGCCTGACCCCGTTCACCGAGGGCCTCATCACCTCCAGCCTGCTCTTCGGCGCGGCGTTTGGCGGTGCCATCTCCGGCAAGCTGACCGACCGGTTTGGTCGCCGCCGCGTGCTGATGGGACTCGCCGTCGTGTTCCTGCTGGGTACGCTGGGTACCTCGCTGGCGCCCACCATTGCCGTGATGGTGATCTCCCGGATCGTGCTGGGGCTGGCAGTGGGCGGCGCTTCGGCGCTGGTGCCCCTGTTCCTGGCCGAACTGGCTCCCGCTGAACGGCGTGGCCAGATGGTGACCCGCGACCAGCTGATGATTGTTACCGGCCAGCTGGTTGCCTTCATCGCCAACGCGGTGATCGGCAACATCTGGGGTGAGGATCAGGGCGTCTGGCGCTGGATGCTCGTGGTGGCCACCCTCCCTGCCATCGCGCTGTGGATCGGTATCGCGTTTGTGCCCGAAAGCCCGCGCTGGCTGGCCTCCAAGGGCCGTTTCGCGGAAACCCTTACCGCCCTGCGCCGTATCCGCAGCGCGGAAGCGGCGGAGTCGGAGTACAACGAGGTGCGCGGACTCGCGGAGAAGGAGTCTGCCTCCGCCGGGAGCCTGCGTGACTTCGCCGAACCGTGGCTGATGCGGGTGCTGCTGATCGGCATGGGCCTGTCCATCGTCCAGCAGATCACCGGCGTCAACGCGATCATGTACTACGGCACGCAGATCCTCGCCAATGCAGGATTCGGTACGGAAGCGGCCCTCACGGCCAACATCGCCAACGGCGTGGTCTCCGTGGCCGCAGCCTGTGTCGGCATCTGGCTCCTGGGGCGGGTCCGGCGCCGCCGAATGCTGATGACCGGCCTCGTCGGCACCGCATCCTCCCTGCTGCTGATCGGGATCGTGTCCCTGACTGTGGCCGAGGGCAGCCTCCGCGGGTACCTCATCCTGGCCCTGACCGTGACGTTCCTGGCCTTCCAGCAGGGCGCCGTATCGCCGGTCACCTGGCTGATGCTCTCCGAGATCTTCCCGCTGAAGGTCCGCGGGCTCGGCATCGGCATGTCGGTCTTTGTGCAGTGGATGACCAACTTTGCCGTTGGATTCTCCTTCCCGATCCTGATGGCTGCCATCGGCATCTCCAACACCTTCTTTATCTTTGTGGTGCTCGGGATCCTGGCCCTGCTGTTTGTCCGCCGGTACGTCCCGGAAACCCGCGGCCAGAGCCTGGAACAGGTGGAGGAACAGCTCCGCGCCGCCGGCACCAAGTAGCCCGCGCAGACGCACAACGGAAGGGACCCTGCACGCTGCAGGGTCCCTTCCGCCTTTCCAAGATCCCCTAGGGAACGGCAGGGTATGCCGCGACCGTGGGCACCGTCACCGACGCAGTGAAGCTGGTGAGCGCGGTGGCCTTCGGCGGCGCGTAGACGGACGTGGCCGGCGTAACCTGCAGCACCAGCCTGCTGGCGGACGTTACGGTGTAGGACACCTCTTCCAATGGCAGGGTCACGGTGTGTTCTTTGCCGTCCAGGACCAGCGGCACCGGCGTCACCTGGTTGCCCAGCACCAGGGAAGCTCGGGCCTTATCTATGATCTGCGCGTAAACGTGGGTGCTGCCCTGCCGGGCTGACCCTCTGTAGGTGAGCGTCAGCTGCGGCGCCCCGAAGACCGAAGTGGTGACCGCCGGTGAGGTAATCGGTACGTTGACTGCTACCGGTGCAACCGCAGCCGCTACCACTGCGCCGCTGACGGCGGCGGGGGAGAGGAGCATGGATCCCCGCCCCGCACCCGTAAGGGAGCCGGTGGCTTCCGGGTAGCCCGGAGCAGCCCGGGTGACGCCGTGCTGATCAATGAACTCGAAAGCGGCTCCGGTGTCCACCGGCTGGTCCCGGAGGTATTTACTGAACCAGTTCAGCACCGCCGGGGTAATCCGGTCCGGACCGGCCGCGGAGTTGCACAAGCCGTGGCCGCCGCAGAACTGCAGCATCTTGGTGGGGGTGCCGGTGCTGCTGATCAGGCGATAGTTCCGGGTGGCCTCATCAAGGGTGAACAGCGTATCCGCAGTGCCCTGGATGATCAGCGTGGGAGCAGTAATGGAGGTGAACATACTTTCCGGAGTCAGCGACTCGAAGTAGGCAATGGATTCGGCGCTGAGTTGGTTTGGATAGGTCAGCCCTTCCCTGCAGGCCTTCCGGACCGGAGCGGCCAGGGCGCCCTGGTTTCCCACCAGCGAACCCAGCTGGCCCAGTGCCGTACCTTCGGCACAGAGCAGGGCACCCCAACCGCTCTTGAAGGAGCCCGCCTTGTAGAGACTGGTGGTCAGGTCATTCCAGGCGATGGTGGGCGTGATCGCGTCCACCCGCTGGTCCTGAGAGGCGAGGACAAACTGGATGCCGCCGCCGTAGGATGCCCCGGCCATGCCCAGCACAGGATCCCCCGGGGCGTCCAGGCTCGCTTCCGGCTGCGCTGCGATGTAGTCAATGAGGGCCGATCCGTCCCGGCCCTCATAAGCGGGGTTGTTGACATAGGCCTCACCGCCGCTGAGGCCGAACCCGCGCGGGTCCCATGTGACCACGTTGTACCCGGCTTCCCGCAGCGGCGCGATGCCGATGGAGCCGATCAGGGTGCTGGTGGAGGTGGCCGGCAGGCGTCCGCCGGGAAGCCCGAATCCGGGCCCCACCATCACGGTAGGGGCCTGCTGCCCGGCGGCGAGCCCTGTGGCAGGGAAGAAATTGGTATGGATAGGCGTGCCGTCAAAGCTGGTGACGACGACGTCGGTGCGCGCTGCCGGTGCCGCAGCAGTGGGGGCAGCCGGTGCTGCCACAGCGGGTACGGCAGCCAGTGTGGGGCCCAGCAAAGCTGCGGCAACCGCCAAAACGCCCAGGTGTTTCCTCATAATGACCTCATTGTCCGTGGGGAAGAAGATTGGTTACCGACTGGTAACTTCCCGCAGACTATGGAGAGGCCGGCGGGGGCACAAGCTTTGTGCAACATATTGAACCGATAGTGGCGTCCTTTTTGGCGTTGTCTATTGTGCTGCGATGGTCAGTGGTTTAGAGGACGCCGGTACGGCATGGACGGTTTCAGGCAGACAGAATGCCCCCGCACCTATGGTGCGGGGGCATTCCGGGATGATTCTCGGTGCTTGCCTGCGGCTACTTGCCGCCGCGGGCACCGCCGTCGCGGTCTGTGCCCTCTGGCGCCGCGCTCTTGGAGGCCGCGCTATCGGCCGGCACCACACCGTTGTTGGATGCTGCCGGCTCCTGGCGTTCGTCATGCTCGGTGGTGTGCAGGTCGAAGGAGGAACCGTGCTCCTCCACGCCGGCCTGAATGGCACGGCCGACAACGGATACCGCGAGCTTGCGCCGCAGCGAAAGCGGATCCCTGGCCAGGTCCTTAACCAGTGCCACGGTTAGCAGCAACATCACCACGGCAAAGGGCAAAGCCGCCACAATGGTGATTCGCTGCAGGCCGTCCAATGCCTCGGCAGGTTCGTCGCCGCCGGCCAGCAGCATCACTGCCGCCACGCCACCGGTAAGGATTCCCCAGAAGACGACGACGGCACGGGGCGGGGTTTCCGCGCCGTTGGAGCTCATTGAGGCCATCACGATGGATGCGGAGTCTGCTCCGGTGACGAAGAAGATTGCGATGAGGATCATGGCCAGAACGCCGACGGCGCCGGCCAGCAGATTCGGCATCGGCAGGGCAGCGAAGAGATCGAAGAGCGATCCGTCGAAGGAAATGGTGGGTTCCCCGTCCACCATGGTGACCAGCCCCTCGGATCCATTGGCCGCTGCTTCCTGCTGGGTGCCGATGGCCGCGCCGCCAAAGACGGAGAACCAGACAACGCTGACGGCGAAGGGCACCAGCAGGACGCCGGTAACAAACTGCCGGATGGTGCGCCCGCGGCTGATCCGGGCGATGAACATACCCACGAACGGCGTCCAGGAGAGCCACCAGGCCCAGTAGAAGATGGTCCAGCTGGAGAGCCAGGCGCGCATGGCTTCATCGCCGGTCACTTCGGTCCGGGAAGCCATCTGGGCCATGTTCGCGGCGTAGTCGCCAATGGCAGCGGGAACCACGTTGAGTATGAACAGGGTTGGGCCCACCACGAAGATGATCGCGGCGAGGACGAAAGCCAGGACCATGTTGATGTTGGACAGCCACTGGATGCCGCGGGAAATGCCGGACACGGCGGAGGCCACAAAACAGCCGGTGAGGACGGCGACAATGGCCACCAGAATGGGTGTGCCCACCGTACCCAGGAAGCCGGTGGCCTGGAGGCCGCTGCCGATCTGGAGGGCGCCGAGGCCCAGGGAAGCGGCGGTGCCAAAGAGCGTCGCGAAGATCGCGAAGATGTTCAGGACCTTGCCCAGCGGGCCGTCCACGCGCTTGGCGCCGAAGAGCGAGGTGAAGGCGGAGGAGATCAGCTGCTTGCGGCCCAGCCGGTAGGTGCCGTAGGCCATGGCAATACCCACCACGGCGTACATGGCCCAGGGGTGCAGGCCCCAGTGGAACAGCGAGGTTCCCATAGCGGTCTGCAGCGCTTCCGGGGTCTGGGCATCCACCGTGCCCGGCGGTGGGGAGATGTAGTAGAACAGCGGTTCTGCGACGCCGTAGAACATCAGGCCGATGCCCATGCCGGCGGAGAACATCATGGCTATCCAGGACACGGTCTTGTACTGGGGTTCCTCGCCGTCCTGGCCCAGCGGAATGCGGCCGAACCGGCCCACGGCCAGCCAGATGACATACACCACGAGGAACGAAGCCAGCAGGACGAAGAACCAGCCGGCATTGGTGATCACCCAGTCAAGCGCCGTCTGGGAGACGGCGGAAAGGTTGTCCGTTCCGAAGAAGCCCCACGCAATAAATGCCAGGGCGAGGACACCGGTGACGGCAAAGAGCAGCTTGTCCAGTTTCGCGGGTACACCGCGGCTGAGTGCCTTCTCCTGCGCGCGTTGCCCCTCAATCATCAGCTGGACAAGTTCGTGTTCCTGCTCCACCACCGGGAGGGAGGACGTGGTGGTTTCATCGATGGTGATGGCGAGCCGTGAGGACGCGGGATCACCGTCGTGCATTGCGGAGTCGCGCGGCGGACCTTCTGTGGTAGCCATAGGCCTTTCCTTATGTCAGCGCAAAGGGCCGGGTCCTTGTGACGGACCCGGGGCAGGCAGAAAGGCAACCACTCCCGGCGGCGGGGCTCAGAGTACCGCCCACAGTCCGCCGGATTTCTTAAAAGCAACGCGGCCGGACCTCTGCGTCCCTTTACATAATTCGCGAGTGTGTTCCTTTCAACGTTGCGGGCGGCTTCGTTGCAAGTCAAATCGGCTGGTTCCATTTCCGTGCCCGGCAACGCGCGCCGAACAGGCTGTGGCAGCATGCCGGTAGTGGTGGCCGGCCCGCCGGACGGGTCCCGGACCTAGAGTGCGGTGGTGCCGAAGAACATACCCAGCAGGTAGGTTGCGGCCGCGGCACCGAAGCCAATGGCAAGCTGCCGCAGGGCCCGCTTGAGCGGGGAAGCACCGGACAGCAGACCCACGACGGCGCCTGTCATCAGCAGTGCCAGACCCACCAGTACGCAGGAGAGGACAACGGCGGTCAGGCCGGTCAGGCCGAACAGGTACGGGAGTACCGGGATGACGGCGCCGGAGGCGAAGAAGCAGAAGCTCGACGCGGCAGCGCCGAGGCCCGTGCCCACGGACTCGTGCTGGTCCCGGGCCTCCCCGGCGTCGTCAGCCTCGGGATTCAGTGAGAAGCTCGGATCACAGTCGCAGCTGAAAAGTCCCATCCGCTCGGCCGCCCGGTGCTCGGCCGCTTCCTTGGACATGCCCCTGGCGCGGTAGACCAGCACCAGCTCATTGGCATCAATGTCCAGTGACTTCGCGGCGGAAAGCGTGATCTGCGTGGGCCGGGAGGCGTCCAGAAGTTCGCGCTGGGAGCGCACGGACACGTATTCGCCGGCACCCATGGACAAGGCGCCGGACAGCAGGCCGGCCAGACCGCTGATCAGGATGAAGGTGCTGGAGACCCCGGTGGCGCCGATGCCCATAATGAGGGCAAGGTTGCTCACCAGGCCGTCATTGGCGCCGAACACCGCCGCGCGGAAGTTACCGGACAGCCTGGTCCGGCCCCGCGTTGCCAGACCGCGGACCACTTCCTCATGGATCTGTTCATCAGCGGCCATGGCGCTGGTGGCATTCGGGTCCTGGGAATACGGAGACCGGCCCTCCGCCCGCTGGGCAAGGGCCAGCACAAACACCGAACCGAACCGGCGGGCCAGCAGGCCCAGCATCCGGTTGCGGAGGGAGGGGCGCAGCGGCCGGCCGGCGTCGTCGCCCAGCAGGCTGCGCCAGTGCTCTTCATGGCGTCCCTCCGCTTCGGCGAGGGCCAGCAAAATGTCCCGCTCTTCGCCCTCGCGGCGTTCAGCAAGGTAACGGTAGGTGGCTGCTTCGGCCTGCTCATCGGCCAGGTACTGGCGCCAGCGTTTCTTATCGGCCGCCGTCGGCTGGTGCGGGCTTTCGCCTGAACGGTCCGGCGAGGGGGAGGGGTTCACGGTGCTCCTGACAGGGACCGGAACGCATGGGGATCCGGCCAGCTTAGCTACGACTCTTCTGACCGAAGGTCTCGCTCGCCCGCCGCTGATGCCGGCGGGTGGACTGCCGGGACGCCGCAGCGTCCAGTGTGTCGACAGGCCTCGGGCTGACAGGCTGCGCCATCCCAGACATCACTTCAGACATCGTTCAGAACACAGACCCGGCCGGAGCTACTCCCCTTCGACGCCCAAGTGTAGTCGATCCCGGTGTGCAAAACCCGCCGGCTCGCGGTAAGGCACGGTTTGGGCCAAGA
Source organism: Arthrobacter zhangbolii (assembly GCF_022869865.1). Taxonomy (NCBI): domain Bacteria; kingdom Bacillati; phylum Actinomycetota; class Actinomycetes; order Micrococcales; family Micrococcaceae; genus Arthrobacter; species Arthrobacter zhangbolii. The sequence goes on from NZ_CP094984.1 coordinate 651,273, forward strand.
CACAGCAGCTTAAGGCAAAGCCGGGCAGGCGCTAAAGTCAATTACGTGAGCAATAACTTTCCTGTCCCGGATCCGGACCGTCCATGGACCCGCCACTACAGCGACGGGGTCCTGACAAGTTTCAGCCTTCCCGAGGGTTCCCTGGTGGACATGGTGGAGACGTCGGTACGTAAATACGGTTCCAAAACCGCGCTGCAGTTCTTTGGTGCCACCACCAGCTACGCCGAGCTGGGTGAACAGATCCGCCGGGCAGCGGCGGGACTGCAGAAGCTGGGTGTACGCAAGGGGGACCGGGTGGCGCTGGTGCTGCCCAATTGCCCGCAGCATGTCGTGGCGTTCTACGCCATCCTGCGGCTGGGCGCTGTAGTGGTGGAGCACAACCCCCTCTACACCGACCGTGAGCTGCGGCACCAGTTCGAAGACCACGGCGCCACTGTGGCCATTGTCTGGGACAAGACCGTCCAGCAGATCCAGGACCTGCCCGCGGACATCCCGGTGCACACCATCATTTCCGTTGGCCTGATCGAAGCCATGCCGCTGAGCAACCGGCTGGCATTGAAGCTGCCGGTTGCCAAGGCCCGCACGGCCCGCGCCGCGCTGACGGCAGACAAACGGCCGCGCAGCGGGGCACGGAAGGTGCTGACCTGGAAGACGCTGCTGGACACCCGGCCGCTGCGCCGCCGGCACCCGCGTCCGGAGTCCTCGGACCTGGCGGCCATCCAGTACACCAGCGGCACCACGGCCGATCCGAAGGGGGCAATGCTCTCGCACGCCAACCTGATGGCGAACGCCGCGCAGGGCCGCGCCTGGGTGCAGGGCCTGCGCCCCGGCAAGGAAACCGTCTATGCCGTGCTGCCGATGTTCCACGCCTACGGCCTGACGCTGAGCCTGACCTTTGCCATGAGCATGGGCGCCCGCCTGGTATTGTTCCCGAAGTTTGATGTGGACCTCACCCTGCAGGCCATGAAGAAAACGCCCGCAACCTTCCTGCCGGCAGTACCGCCCATCTACGACCGGCTCGCGGCTGCCGCAGCGGAACAGGGCGTCTCGCTCAAGGGTGTCCGGTTCGCCATCTCCGGAGCCATGAACCTGCCGCCGAAAACGGTGGAAACCTGGGAAGCGGCAACCGGCGGGCACCTGATCGAAGGTTACGGGCTGACCGAAACCTCCCCTGTGGCGCTGGGTAACCCCTTCGGTCCCAGCCGCAAGCCCGGCACCGTGGGTGTGCCCTTCCCCGAGACCGATATCCGCATTGTGGATCCGGAGAATCCCACCGTGGAGGTGCAGTACGGCACGCCCGGCGAACTGCTGATCAAGGGCCCGCAGGTCTTTGGCGGTTACTGGAACAAGCCCCGGGAATCCGAAGCGGCGCTGCTTGAGGGCGGCTGGTTCCGCACCGGCGATATTGTGTCCATGGACGACGACGGATTTGTCACCATCCGGGACCGGATCAAGGAACTGATCATTACCGGCGGTTTCAACGTCTCCCCGTCCGAAGTGGAGGACGCCCTGAAGCGGCACGAGTCCGTGGATGATGCCGCGGTGGTGGGCATGGCCCGGACCGGAGGCGGCGAGGACGTGGTGGCCGCCGTGGTGCTCAAGCCCGGCTCGGGATTCAATGCCGAAGGGCTGCGTGCCTATGTGCGCAATGAACTGGCCGCCTACAAGGTCCCGCGGCGCATCGTGGAAATCCAGGAACTGCCGCGTTCGCTGATCGGCAAGGTCCTGCGCCGGCATGTGCGCGATAACCTGCAGAACGGCATCGACGGATCGTCCGCTACACCCGACCAGGGCACTGCGCCCGTCAATCCTGACGCCGGTCCTGCCGGTGCCCCGAAACAGCCCTGAGCAGAGAGAGCGGACATGAGCGCATCAAGCACGCAGCGGAAGGACCGGCCTGCCGAAGCCGACCACACCAGGCCCGGCCGGTATTGGAGCGGCCCGCTGGGGCATGCCGCACAGCGTGCGGCACAGATCCTGCTGATCCTGGTGCTCGTGTCAGTGTCCGTGTACGGGCTCCGGCAGATCACGCTGGTGGTGATCCCTGTCCTTCTTGCCCTCATCCTGGGGGCGGCGATCGCTCCCTTCGTGAATTGGCTGCGTCGTAAGGGATGGCCCAGTGCACTGGCTACGGGGTTGTCCTTCCTGCTGCTGCTGGCGATCTTCGGCGGCCTGGTGACGGGCATTGTTTTTGCCATTCGCAGCGAGTGGTCTTCCCTGGTGGACCAGGCAGTCCAGGGCTTCGACAAGCTCTATGACTTCATCCTGAACGGCCCCCTGCCGATCGATGACAACATGCTCAGGGACGCCCGGGACGCGGCGATCGATTTCGCCACCAGCAGCACCGTCAGTAACGGGGCAATCGCGGGCCTGTCAGCAGCGACGTCCTTTATCACCGGATTCCTCCTGATGGCCGTGGTGCTGTTCTACTTCCTGAAGGACGGGGACCGGATCTGGGCGTTCTTCCTGCGGTGGTTCCCCGAAGACCGGCGCGAAAAGGCCCGCATCTCCGGCTTCCGGGTCATGGAAGTCCTCGGCGGCTACATCCGGGGCACCGCCATCGTGGCACTGGTGGACTCGGTCTGCATCGGTGCGGCCCTGTTCATCCTGCAGGTCCCGCTGGCCCTGCCACTGACAGTGATCGTCTTCGTCGGTTCCTTCATTCCGCTGGTGGGTGCAACGGCGGCCGGAGTGTTCGCCGCCCTGATTGCGCTTGTAGCCAACGGCCCCGTGGTGGCGCTGGTGGTGGTGGTGGTGATCATTGCCGTGAACCAGATCGAAGGAAACTTCCTGCAGCCCGTGGTGATGGGTAAATCCCTGAGCATCCATGCCCTGGTCATCCTCCTGGCCCTGACCGCCGGAACCATCCTGGCCGGGATTATCGGCGCCATCCTGGCGGTACCCATCACGGCCGTCGGCTGGGCGGTCATCAAGGTGTGGACCGGGGAAGACAACGGTGAGGACATCGAGGAGCTGGCTGAGATCCCTGATCCCGAGGAACAGCCCGAAATGGAATCCGCGGAGAGCTGACGCGTGAAGGCCCTGCCCGTAGAACCTACCAACGCGCCGGTTGCCATCGGCGTGCGCATCCGTGCCGCCCGGCAGGCCCGCAGGATGACCATTGAACAGGTGGCCGAGGCAACCGGCCTGACCAAGGGCTTCCTCAGCCGGGTGGAACGGGATCTGACCTCACCGTCCGTGGCGTCCCTGGTGACGTTGTGCCAGGTGCTCTCGATCTCCATCGGAGACCTCTTTTCGGCCCCCCAGATTAATCTGACCCGCTGGGAGGACGCCCCGCGGATCAGCCTGGGAGGCGACGGGATTGTGGAACGCCTGGTCACGGCGCGCACCGAGCGCCGGGTCCAAGTGGTCCGCTCCGTCATTGAACCCGGCGGCACCGGAGAAGCAGACCTGTATTCCGTGGACTGCGAAGTCGAAGTGCTGCACGTGGTTCAGGGCCGTTTCCAGCTGATTCTGGGCAGCGAGAGACTGGATCTGGCTGCCGGGGATACCGTCACCTTTCCCGGCAGGGAACCGCACTCCTGGCATAACCCCGGCAGCAGGGAGGCCGTAGTGCTGTGGACCCTGGTTGGACCCGGCAGCGCGTAAGCGCGTTCCGCTGCCGGGTCGGCGCTGGGTACCTTCCGCCTGGACCCGGGCCGGAGGCTGTCCCGGCCTGCTAGACCCGTGCCGGCTCAGCTGCGGCCGTAAGGTCTGCCAGGTAGCTGAGCGCACCGGACAGGTCCCGGCCCGCAGTCCGGTAGCCAACGTAGCCGTCCGGGCGGATGACCAGCAGTTCCGGACGGCGTGAGCTCAGGCCCAGGCGGTGGAACGCGAGGCCGCTGACATCCTGGATGATGCCGGGCCCGCCGGCGATCAGGCTGCTGCCTGTCATCAGCTGCTTCACGTGCAGCAGCCCGGCCAGGCGGGGCAGTGATGCCTGGATCTGCTCGGCGGCGTCCTGCGGCCATCCCGGGCCGCAGAGCAGCACCGTGAAGCCCGGCGCAACCGCGAGGTCCTGAAGCCGGCGTTCGCGGCCCTGGTGGATCACATCGGCATCCGGCATCCGGTCACCGGGGCGCGGACCGGAGGCCAGCAAACCCGGCAGGCGGGAGGTGCCGGACTGCACCATGTCCGAGCCGCGGTAATTAACGTTCAGCTGCGACATGGTCCGGAAGAGGCGCGAACGCAGCCCGTCCCAGTCCATGACCTTCGGGGCGAGCGCGGGCAGAAGCTTGGTACGCGGCAGTTTCGCCAGGCCGCTGCGGCTGGTGGCGAGCTTGAAGATCCGGTCCGTCGCGGAGACCACATCCCGGCCCACGGGCCGCCGCTCGGCGTCGTAGCTGTCGATCAGGTCATCGCTGGCCAGGCCCCGGGAGCCGAGGGCAAGTTTCCAGCCAAGGTTCAGTGCGTCCTGGATGCCGGTGTTCATGCCCTGCGCCGCCACGGGGGAGTGCACGTGCGCGGCATCGCCGGCCAGGAACACGGAACCTCGCTGGAAGTACTCCGCCACCTGGTGGGAAAGCCGGAAGGTGCTGATCCACTGCGGATCGCGTACCTGCAGTTCTCCGCGGGTGAAGGTGTCGGCCAGCTTCTGGAGCGTCTCCAGGGTGGTTGGCGAGTTGTCCCCGCGCGGTTTGATGCCAATCATCCGCCAGGTGGCCGGGCCGCCGAGCGGGAAGAGGAAAAGGAAGCCGTCCTCAGTGGGGTAGGAGTGCACGGTGTCGGGCTCCACGCCGTCAACCTCGACGTCCGCCAGGATGAAGGTGTCCGGGTAGGCCGTACCGCGCCAGTCCATGCCGGCCTTCGCGCGCACCGTGCTGTTGGCACCGTCCGCTCCCACCACATAACGGGCGCGGATGCGTTCGATGCCGCGGTCCATGCGCTGGATCTTGGCTTCCATGCCGGCAAACGGGTCTTCCGGGTCCAGGCGTTCGAGGTCCTGGAGCTCGGCGCCGCGCTCAATCCGCACCCGGCGTGAGAGCAGGTACTGCGTGAGGATGCGTTCGGTTTCCGTCTGGGAGAGGAACAGCAGCTGCCGGTAGGCGGAGTCCTCCAGTCCGGAATCGAAGAGGTCCACATTCAGGGTTTCCTCGGGCAGGTGCAGCTGCAGCTGCCGTGCCGGGTGGCCCGCCGCGGCCAGTTCATCACCAATACCGAAGGGGCGCAGTGCTTCGAGAGTGCGCGGCTGGATGGCAATGGCACGCGACTCGGTACCCGGTGTCTGCCGCCGGTCAATAATGCGGAAACTCGCGCCGAAAGCGCTGAGCTGGGCGGCCAGAGCCAGGCCGGTAGGGCCGGCGCCGACAATCAGGACGTCGACGTCGAAGGAAGGGTCTGCGCTGTTATCGTGGGCCGCCATGCTCTCAGCCTAGTCTTGACCCTGAGCGCAGTTCCACTTTAGCCTTTCGGTAAACTTTTGATTACCTACAGATAACAGGGGTGCGGGCAACGACGCCCGCGCCGGATCCGGAGAACCCCATGGACAACCTTCCCCGCGTCAGCGCCAACGGCAACACCGGTCCGGTGGATGCTGCGCTGGTTCCGCGCTACGCCGGCGCTGCCACATTTGCCCGGCTGCCCCGGCTGGACCAGGTGGAGCGCACCGATGTGGCCGTGGTGGGTGTGCCCTTTGACAGTGGCGTCTCCTACCGGCCGGGCGCACGGTTCGGCGGCAACCATGTCCGGGAAGCAAGCCGCCTGCTGCGCCCCTACAATCCGGCGCTCGACGCATCACCGTTTGGAAACCTGCAGGTGGCGGACGCCGGTGACATGGCGGTGAACCCGTTCAGCATTCATGAGGCCATTGAGACCGTGCAGCAGAACGCCCTGGACCTGACCGGCGGAGGGGCGAGACTGCTGACCCTGGGCGGGGACCACACCATTGCCCTCCCGCTGCTCCGCGCCGCTGCAGAACGCGCCGGGACCCCGGTGGCCCTGCTGCACTTTGATGCACACCTGGACACCTGGGATACCTATTTCGGCGCCGAATACACACACGGAACCCCGTTCCGCCGGGCCGTGGAGGAAGGCATCCTGGACACCGACGCCCTGTCCCATGTGGGTACCCGGGGGCCCTTGTACGGCAAGAAGGATCTCGAAGAGGACCGACGGTTCGGCTTTGGCATCGTGACGTCCTCCGACGTCCTCCGCCAGGGGGTGGATGAGGTGGTGGCGAAACTGCGGGAGCGGATCGGCGACCGGCCGCTCTATATCTCCGTGGATATTGACGTCCTGGACCCGGCCCACGCCCCGGGAACCGGCACTCCCGAAGCCGGAGGCCTGACCAGCCGGGAACTGCTGGAGATCCTGCGCGGACTACGCGGACTGAACCTGGTGGGGGCCGACGTCGTCGAAGTCGCCCCCGCCTACGACCATGCCGATATCACCGCCGTGGCGGCCTCGCATGTCGCCTATGACCTGATCACCCTGATGGGGCTTTCCGCATGAGCGCCGGAGCCGGCACCGCACCTGCCCGCAACGGCGGCGACCTGGTGGTGGAAACACTCGAAGCCCTGGGCGCCACGAAGGTGTTCGGGATTCCCGGCCAGCACGCGCTGGGACTCTTTGACGCCCTGTCCCGCTCGCGGCTGGAGTTCATTTCCTCCCGGGTGGAAAACAACTCAGCCTTCGCAGCCGACGGCTTTTCCCGGGCCACCGGACAGGTGGGGGTGGTGTTCCTGTCCACCGGCCCCGGGGCACTGACCGCGCTGGCGGGCCTGCAGGAAGCCTATGCCACCGGTGTACCCCTGATTGTGGTGGCCAGCCAGCTGCCGATCGAGGGGCTGGGCGCCCGGCGGAGGGGCATGCTGCACCAGCTCGATGACCAGAAGGCCTCCGCTGCCAACGTCACCAAGAGCCAGCGGCTGATCCAGCACGCTTCCGGCATTCCGTCCGCCATCCAGGATGCCTGGACCGAGGCCATCTCCTCCCCGATGGGTCCGGTGTGGATCGAGGTGCCGCAAAACGTCCTGCTGAATCCCGTGCTGGTGCCGGCGGTGGAGGACGCCCTGGCCGAGCCATTCGACAATCCTCCGCGCAGTGAACTGGTGAAGGAAGCCGTTCAGTGGCTGTCCGGTGCCCGGCGTCCGGCCATTATTGCCGGCGGGGGAGTGCGCCGCAGCGGGGCCGGGCAGTCCCTGCTCTCGATCGCCGAGAAACTCCACGCGCCGGTGATCTGTACCCCGGGCGGCAATGGTGCCTTCCCCTGGGAACATCCCCTGTCCCTGCAGTCGTGGATGGAGGACCGGCATATGACCGACCTGCTGGAGGACGCTGACGTGCTGCTGGTCATCGGGTCCTCGCTGGGTGAAGTGACCTCCAATTACTTCACCATGGCACCGCGCGGCCGGATCATCCAGATCGACGCCGAACCGCGGGTGCTGGAGTCCAACGCACCGGCCCTTGGCATCCGCGCCGATGCACGGCAGGCACTGGAAGCACTTGATGCTGCACTGCCTGCGGCCGCAGCCGAACTCCCGGACTGGCACGGACAGACCGCCCGGGAAGCGGTCGCCGCGGCCCTGGACCGGGTGCAGGCACGGCTGGATGCCCAGGACCTCGCCCTGGAGCGCCGGTTCATGGCCGATATCCGGGCCGCCGTTCCGGATGCAATGCAGACCTACTGGGACATGACCATTTCCGCGTACTGGGCCTGGAGCTGCTGGGACGCCCGGTCCGGGCAGTTCCACTCCGCCCAGGGCGCCGGCGGACTCGGGTACGGCTTCCCGGGCGCCATCGGCGGGGCCCTCGGCCTGGGGGAGCGGGTGCTGGCGGTGTCAGGGGACGGCTCCGCAATGTACTCCATAGCCGAGCTGGCCACCGCCCGCCAGCACGACGCCGCCGTGACCTGGCTGATTGTCGACGACGGCGGGTACGGGATCCTGCGCGAATACATGGAGGACGCCTTTGGCAAGGCCACGGCAACGGAGCTGGCGCGGCCGGACTTTGTGAAGCTCGCCGAATCCTTCGGGGTTCCGGCCCGCCGCTGTTCACCCGCAGGTATCCGTGAAGCCCTCGAGGAGTCCTTCACTGCGGAGGGCCCCAACGTTGTGGTGGTGGAGGCACGGATAGGACTTTTCGCCCCCACCCATCTGGCCTAGCGTTCCGTGGCGTTTAGTTAGTTGACCTAGTCAAATTCCGGCGTATAGTTGCCTAGGTCAACTATCGATCCGTCCGGAGGAATCCCATGCCCGTGCAGCAGGCAACGGCGGAAGACCTGACCCGGAAAGTCTTCGCCCTTCAACGGGCCCTGCGGTGCGTCACCCAGCTCAGCGCCGACAGCGGGGGACCCGGGGTGGCATCGCAGGGCGTCATGCGCATGATCGCCGAAGACGGTGAACTGCGGGCCACCGAGCTCGCAGCCAAACTGGGCATCGGGCCGGCAGGACTGAGCCGCCACGTCGCCGAGCTGGAAGAGCTTGGCTATGTCCGGCGCCGCCCGCACCCCCAGGACCGCCGTGCCTACCTCATCAGCCTCTCCGAACTGGGGGAAACAGTCCTGGCGCAGGCCCTGGCACACCGGGCAGCCATCCTGCAGCAAACCCTCTCCGACTGGACCGAGGAGCAGGCCCAGACGGCATCGAACTCTATCGGGGCACTCTCCGACACTCTCTTTTCTTCCTTCCGCACCGCCGGTACGTCCCGTTCAACACCTGGCGCGTCCGATTCCATGCCTACTCCGCAGGAGCAAACAGCTAAGTGACCGAAACCAAGACAGCAAAGACAGCCAGGACAAAACACGTACCCGGCGAGATGAGCCACCGCCAGATCCTGCAGGCCCTCACCGGCCTGCTCGCCGCCCTCTTTACGGCAATGCTGAGCACCACCATCGTGGCCAATGCACTGCCCACCATCATGGGTGAACTGCATGGAACCCAGACGGACTTCGCCTGGGTGGTCACCGCGGCGCTGCTGGCCAACGCGGTGAGCACGCCGATCTGGGGCAAGCTCGCTGACCTGTTCAGCAAAAAGCTGCTGGTGCAGCTGAGCATCGTGGTCTTCGTGGCCGGTTCGGTGCTGGCCGGGTTCTCGCACAACATGGAGCTGCTGCTGACAGCCCGCGTGATCCAGGGCCTCGGCATGGGCGGACTCACGGCACTGGCACAGGCGATCATCGGATCCATCATTCCGCCGCGCGAACGCGGCCGGTACTCCGGGTACATGGGTGCCGTGATGGCCGTGGCCACTGCGGGCGGCCCGCTGCTGGGCGGCTTCATTGTGGACAGCCCGCTGGGCTGGCGCTGGACCTTCTTCCTCTGCGTTCCCCTCGCCGTCGTCGCCCTGGTCCTGCTGCAGATCACCCTGCGCCTGGAGCACGTGCGGCGCCCGGCGCGGATCGACTGGCTGGGCTCCATCCTGCTCACCGCAGGAATCTCGCTGCTGCTGATCTGGGTCTCCTTCGCCGGCAAGGCCGGCTACTACGAGTGGTGGTCCTGGGAAACGGCCGCCATGGTGGGCGGCTCGGTGGTCCTGCTGGCCCTGCTGGTGTTCGTTGAGTCCAAGGTTCCCGAACCCATCATTCCGCTGAAGATCATCTCCCAGCGCACCACCGCCCTGGCCATCATCGCCTCCGTGGCCGTGGGCATCGCCATGTTCGGTTCCACCACCTTCCTCGGCCAGTACTTCCAGCTGGCCCGCGGCTTCACCCCCACCGAAGCCGGCCTGCTGATGCTGCCCATGATTGCCGGCAACCTGCTCGGGTCCGTGGGATCGGGCCTGCTGATCACCCGGTTCGGCAAATGGAAGCGCTACCTGATCATCGGTACCCTTCTGGTCATTCTCGGTACCGGGCTCGCGGGCATTATTGACCACGAAACCGAGATGGTCCTGGTCAGCCTGTTCATCTTTATCCTCGGTGTCGGCATGGGCCTGCTGATGCAGAACCTGGTCCTCGCCGTGCAGAACACGGTGAAAGTCACCGAAGTCGGCTCCGCCAGCGCCTCGGTGGCCTTCTTCCGCACGGTTGGCGGCGCCATCGGCGTCTCCGTCCTGGGCGCCGTGCTGTCCAGTTCGGTGAGCAACCGGGTCACCCGGGAACTGACCGATGCGGGCATCCCGACCGAGGGCGGCGGCACCACTGCCACCCTGGACATCGCGGAGCTGCCGGCGCAGGTGCAGACGTTCTTCCGGATCGCGTATGCCGAAGGAACCGCTGACATCTTCCGCATCGCAGCGGCCGTTGCCGTGATCGCTTTGGTGGCTGTGCTGTTCATCAAGGAACAGGCGCTGCGCCGGACGCTGGACATCAAACCGACCTCCGCCAGCCCGGTGGAACCGGGCCTGACCGGAGGCAGCGAAATGCTGCAGACCGGCGCCATGGCCGCGGTTCCGGCCGCCCGCACAGCGGAAACGGAGGCTTCCCGGCAGGCGGCCAACGCCGGAAACGCGGGCGACGGACAGACCCCGGGCGCGAGCCCGAAACAGTAAGGCGGGAAGCGCGCCGGCACCTACTGCATGGTGAACCGGCGCGCCACTGCTCCGGCCAGCGCCGGGCTGCGGAACATCCGTTCCAGGCCGGCGTTGCGCAGGGCCATCACCCCCACAGGCAGGGGGCGGCCCAGCATCATGTTTACCCGGGCCTGGGCTGACGCCACCACCGCATCGCGGCGGCGGTCCCGTTCAAAGCCCCGCAGCCGCGTGCCGACCGGTTCGCCCTGCAGGGCAGCGGCGATCAGCGGTGCCACGGCCGCCGCGTCCAGCCAGCCCAGGTTCATGCCCTGCCCGCCGATGGGACTGATCACATGGGCCGCATCACCGATCAGCAACGTCCGGCCCCGGACCAGGCGTTCGGCGCGGCCAATCCGCACCCCGAAGGCGCTGAGCATCGAGTTCCGCGTTGCGTCCAGCCGGTGCCCGGTGCGGTGGCGCACCATGGCCGCCAGATCAGCGGCGGAGGCATCTGTGGCCAGCGCATCGGTATGCACCACCCAGCGGCGCAGGCCTCCGGGCAGGGGGAAGGACTCAACTATGCCCTCCGGTTCCAGATACAGCACGCCCAGCGAGCCGTCGGACGTGTCATCGGGAAAGTCGCCCATCAGATAGGTATCCGGAAGCAGCCGCGAGGACCACGGTGTCCCCAGGGCGGTGCGAATGGAGGAGCGTGCACCGTCGGCGGCCACCAGCAGTGAGGCCGTGGAAGTGAAGGCGGATCCGTCGTCTGCGGTACCGTGCACGCGCACCGAGGGGCCGTCCTCCTCGAAGGATTCGACGCGGGCCCCGCGGACCAGGGCCTGCGGGTCCAGTGCCTGCAACCGCTCCTTCAATAGTTCCTCGGTGCGCACCTGCGGCAGGGTGAGGACATACGGATAACGGGCCGAAGCAGCGGCGAATCCCAACCGGGCAACTGTCCGTCCCGCGCTGCGTGCCTCGCCGTGGCTGATCTGCACCCCTTCCCGGGCCATGGCCCCGGCGATCCCGGCCAGGGCCAGGGATTCCAGCGCCGGGGGATGCACCCCGATGGCCCGCGAATGCGCGCTGCGTACCTGACGCTGTTCCAGCACCTGGACCGATACCCCTGCCTGAAGCAGCAGGATGGCCAGGTACATTCCCACCGGTCCGCCGCCCGCGATCACGACGTCGGCAGCAGGCCGCGGCAGGAGGGGCGGCGGCGCGTCCGGCAGTGGGGATGGGAGCGCCGTGGGAGCCGGGGCTGTCGCCACGCGGATCACGCCTCCTTGGACAGGCCGGGGACCCGCCCGGGCGGCGGACAGAACAGCAGGTTCTGCCAGGGTCGGTGCTGCCGTCCCTGCCAGCCCGGCGGAGTTACCGTGAGCAGTTCCTCCCGGGTAAAGCTGCGCCGGATCGAGGTCAGTCCGTCTGCACGGATGAACGAGCCGGGGAAAAAGGGCCGGGTCCCGATGGAGAAGAGGGCATACGCCCAGGGGTTGCGTTCAATGTCGCTGTGCAGGCTCAGGTGCCGGGCCAGCTGCCGTGAATCCGCCAGCAGGGCCTGCATTTGTTCCGGGGTGAGGTGGTGCAGCATGTGGTTGGAGATCACTACATCGAAAACCTGCCCCTCAGCCACCAGGTCGGAACTGAAGGCCTGACGGAAGGTCAGTCCTTTGACCGCCGGCTGGGCGGAAGCGAAGGCGTGGGCCCGGGGATCGGGGTCAATTCCGGTGATTTCCACGTCGAGGCCGTCCCGCCGGGCCCAGCGGGCCAGGCTGCGGGCTACGTCGCCGCCTCCGGAGCCGATGTCCAGCAGGCTCCCGCCGCCCGCTTCACGGAAGAGGGGGCGAAGGTAGCGGACATAGTTGCGCCGCCACCCGGAGACCACCGCATTAATGAGCCAGAACTGGGCATAGGTTCGCTCGAGGCGGCGCGGGTCGGCGTCCGGGCGGTCCATTTCCTCCACCGCGTCCACCGCCCGCTCTGCCAGGGACGGAAAGCCAGGCGTCATACGGCCGCAGGAACGCCCAGCGGCGCCGCCCGGTCCGCCTGCTCTGCTGAACCGGGCTGCACCGGCCCGCCAACGCGGGTGAACAGCCCCGTCTCCACCGTGAGTCCGGGCCCGAAGGCCATGGAGCAGATCCGCTCATTACCGCCATTGAAGGGCAGGTCCAGGATGCGTTTGAGCACAAACAGCACGGTGGCGCTGCTCATGTTTCCTACCGTGCGCAGGGTTTCCCGCGCCGGGTGCAGCTGCTCCTCGCTGAGTTCGAGTTTGGTTTCCACCTTGTCGAGGATGCTGCGTCCGCCCGGGTGGATGGCCCAATGCTCAATGTCGCTGTACGGGCGGCCGTTGACGGTCGGGTCGTGTGCCAGCAGGGGCTCAAGTGCCCCCACGATGTGATCATCGATGATATGCGGAACGTAGGTGCCCAGCACCATCTCAAACCCTTCGTCGCCGATGTTCCAGGCCATGGCTTCCTCGCCGACGGGCGTGAGCACGGTTTCGAAGTGGTCCAGCCGGATGGCCGGACCCGAAGCGGGGAGGTCTTCGCGGGCAGTGATGATGGCCGCCGCCGCGCCGTCGGCGAAGAGCGAGGACCCCATGATGGCATCCGGGTCATTGGAGGTGCGCACATGCAAGGAGCACAGTTCGGCGCTGACCACCAGCACCACGGCGTGGGGATCGGCGTCGCAGAAGGATTTGGCGGCCCGCATCGCCGGGAAGGCCGCATAGCAGCCCATAAAACCGAGGTGGTAGCGCTGCACCGAGGCGTTCAGGCCCAGCGCCCGGACCACCTTGTAGTCCGGTCCCGGGTTGAAGAACCCGGTGCAGGAGACGGTGATGACATGGGTGACGTCCGCCGCGGTAATTCCGGCGCATGCGTCCAGGGCCTTCGCGGCGGCTTCAATAAACAGCTTGGTGGCCTCGACTGCGAATATATCGTTGCGGACCTTGGTGCTGGGGCTTAGCAGCAGGCCGCTGCGGGCATCATAAAACTTAGGGTGTTCCGAGGTGTCATTGAGGGAAAGCTCGGCCAGCGCGGTGCGCCGGGTATCGATGGCAGCGGAATTGAAACAGGTGCGGACCAGCCGTTCGCCCAGCCGGGTCAGCCCCGGCTGCGCGGCGAACGTATCGCGGACTTCATCCTGCACCAGAACAGTGGGGGGAATTGCAGTTTCCAAGGACCTGAGGGTAACCGTCATAGTCCATTCTTAGGGGATGGTGATCTTCCGCACAATGCCCGGTGTCCCCTGACGGTTGCCCGAGGCTACCGGTTTAGCGGCTCCAGCAGGCCTTTTTCCACCACCAGTTCCACGGACAATGTTTTGTATCCCGTGGATTCGAAGAGAACCGTTACCGTGTCATTCTCGTAGCTCATCACGACGCCGGGTCCCCACTCGGCGTGCGTCACGGCGGACTGGAGCGGGAAAGGATCCTCCATTTCCCCGGTGCTCGGCGCTGCGTCCTCCACGGCCGCACCTTCGGCGGCAGCCCTGTCGCAGTTGTCGCAGTTGCCACACGGTTCGGGCAGTTCCTCGCCGAAATAGCCAAGCAGGAACTGGCGGCGGCAGCCGGAGGTCTCGGCATACTGGCGGGCCATGTCCACCCGGGACTGGTCAATGTTCTCGCGGCGTTCGGCGTAGTCCATGGCGGCGGCCACCGCATCATTGGGTGCCATTTTACGTGCCTTGTAGCCGCGTTTGGACATGCTTACGGCGCCGGCTTCCTGCAGCAGGTTCAGCAGGCCGGAGAGCCTTCTGCCGCTGACGCCCAGCTTCTGCGCGAGCTGCGCCTGCTTGATCGGGCCTCGTTCGGCGCGCAGTGCCGCCAGCAGCTGGCGCAGGGAACCCTCATCGGGGCGTTTGCTGGCGAAGAAGCGGCGCAGCCCCAGGTCCTCCGGGCGGTAGTGCAGTACGGCGGCCGACGGCAGACCGTCCCGCCCGCCGCGGCCGATCTCCTGGTAGTAGCTGTCAATGGAATCCGGGATACCGGCGTGCACCACGTAGCGGACATTGGGTTTATCGATCCCCATGCCGAAGGCGGTAGTGGCTACCACCACGTCCAGCTGGTCATCAAGGAACTGCTGGTGGACCTCTTTGCGTTCTCCGGCGGGCCGGCCGGAGTGATAGGGCGCCGTGCGCAGGCCCGCCATGGCCAGGTCCGCCGCGTATTGCTCCGTTTCCTTGCGGGTTGCCACGTAGACCAGCCCGGGATGGGTGAGTTCCGTGACGCTCTGCATCACTGCGCGGCGCTTGTCCTCGGCTTCAACGTGCATATGGACGGCCAGGTGCAGATTGGGCCGGTCGAACCCCTGGGCAATCAGGAACGGGTCCTTGAGCTGGAGTACCTCGGCGATCTCGGCCCGGACCGGGGGAGCGGCGGTGGCCGTCAGCGCCACGACGGGCCGGCCCAGCGCCTGCGCCAGCCCGCCGAGCTGAAGGTAGTCCGGCCGGAAGTCATGGCCCCAGGTTGAGACGCAGTGCGCCTCGTCAATCACGAGGATGGAAACATCCAGGCCTTTGAGCCGGTCCGAGACCTCCTGGCGGGCCAGCTGTTCGGGTGCAAGGAAGAGGAACTTGGCCCTGGTGTCCTCATTCCGGTCTTCGGCGGCAGCCCAGGCGGCATCAATGCTGCTTTGGGGCTGGCTGGAATTCAGGACGTAGGCGCGGGTGGCGCCGGCGGCCGCGTTGATCCCGTCTGCCTGGTCGCGCTGGAGTGCAATCAGCGGCGAAATGACGACGGCGATGCCCGGCAGGGTGAAGGCGGGCACCTGGTACACGGCGGATTTACCGTGTCCGGTTGGCATCACACAGAGGACGTCCCTGCCCTGTGCAACGGCGGCCATGGCCTCCAATTGTCCTTCGCGCGGGGTGTCCCAGCCGAAGATCTCCGACGCCGTCCTGATCAGGTCTTCCCGCGTGATATTCATTCATGATCCTTCAGGCGTACCGGGCCGGCTCCTGCCGGCATGAAGTAATCAGCTTACTGATGACGGGTTCCGGATGCGATTCGGCTGCGCGGCCGGGACCATTGGTACCACTGCCGGCAGAGCAGCACAATCAGCACGATTTCGACGGCGGCCCCGCCGTAGTACATCACCAGGGCGCCCTGCTCCGCGGCTGCCGGCTCAATGCCCGGCGGCGGGTCAGCGTAGATGCCTTTGGCCAGGATGTTGTGGGCGGCAATGGAGAGGATCAGGACCACGGCACGCAACCGGTATCCGGCCCGGTGCGGTGACGGGTCCCGGCCAATGATCGAGGCGGTGAAGAGGTACCCGGCGGCCAGCAGATGGAAGGTGACCAGCCAGTGCACCGGCATGGAGTCCTGCATGGCATCCAGCAGCCCGGTGCGGAACATCAGGATCATGCCCCCGGTATTCAGGACGGCGGCGGTGACGGGATTGCCGAGGAAGCGTACAAACCCGCTTCGCAGCAATCGGGAGAGCCGGCGTGCGGGATAAACATCGAGAGTCCGCAGGGCCAGGGTGAAGGGGCGCGAGAGGACCAGGAGCAGCGGCGAAACCATACCGGCCAACAGGTGGGAGAAGCTCAGCACGGCGAAATCGGTATGTGAGAGTTCGGCCAGGGGATTCAGCACGGTCGCCAGCACTGCGGCTACCCCCAGGGTGAAGAACACCGTGCGGTGCCAGGGCCAGCTTCCGGACCGGGGCGAGAGCGCTCCGGCCCAGTACGCCACCAGCGCCACTACGGCGGGAATGAAGAAAAGCGACTCCGCCGGGAATCCGCCCTCACCGTGGCTATGCATCGGTCCTGGCGTCCGCGGCCGGGGGAACCGCAGCACGGGTACGCCACAGCAGCACGGCTCCGGAGAGCATCAGCAGCACGGCCACCGCGTTCCACACCGTGTCATACACCAGCAGGTCCACCTCGTAGCGGATCTGGTGCAGCCCCATGAGCTTGTGCTGCACCGTCCCGTCATACAGCTGGAAGGCTCCGGCGCCCAGCAGAACCCCGCCGGCCCAGCGCTGCAGGATGACCTCGTGCCAGCGGCGCAGATCCGCGAACAGGAACAGCCCGGCCACCACGGCGAACCAGCCGAAGGCGTGGAACAGGCCGTCCGAAAACAGCCCCGCTGCAGTAGTGGACCGGTCATAAAAGTGGTGCCACTGCAGTAACTGGTGAAAAACCACCTCGTCCACGAAAGCAGCCACCCCGATGCCGAAAAGGGCTCCGGAAAGGAGGTTGCGCCGCCGGGGGGACCGTGATGGAGGAAGCGGAGAAGCCATGTTTCGAACATAACACCGGGCCCCGCGCACCCGCAGGTCCGCCAGTGACAAGGTCCATCCCGGCAGCAAGGATGGAGGGATGTGGATCGGCGCGCTGGAAGTAGACCTGCTGCTGGGGGACGTGCACTCGCTGAAGGGCAAACGCTCGCTCGTCCGGCCCATCCTCGCCGAGCTGCGGCGGAAGTTCGATGTTTCCGCAGCAGAGGTCGGGTCACTGGACCTGCATCGCAGGGCTGCCATCGGCGTGGGCGTGGTGGCCGCGGACCGCACGCATGTGGTGGATGTGCTCGACGCCGCCGAACGGCTGGTCGCTGCCCGGCCGGAAGTCCAGCTGCTGAGCACCCGGCGCCGGCTATTCACGGCAGAGGACTAGCCGACCTCCGCCTGACCTCGCCACGGTGGAGGCAATGGGGAACAATTGGGCGGGTGAGTCTTAGCGCAGCACCCGCCCCCGCCCCTTCCGCTCCCGATGCCGAGGTCATTGCCCAGCTGGCTGCCGAATTGGGGGTGGCGCCCTGGCAGGTCCGTGCCGCAGTTGAACTGCTCGACGGCGGGGCCACCGTTCCCTTTATTGCCAGGTACCGCAAGGAAGTCACCGGCACCTTGGATGACGCCCAGCTGCGCGAGCTCGATGAGCGGCTGCGGTATCTGCGCGAACTGCAGGACCGCCGCCGGGTCATCCTGGCGGCCGTGGAAGCGCAGGGGAAACTGACCCCCGAACTGCGTGCCGCCGTCCTCGCCGCCGACACCAAGTCCCGCCTCGAAGACATTTACCTTCCGTACCGCAGCAAGCGGCGGACCAAGGCCCAGACCGCACGGGAAGCCGGGTTGGAGCCGCTGGCCGATGCCCTGCTGGCCGACCCGCGGCGCTCCCCGGAGAAGGAAGCCGCGGCCTATTTGGGCGACGGGGTCCCTGATGCCGCCGAGGCGCTCGCCGGTGCCCGGGCCATCCTCATTGAGCGCGTCTCCCAGGACGCGGACCTGCTGACCGAGCAGCGGGAGAAGCTCTGGCGGCAGGGCCGGATGCGCTCGCAGGTCCGCCCGGGCAAGGAAACCGAAGGGCGCAAGTTCACCGACTACTACGACTTTTCCCAGTCACCGTCGGGGATGCCCTCACACCGGGTACTGGCACTGTTTCGGGGCGAGAAGGAAGGAATCCTGGAACTGAGCCTGAGTGAAGGAGACCCGGCCGACGCCGAGGCCCTCGCCAAGGCCCGGGCCCGCTATGAACGGTCCGTAGCCGCGCGGCTGGGCGTGGCGGACCGGGGACGTCCGGCGGACGCGTGGCTGGCGCAAACCGTGCAGTTGGCCTGGCGCCGGATCCTGGCCAAACTTTCCGTGGACCTGCGGGTCCGCCTGTTCACTGACGCGGAGGCTGAGGCCGTACGGGTGTTCGCGGCCAACCTGCGCGATGTCCTGCTGGCTGCCCCGGCGGGCAACCGGGCCACCCTGGGGCTCGACCCCGGACTGCGGACCGGCGTCAAAGTGGCGGTGGTGGACGGCACCGGCCAGGTGGTGGCCACGGACACCGTGTATCCGCACGCTCCGGCGCGGCGCTGGGACGAGGCTCTGGCGACGCTTGCCGGACTGGTCCGGCAGCACGGCGTCGAACTTATTGCCATTGGCAACGGCACCGCGTCCCGCGAGACGGACAAGCTGGCCGCCGAACTGATCCGGATGCTGCCGGCAGGCACGCAGGTGCGGAAATTGGTGGTGTCCGAGGCGGGGGCATCCGTGTACTCAGCCTCGGCACTGGCTTCCGCTGAGCTGCCGGGCATGGACGTGTCGCTGCGCGGGGCGGTGTCCATTGCCCGCAGGCTCCAGGACCCGCTGGCAGAACTGGTCAAGATTGATCCGAAATCCATTGGTGTGGGGCAGTACCAGCACGACGTCACACCGGCCAAACTCGAGCGGTCCCTGGACGCGGTGATTGAAGACTGCGTTAATGCCGTGGGCGTGGACCTGAACACCGCCTCACCCGCGCTCCTGACCCGGGTGGCCGGCGTCGGCCCGCTGCTCAGCGAGAACATTGTGGCGTACCGCAACGCCAACGGCCCGTTCACCCGGCGCCGGGACCTGGTGAAGGTGCCCCGGCTGGGTGCCAAGGCCTTTGAACAGTGCGCCGGCTTCCTGCGCGTCACCGGCGGGAGCGAACCGTTGGACGGGACCAGCGTGCACCCGGAGTCCTACCCCACGGCGCGGAAGGTCCTGGCCGCGGCCGGGGCCACCATGAGTGCGGCAGGTGCCACCCTGGACGGGGTTGATCCGGCAGCTTTTGTGGACGGTACCGTTGGCCTGCCCACGGTCCTGGATATTCTGGCTGAGCTGCGCAAACCCGGCCGCGACCCACGCCCGGCCTTTGAAACGGCAACGTTCTCGGAGGGCATTGAAAAGATCTCGGACCTGCGTCCGGGGATGATCCTGGACGGTGTGGTCACCAATGTTGCGGCCTTTGGTGCCTTCGTGGACGTGGGAGTGCATCAGGACGGCCTGGTGCACATCTCCGCCATGTCCACCAGCTTTATCTCCGATCCCCGCGAAGTGGTGAAATCCGGGCAGGTGGTCAAGGTCAAAGTGCTGGAGGCGGATCCGGAGCGCAAACGCATTTCGCTGACGCTCCGGCTCGACGACGACGCCGAGGGACCCGCGGGCGGCAGGCCTCGGCGTCTGCCGTCGCCGGCAGCACCGGCCGGAAGTGCCGGAACCAAGCGATCCGTTCGGCAGGCCCGGCCCGAGGCTGCGAAGCCGCCGGCCAAGGCGGGCGTGGGGAAGCCTGCCCGGGGAGGCGACAGCAAGCCGGCCAAAACCGGGGCGCCGTCGTCGTCCGCGTCCACCCCCGCCGCGAAGGCTGGCAGGGGCGGACCACAGACCACGGTTCCCACCGGTGCCATGGCCGACGCCATGCGGGCTGCCGGGCTCCTGAAATAGGGCGGTGCCGGGCTCAAGGAGCGGTGCCCGGCACAGGACTGCGCCCGGTGTGCGTGCGGAAGAGCTAGTCGGGGTTGCCGGGCCGATCGGCCGCTTCGGCTTCGTCCGCCTGATCCGGTGAGGCAGGTACGGTGCCCGCGGCATGGGTGCCCTGGTCCTCGCGGATGTTCCCGGCCGAGTGCGAAGAGCTTCCCGGCCTACGGGGTTCTCCGGTGGGGCCGGGCTGAGGTGCGCTCGGACCCAGCGGGTCCTCGGCGTCGTTGGCTGGTCCGGTGGGTTCAGTAGTCACGGTGTCCTCTCGGTGATGCTTGCTTCTTCTGGAAAATCAGTTGCGGCTGATCAGTGTGCCCAGCAGGCTGCTGTCCAAGGCCGCCAGCAATGCGCGCGGATCCTCGTAGACCTCTTCGGCACCGGCCTCGCGCAGTTCGGCTTCGCTGGTACCGCCGCAGGTCAGTCCGATGGTGGGAATGGAGAGCTTGCTTGCCGCTTTCACGTCCCAGACGGAGTCGCCCACAAAAACGGTGTCTGCTGCGTCCAGTCCGCCCGATTCCAGTGCCGCCTCCAAAATGTCAGGGGAGGGTTTGCTGGCGTCGGCATCGCCGGAGCTGGTGGCGCCGCTGATGGCCGAATCGGCGTCGATCACGGTGCGCAGGAACCCGAGCTCAGCCTCCGAAGCAGAGGAGGCCAGCACCACGGTCAGGTCCTTGCCGGCGCAGGCCTTAAGCAGGTCCCCGGCGCCGTCGAACGCGCGCAGCGAAGGCCACCAGGTAGAGAAGATGGCGCCGTGGGTGCTGTCGAGCTTTTCGTCCTCCTCCTTGTTGCGGTCCTCGCCAAGGAGGTGTTCCACGAGTTTGTCCCCGCCCATGCCAATGCCGCGGTGGATGGCAGACATGGGAACGTCATGTTCCATCCGGCGGAATGCCTGCCACCAGCAGACCGCGTGCAGATAATTGGAATCCACAAGGGTGCCATCCACATCGAAAAGGACCCCGCGCTTGCCGTTGCCGGAACTGCTCATAGCTTGCCGCCTTCGTTATCCGTAGTGCCTGTGCCTGCTCTCGAGTCTAGTGCCGGGGCCGGGAACCCTGCCCGTCCCGGCGGGCCCAGGAAGGCGCGAAGCTGCCGTTCCACCACGCTCAGTTCCTTGAGCTCACATTCCCACACCACCAAAACCTCCCAGCCCGCCGCCTCAAGGACGGCCCGGGCAGCGGCATCCCGTTCCACCGTGCGGTCTCGTTTTGCGGACCAGAACGCGCTGTTGGTTTGCGGAGCATGCTGCCCGGCCCGGCAGGAGTGGACATGCCAGAAACAGCCGTTGATGAACAGGACCTTCCGGCGGCCGGCGAACACCAGGTCCGGCTTCCCTGGCAGACGGGCGGGACCGTAGCTTCCGTGCAACCGGAACCGATATCCGGCGGCATGCAGGAGGCGGCGGACCAAAAGCTCCGGTTTGGTGTCCTTGCCCCGGATGCGGGACATGTTCCGGCTGCGCTGCTCGGGAGTGAGGATATCGGCCATGGTCCCAGTCTAGGAAAAGGTCACGATTGGGTTTCGCGCTACCCGGATTGGCTGGAGGGGATTTCCAAAGCCATAAGGTCGCTTACTATTGAAGTCACTGATAAACCCTTACAAGGAGGTAAGTGATGTCGGGCTACTTCAAGCTGGTGGACGCCCACGAGGGAAGTTACCGGATCAAGCTCATTTCCGGTGACGGGACGCTGATGGCAGTGTCCACCACCTTCGACACCAAGCAGGATGCGGCGGCGGGAATCGAGCAGCTGCGCGAGATTGCCGGCACCGGCCCCGTGGTTGACCAGAGCAAGGACGCAGACGTGTTGGGGGCAGCCAACAGCTCTGCGCCACGGGCGGCTGCCAACTAAACCGGAAGTATGTAGAGCACCAGTAACACGGCATTTTCAGCAACACAGCACCTCCGCACTACGGAACAGGCCCCGTGCCCACCGTTTTAGGTGGGGACGGGGCCTGTTCTACGTCTCCGGGAGCTGCCGCGTCACCTGACGCCGGGTTCCCGGTGCCTAGGTCTGGTCCTGGCCGCCCTCAGCGGGTTCCTGAGGGTGGACCTGCGCCTCGTTTTCCTCATCCTTGCCGTTGCCCTCCGCAGGCTGCTGCGGATGCGTCCGGCCGGAGTCCTTTTCCTCGCTGCCCTGCTCGCTCATGGGATTCTCCACTTCGCTCATGGCCGGCACCGGCGGACGCCGGTTCTCCTGTGGAGCGGCCTTCGTTCCAGTTTAGGGACTTGGCCCGGTGTGGGAACCCCGGACGGTTCAACCCGTCCCGTCCCGCCGGGCGGCTGCGCTAAGTGCGGGGCAGGGCGATCAGACACTCCCTCACAAACTGCTGGCCTGTACCGCAGACTGCCGGTAGCGTGAGCCGGATGCAGCCCAAAGACGCAGATGTCATTGTTGTAGGAGCAGGCCTCGCCGGCCTGGTGGCCACCGCCGAGCTGGTGGCGGCCGGACAAACCGTGATCCTGGTGGAACAGGAGGGTCAGCAGAGCCTCGGCGGCCAGGCATGGTGGTCCTTCGGCGGGTTGTTCCTGGTGGATTCACCGGAACAGCGCCGGCTCCGGGTCAGGGATTCCGTGGAACTGGCCTGGCAGGACTGGCTTGGCACGGCCGGCTTTGACCGGGAAGAGGATTACTGGCCGCGCCGCTGGGCCGAGGCGTACGTGCATTTCGCCGCCGGGGAGAAACGGGCCTGGCTGCAGCAGATGGGACACCGCCTTTTCCCGGTGGTGGGCTGGGCGGAGCGCGGCGGGTACGGCGCCAACGGTCCGGGCAACTCCGTGCCGCGTTTCCACATCACCTGGGGTACCGGCCCCGGGATCACCGCACCCTTTGAAGCGAAGGTGCGCGACGGCGTCGAACGCGGCCTGGTCCGCCTGGCCTTCCGCCACCGGCTGGATGAGCTGGTCCTGACCAACGGGGCCGTGACCGGAGTGCGCGGCAGCGTGCTGGAACCCACGACGACGCCGCGCGGCACGGCCTCGTCGCGGACGGTTACCGGCGACTTCGAATTCACTGCTTCTGCGGTGATCCTGACTACCGGCGGCATCGGCGGAGACCATGACGCGGTGCGGGCGGCCTGGCCGCAACGGATGGGACCGGCACCAAAGAACATGCTCAGCGGCGTGCCTGAACACGTGGACGGCCGCGGAATCGGGATTGCACAGACGGCCGGCGGGCGGGTAATCAACCCGGACCGGATGTGGCATTACGTGGAAGGCATCCGGAACTGGGACCCGGTATGGAAGAACCACGGGATCCGGATCCTGCCCGGGCCGTCTTCCCTTTGGCTGGACGCGGCCGGCAACCGGCTGCCGGTTCCGCTCTTCCCCGGTTTCGATACCCTCGGCACGCTGGAACATCTGCGCCGCAGCGGGCATGACTACAGCTGGTTCATCCTCAACAAGTCGATCATCCGCAAGGAGTTTGCCCTCTCCGGGTCCGAGCAGAACCCCGACCTCACCGGCAAATCGGTACGGGACGTGCTTCGGCGGGCCACCGCGGGCGTACCGGCACCCGTGCAGGCCTTCCTGGACCACGGTGAGGATTTCCTGACGGCCGATTCCGTGGAGGAACTCGTGGCCGGAATGAATGTGCTGGCCAAAGGATCTTCGGCGCAGGGGCAGGTCCCCGAGCTGTCCGTTGACGCGGTCCGCAGTGAGCTTGAGGCCCGGGACCGCGAAATCCTCAATCCGTTCAGCAAGGATTCCCAAGTCACCGCAATCCGGGGTGCCCGCACGTACCTCGGCGACCGGCTTATCCGCACGGCCGCCCCGCACCGGATTCTGGACCCCAAGGCAGGACCACTGATTGCCGTCCGCCTTTCGGTGCTGACCCGCAAAACCCTCGGCGGATTGGAAACTGACCTGCAGTCACGGGTCCTGGGCGACGACGGCGCTCCGGTGCCGGGGCTCTTCGCCGCAGGCGAGGCAGCGGGATTCGGCGGCGGCGGTATGCACGGCTACCGGTCCCTGGAAGGCACGTTCCTGGGCGGATGCCTCTTCAGCGGCCGTGCAGCCGGCCGAGCCGCGGCCGGGCAGGGCACCGCACAAACATAGGCACCGCACAAACATAGAGGCGCCGCTTAAAGACGCCCGGCCGGGACAGCAGCCTCATGGATGCCGTCCCGGCCGGTGCGGGAGTTGAAGGGACTAGCCCGCGTATCCCATCTTCCGGGCCTGCCGGTATTCCTTCATCTGGTTGTAGTAGGCGCTGGCCGGGCCCATGAACAGCATGACCACGCCGGCAATAAGCAGCAGGATGGAGACCAGGCTGAGGATGCCGGCCGGTGAACCGTTGACCCCGATCAGGCTGGTGAGGGACAGACCGGCGAAAACGGCCATGACGATCCGGGCCCAGTTGTGTCCCTTACGGGCGAACACAGCGAACAGGACGTTGACGGCAAGGCTGATCACGCCGATAACGACTGCTGTGACCAGGCCAATGGTGACGGCCGTATCCACATCGGAGCCGGTCAGGCCGCTGGCGCGTGCCAGTTCAGCGCGGCCTGCATCGGAGGTCAGGGTAGCCACGGACAGAACCAGACCGATGAGGCTCGCAACAGCCGAGGCGATCAGCAGCCAGAAGCCGCGCTCCACGGCCGAGGGCCGCTGCGGCTCGTTGGCTACAGGGGCGGATTCTCCGCCGCTGTACGCGCCGTAGTTGTAATTAGGCGTGCTCATAGTAATTTTCCCCTTTTGTTTCACACGAATAATGAATGACTATCAGTGAAGACCCAAACGATGTCCTGCCCAGCCTAGCCAAGTCAAAGCCCCAATGGGTCCCCATAACGGTGGATATTCCCGGGGTTTTTGCCCGGCTTCCGAAACCGGGCTCCACCGAATGGAGGATGTGCGGGCAGGTCACGCGGTGGTGCTGGCTGCCGGGTGCGGAAAGAGCGGGAATAAAGGGTGTGTCCGCGGCCGTTCCCCACTGTATGCAAACGCATGAAAAGGAGAATCGGATGACTGATCGCAGGCTAGTGGTGGTTTCGGGCGGGCTGGGCGTTCCCTCGTCCTCGCGGATGCTGGCCGATGCTCTGGCAGCGGCAGCGCGGATGGAAATCGAAGCCGGCGGACTGAGCGCATCTGTCAGCACCTTCGAGCTGCGGGAATACGCCGTGGACATTGCCAACTCCATGGTCACCGGCTATGCGCCTCCGCGATTGGAAGCGGCCATCAACGAGCTGGTTGCCGCCGATGCCCTGATTGCCGTCTCTCCGGTCTTCACCGCCTCCATGAGCGGCCTGTTCAAATCCTTCTTTGACGTCATCGATAATTCGTCCCTTGACGGCAAGCCCGTACTGATCGGCGCCACCGGCGGAAGTGCCCGCCATTCCATGGTGCTGGACTATTCCATGCGCCCCATGTTCAGCTACCTGCGCGCACGGACGGCCCCCACCGCTGTTTACGCTGCTCCCGGCGACTGGGGAGAAGGCGAAACCGGCACCGGTTCCCTGGATCAGCGGGTCCGCCGTGCTGCCGGCGAGCTGGTTGCCCTGATGGGGGATGCTCCCGCTCCACGGCCGCGGGCGGGCGCGGCGCCGCAGAAGCTTGCTGAAACGTCACTGCCGTTCGAAGAGCTGCTGGCCCAGACGCAGCGCAAGTAGCGTCCGCGGGGGCCAATCCGGCCGGGACCCTGCCCGGCCGGACCCGCGGACCCTATACTTTTGGGACTGCCAGCTCACTTCGAACGGGGACCGTTCATGGAACCGAGCGTTGCAATCCTGCCTCAGGCCAGTGACTACGCGCTTCAGGCGGTGCACGCCGGCGGGGGCGTGGTTGAACCGCTTTCCCCGAGCACTCTCGGACTGATCCTTACAGGCGGCCTCTCCCGGGATGCGCTGGAAACCGTACTGCTGCAGTATCCGCACCTGAGCTGGATCCAACTGCCGCTGGCAGGTGTGGACGCATATGAGGACCTGATCCTGCGCACCCCGGACCGCCAATGGACCAGTGGCAAAGGCGCCTTTGCGCAGCCGGTGGGTGAATTCGCCCTGGCATTGACCCTGGCAGTACTTCGCTCGGTGGACACCTTTGCACGGGCACGGTCCTGGGGGAGTCCGCAGGGCGTTTCACTGCACGGGAAGAATGTAACCGTTGTCGGAGCCGGGGGAGTGGGTCGGGAGATCCTGCGCCTGGTCTCAGCCTTCACCGACCACGTCACCATGGTGCGTGCCCATGACCGGCCCGTGCCGGGGGCGGAAAGAACCGTCACCGACGCCGGGTTGGACGGCGTGCTGCCCGGCACGGAGGTCCTGATTCTGGCAGCACCCATGACGGCTGCCACGAAGCATCTGATCGATGCACGGCGCCTGGCACTGCTTCCTCCCGAGGCATTCCTGATCAACATTGCCCGCGGCCCGTTGGTGGATACGGATGCGCTGGTCGCCGCCCTGGCCCAGGACCGCCTGGCCGGAGCGGCCCTGGATGTCACCGATCCGCAGCCCCTGCCGGACGGCCACCCGCTGTGGTCCGAGCCCAGGGCGCTGATAACCCCGCACAGCGGTGAAACACAGGACATGATCCGGCCGCACTTTGCCCGGCGGGTGCGGAACAACGTGCACAATCTGGCGGTCGGAGCGCCGCTGGAAGGTTTGGTGGACGCGCAGGCAGGCTACTGAGCCCATGCAGGCGGGCCCCTCCCCGGCCCGGGTTTAGGTATCCACGGCCGGTCCGGAGGCGACGTCGCCGTCCCATCCGAGATTGCGCGCCATCCGCTGCAGCACCGTCAGCAGGGCGGCATATTCTTCTTCGGTAATCTCTTCGGTCATCAGGCCGCGGATGCGGTCCACTGCCCCGCGGAGGTTTTCCAGGCTGCGCCGGCCCAGATCGGTGAGCTGATACTGCTCCGCGTCCAGGGCCACCCACCCCGATTCGCGCAGTTCCTCAATGAGCTCCTCGGAGGTACCGGTTTCCACCGCGGGGAAAAACGGCCGCAGCCCGTCCGCCAGCTGTTTCTGTGAGGCAGGGCCCTCCACCAGGAGGTTCATCATCTGCCATTGCCGGCGGGTAACCCCATGCTCCTCAAAGCTGGCACCGAACTGGTCATCAACCAGCTGGTCTACGAGTTTGAGCCAGAATCCAATGGGCCGCTCCTGAGTCGCCATCACTCCACTGTACAAATCAAACACCCTGCCGGGAACCCTTGGGCCTTCGGCATTGCGCCTAGTCCAGCCGCGCCCGCGTACCGCAGCGCGGACAGGGTGCGGACCTGGCCAGTTCCATGCAGACAATACAGACGGGGAGCTGTCCGGTGTCATCGCGCAGCGGACGGTTTGGCATGTGCTTGCCGCAATACGGCACGGGCCGGCGGGCGCGGCGCAAAGCCTGCTGTTTACACGGGGTGCAGAACACGTGCACCAGATCATCTTCATCCCTCGGCGGTGCTTCCACCGGTCGGGTCAGGGTAGATTCCCGGACGCTCATTACCTTTCCTTGCCACGTGGTACCGGGGCCCGGAGCCGCAGGGCAGCCAACAGGCCTAGTTCCACGGTAGCTTTTTCTACACTCCGTAGAAAAAGCGGGGGTGCGCGGAAGCCGCTGTTCCACGGGCTTCACGGACCGGTGGCGTGCCCTATTTCACGCGGCAGTTATTGCAGCAGTGCCCGGATGTCCTCAGCGGTCAGGGCGGAACTGAAGACGGCGTCGTCGTCCATGACGGAACTGAAGAGTTTGGCCTTCTGTTCCTTCAGCGCCATGACCTTCTCTTCGATGGTGTCCCGGGCCACCATGCGGTAGACCATCACGTTGTTCTTCTGCCCGATCCGGTGCGTGCGGTCCACGGCCTGGGATTCCGCTGCGGGGTTCCACCACGGGTCCAGCAGGAAGACGTAGTCCGCCTCGGTCAGGTTCAGGCCGAAGCCGCCGGCCTTCAGGCTGATCAGGAATACAGGCACCACGCCGTCCTTGAAGGAGGCAATCACCTCCGCACGGTTGCGGGTGGAGCCGTCCAGGTAGGCATACTTGATGCCCTGCTCGTCCAGCCGGTCCGCTGCCTTTTTCAGGAAGGAGGTGAACTGGCTGAAGATCAGTGCCCGGTGGCCCTCGGCGGTGATGTCCTCCAGCTGTTCAAAGAGGACGTCGAGTTTGGCCGAGGGCACGCCCTCGTGTTCTTCCTCGACCAGGGAGGCGTCGAGGCTGAGCATGCGCAGCAACGTCAGGGACCGGAACACGATCATCCGGTTGCGGTCCATATCCTGGATCAGGCCCATCAGCTTTTGGCGTTCCCGCTGCAGATGCGTTTCATAGATTTTGCGGTGCTTGGGGTGCAGCTCCACTTCCAGGACCTGTTCCTGTTTCTCCGGCAGGTCCTTGGCCACGGCTTCCTTGGTCCGGCGCATCAGCAGGGGCCGGATACGCCGGCGCAGCCGGGCAAGCAGGTCCGGGCTGTCGCCGCGCTCGATCGGCCGCTGGTACTCATCGGCAAACTTCCGGGCGGAGGGGAACAGCCCCGGCGCCACAATGGCAAAGAGCCCCCAGAGCTCCATCAGGTTGTTTTCCATCGGGGTGCCGGTGATGGCCAGTTTGAAGGGAGCCGGCAGGTCGCGGGCGCACTGATGCACGCGGGTTACCCGGTTTTTCACAAACTGGGCCTCGTCCAGGATCAGCCCGTCCCAGTCCAGTTTCCGATAGGAGGCGAAGTCCAGCCGGAACACGGCGTAGGAGGTAATGACGACGTCGGCGCCGGCCACCACTTCGGCCAGCGGCACCTTGGACTTGGCTGTGGTGTCTCCGATGGTCACTACCTTGAGGCCGGGAGTGAAGCGGGCCGCTTCGGATCCCCAGTTCGGCACCACGGACGTGGGGGCCACCACCAGGAAAGGCCGGGGCTCCGGGGCGCCGGGGGACTGCCCGGGGTTTCGGTCCTGGCCGGCCTGCTTTTCGCGGGCGTGGGCCAGCAGGGCCAGCGTCTGCAGGGTTTTACCCAGGCCCATGTCATCGGCGAGGATGCCGCCAAGCCCGTGGTCCCAAAGGAAAGCCAGCCAGTTGTACCCCTCGTGCTGGTACGGCCGGAGGTTGGCCTGCAGCCCGGCCGGCAGCGGCACCGGCTCTACGGATTCCAGGTCCAGCAGGGCGGAGACCGATTCCCGCCAGGCAACGGCTTCCTCGGTTTCCTCCGCCAGCTCCTCCAGCTCGGACCACAGCCCGGCCTGGTACCGGCTGATGCTCAGTTCCCCGGTGTCCCACTCCTGCAGCCCCTGCGCCTCATTGATCAGGGCATGGAGGTGCTCAAACTCCGGACGGTCCAGTGACAGGTAGGTGCGGTCCACCAGCAGCAGCTTGGTCTTGCCCTGGGCGATGGCCTTGAAGATGTCAGCAAACGGGACCAGACGGCCCTCTACCGTGACCATCACCGCCAGATCGAACCAGTCGCGGCGTTCGGTTTCCACCGTGGTGATCTTCAGCTTGGGTGCTTCAAGCAGTTCGCGGTAGTCGGGCCGCTCGCCCTGTATTTCCACCCGCAGGCCTTCGGTCCCCTCCAGCACCGGCAGCAGGTGCTCAGTGAACTCGGCGGCCTCAATGCCGTGCAGTGTCCGGTTCCGCGGCACGGCGGACAGCGCCTTTCCAGCTGCGGCCAGCAGCGCACCTTCGGCGGGAACGTCCCGGTAGGAGGTGTCGGCGTCGTCGGACGTGCCGGGGGACCTGCCCGTCAGCGGCAGCCGGGTCACGGTGCTGCCGTGGCGGTATTCCCACTCCCAGCGCAGGGCCAGCTGATCCTCGGCGCCGAAGGCGGCGGTGAGGACCAGGACGGGCGGGGAGATTTCCGGGAACTCGACCGATTCGTCGCTGCTGGTCACCGGCAGCACCTGGCGCAGCCGCGGATAGAACTTTTCGAGGAACACCCCGGCGTCCGCCCGGGGCACCATCACCGGAGCGCCCTGCAGCAGCAGGCCCTTGTCCTGTTCCGTAAGGGTTTTGGCAGTCGGTGCCAGGGTGATGGTGTTCTGCGGGGAACGCAGGTAAATGCCGTGACTGCCAATAATGCCGGCATCCTCCACGGGGACCACGCTGCCGTCGATTTCCAGCGTCGGCAACAGCTGCAGGGGCGCCGGGGTTTCCACGCCGGCGGCGCGGACGTCCAGTGAGAGGGTGGCGAGTTTCCCTACGCGGACCTGGGCGTCTTTTTTGCTGCCGACAAACGGGATACCCAGGCGGCTGGCTTCCTCCAGCAGCTGCCAGAGCAGCGGATTGGCGAAATCGTCCAGGTACAGCCAGGAGTCGTTTTGCCCGAAATAGCTCACCCCGTTGGAGCGGTGCAGTGCCGGGAACTGGGAGAACCAGCGGTGCTGGTCCGGATCCAGCCGCAGCCCGTATGTCTGGTAGCTGATGTTGCTCCAGGCCAGGTTGTTCTTCACCCAGTTGCCCTTGGTATTGCGCACCACAGGGCGGACCCCCAGGCGGAAGGGAGTGGCCCGGTGCTGGCTGCGCGGGGTGGGCGCGCCCCACCGGGTGGCCGCAGCCACGATATTGCGCAGTTCAAACTGGAGGGCCAGGGGGGTGGTTTCCACGGCCTTGGTGCCATCCGCCAGGTCCGCATCAATCAGGGTCTGCAGGGACTGCTGCCAGGCCGGCACCGTGGGCCTTGATACCGGGGCGGAGAGCTCCTGCCGGGCGCGCAGATGCTCGGCATTGCTCTGCAGGGCCGCCGCTGCCACGTGCTTGCAGTCAAAGCCCAGGGGACAGCTGCAGTGGTTGTCCAGCAGCCGGTAGTCGCCCTGCCGTTTGGCACTCAGCTGCAGCAGGGTCCGGTAGGGTGCCGCCGCGCTGCCGCGGACCTGCGCGCGCAGCACTTCACCGGCCGGATCCCATTCCAGGGACTCCACGGCCCCGCCCCGCGAGTAGGTCTGTCCGCGCTGGAACGCGGAGCCGCCCACCACGCGGATGACGTCGGTGACGTCGACGAGCGGAGGGGTTTCAGGCATGGTTTTATCGTCTCACGCAGCACCGACCGTTTATGCGGCCGGCTCCGGCGGGCGGATTTGGTGACCACCGGGGGGCCATGCCTAGGATGGTGGGTAACGCGGATCACAATGGCGTGATCTGCGTGCTAAGTCTTCTGCATTGTTCAGAGGGCCCGCCCGGAGATGACGGACGGCAGGCTGGAGGCGGCCACCCAGGCAGCCACCAGCAGAATCAGCACTGCGAACGCGCGGCTGACTACTCGCTCATTCAGCCGCCGGGACAAGCGCCCCGCTGCCAGGGAAGCGATGACCGCCACGGCGGCAAAGGACAACGTCAATGCCCAGTCCATGGTCAGGCCCGGCAGATGGGCGGCAAACCCCGAAGCCGAGTTGATGGCGATTACCGCCAGCGAGATTCCCACCGCCTGCTGCATACCCACCCGCAGAATCAGCGTGAGGGCTGGAATGAGCAGGAAACCGCCGCCGACCCCCAGCATCCCGGTGAGGAAACCGACCACCAGGCCGACGGTGAGCCCGCGGACGAGCATCCCGCGGATGGCCGCTTCCGGGCTTTCTCCCGCCGGGCTTTCCCCCGGAGGGCGGGCGGTCCGCGCCGCCGCCCCGACGCGGCTGGCCAGCAGCATTCGGACGGCGGCAAGCACCATCATCCCGGCGAAGAACAGCATCAGGACGTCCGGATCCAGGCGTTCAGCAACGGCGGCGCCGGCCCATGATGCAGGAATCCCCGCCGCACCAAGAACGGCCACCAGGCGCCAGTTGATGCCAACATGCCGGCGGGGGAGCAGGCCCGCCAGCGACGACAGTCCCACCACAATCAGCGAGGTGGGAACGGCATCCTCCGGGTCCAGGCCCACCAGGTATACGAGCGCCGGTACGGCAATGATGGCACCGCCCGCCCCGGTCAGGCCCACCACGGCGCCGACGACGAGGGCAACTGCCACTCCGACCACACTCATGGACTCCACGCTCGCACCGGGGGAGCCCGCAGACTAGGCGGCGCCGTCGCCGGCCATTCAGTCGTGCTATCTTTTGGGAAGATAAATCTGATTTATTGTCGCTTCGGTCACACAAGTCAGATGTAATGACGCGTCTGAGGAGTCTATTGTCATGTCGTCGGCAAACCCGGGTGTTCCCCCGCTGATCGTGATGGGGGTGCAGGGGTGTGGGAAATCCACCTCCGGACGCGCCATTGCAGAAGCGCTGTCCCTGCCCTTCATCGACGGGGATGATCTGCATCCGCTCAGTAACAAGGCAAAGATGGCCTCCGGCCACCCGCTGACGGACGCTGACCGCGAACCCTGGCTGGCAGCCATCGGTACCGCCCTGGCCGAGGGACTCAGCCGCGGACAATCCACCGTCATCGCCTGCTCGGCCCTGAAACGCCGGTACCGGGACCTGATCCGCTCCTTCGCGCCCCGGACGCGGTTTGTGCACCTTGCCGGGAACCGCGGCCTGATCGCCGAACGCCTCTCGCACCGGAACCACGAATACATGCCTCCTGCGCTGCTCGATTCCCAGTTCGAAACACTGGAACCGCTGGAAGCTGATGAAGCAGGCATCCCGGTGGACATCAACCTCACGCCCGAGGAAATTGCCGCCGTCGTGGCAACCGCGCTCACCAGCCGCTGACTTCCCTCCCCCTAACCAACCGTTTTATCCAGATAGGACAACGATGACCGATCTAGAGCTCAACTGGACGTTGAGTACTCCCGGCCTGCTCCTCATCGCCGTGGCCGCCATTGCGCTGCTGCTGGTGATGATCATGAAGTTCCGCATTCATGCCTTCCTGTCACTGATCACGGTCAGCCTGCTGACCGCCGTCGCCACCGGAATCCCGGCCTCGGGAATTGTGCCCACACTAACGTCCGGGTTCGGCTCCACGCTGGGCAGCGTTGCCCTGCTGGTGGGCCTGGGCGCCATGCTCGGGCGGATGCTCGAGGTCTCCGGCGGTGCCGAGGTCCTCACCAACGCGCTGATCAACAAGTTCGGCCAGAAGCGGGCCTCGCTGGCCCTGTCCATCGCGTCGCTGATGTTCGGCTTCCCGATCTTCTTTGACGCCGGCCTGGTGGTCATGCTGCCGATCATCTTCACCGTTGCCCGCCGGATGGGCGGCTCACTGCTGACCTACGGTTTCCCGGCTGCCGCCGCGTTCTCCGTGATGCACGTTTTTGTGCCGCCGCACCCCGGCCCCGTGGCTGCCACGGGCCTGCTGGGCGCCGACGTCGGGCTCGTCCTGATCTTCGGCCTGCTGGTTGCCATTCCCACCTGGTACCTGGCCGGTTACCTGTTCGGCACCTTCCTGGGCAAGAAGTTTGTCCTCCCGGTCCCGTCCATCCTGGACGCACCCACCGGCTCGGCGGAATCCGAGTTCCGGTCCGCTCCGAAGCTGGGCACCATCGTGACCCTGCTGATGCTTCCCTTCTTCCTGATCTTCCTGAACACCGGCCTGAACATGCTGGCCACTGCCGAAGTGGTCTCCCTGGAGGACGGCTGGGTGCAGATCCTGCGGACCCTGGGCGAAACCCCCGTGGCCCTGCTGATCACGGTGTTCCTTGCCATGTGGCTGCTGGGCCGCCGCCAGGGCAAAAAAGGAACCCTCATTGAAACGGTGGTGGACAGCGCCCTGGGCCCGGTCTGCTCCATCATCCTGATCACCGGTGCCGGCGGAATGTTCGGCGGGGTGCTGCGCGCCTCCGGAATCGGCAACGCCATTGCCGAATCGCTGGACGCCATCGGACTTCCGGTCATTGTGGCCGGCTTCCTGATCGCCGCCATTGTGCGGCTGGCGCAGGGCTCGGCCACAGTGGCGCTGACCACCGCCGCGGCGCTGGTCCAGCCCGTGGTGATGGACAGCCCCGACTTCAATGCCGTGCAGGTGGTGGCCATTGTGCTGGCACTGGCGGGCGGATCGGTCTTCGCAGGACACGTCAATGACTCAGGCTTCTGGCTGGTCAGCCGCTTCTTCCAGATGGATACCAAGACCACGCTGAAGACGTGGACCGTGGGCCAGGCGCTGATCGGCGTCGTCGGCTTCGCCTTCGCGCTGGTGATCTACCTGGTGGCCTCCGGGTTCTAACCGCAGGACATGCAAAGGGCGGACAGGCCGGAAGGCCCGTCCGCCCTTTTCGTTCAGCGGAGCCAGGATCGGTGCTACACCCCTTCAACCGCACGCAGCCGGCCCGAGCGCACTGCCGCAGCGAAAGCGGAGTAATCCTGCTCGTTTTGGTCGGCGTACCGTTCGCAGAAGCCGGCCACCGAGTTGTCGAACTTATCGCTTTTGCCCAAATAAGCGGAAATCGCAACGGGGTCCCCGGACCGGGCATGCGCCCGCGCCAGGGTCCAACCGCAGATCCGGGCATAAAGCTCCATACCGTAGGGCTTCATCGCCTCAACGGCTATGGAACCCTTCATATCCCTCAGCTGGCGCCAGTAGAGGTAGCGGTTGTCCTGTACGCCCCTGGTCCAGCCCAGGAAAATATCGCTTGCCGCCTGGATTATGCGTTGGCCCTGCACCACCCGGGCGCCCGGCTGCCGGTACTTGCTTTTGGGGAGGTGGTCCTCCAGGACGGAGCGGGTGGCTTCCTTGACCTGCAGGAACAGCGGATCACCGGCATCGCGGCCCTGCAACAACACGATGAAGCTCCGGGTACCCACGCTGCCGACTCCCACCGCCTTGCGGGCGACGTCGACCACCTCGAAGCGCTCAAGGAGCTGGCGCCGATCTTCCTGCAGGCTGGCCCGGTAGGACCGGAGCTGGTCCCGGATGGCTGTTTCCATTTCCTCGGCCGTCAACCCCCATGAAACTTCGAGCTCCCTCAGGGGAACGATGATGGGCGGCCGGCTAAGAATCCGGTATGACCCGTCTACCTCTTCGGCCAGCTTTGACAGTGCATGCAGGCTGTCCCGGGAACGGGCCTTCCGGGCTGTCTCCTTGGCCGTCCTTTTGACGTGTTTGGCGGCCTTCTTGTCTGCCTTGCCCTTGCCGGACTCCGCTGCGCGCCGGATGGTTTCCGCAACGTCCTGCTCCGCCAGATGGGCGTACCAAATGTCCATGGTGTCCATGTGCGCGAAGTCCTGCATTGCTTCCCGATAGGACCGAACCGCGGCCCCGGTGACCGTCCGGGTCTCTTCCGTGGAGAAGCCGTTGTTCCGGGCTGCGATGGTGAAACTCGCGGCCAGCCGCAGAACGTCATATTCAAACGGACCCGGAAGTGTCTCGTCGAAATCGTTCAGGTCGAACATCAGCGCCCGTTCCGGTGAGGCGAAGACCCCGAAATTGGACAGGTGCGCGTCCCCGCACAGCTGGACCGTCAGGCCCGCGCGCGGCATATCCCTGAGATCGGCGGCCATGACCTTGGCCGTGCCGCGGTAGAAGGTGAACGGCGAAGCGAGCATCCGGCCGTGCCGCACCGGCACCAGATCCGGATCGCGGGTGCGGTTTTGTGCCTCGATGAGCGTCACCGGGTCCGGGCGGCCCGATGCAGGCCCCCACCCCTGATGGGCGGAAACGGAAGTCGATTGTCGGAGGTCCTTGCCTGCTGCCGCCCGCTCCGCGACAGTGGGACGGGTGGTTTGGGTGCTTCCCATGGTCCGCGGCCTCTCTGCAGCAGTTCGCTGCTTCCCTCGGTCAGGCCCTGCGGGGTCAGGTTACCGCCGGCGATCTTCCTTAGGCCAGCGGTGAGCCCAAACCTCCGCCCTCGACCCTCACGGTGCACGCATCCCGGAAGGTGAGTACGGGGCAGGCCCGACCGCCCCCGCCCCGTGAACGCCTGATCCAACAGCTACGGAGGACAGGATGGCCCCGCTATTGCTCGCAGCCGCGGTAATGCTGGCCTACAGCGCCTTTTCGTCGCCATTGAGCCGGCACGGCGTGACCAGCGCGATGGTGTTCGTGCTCGCCGGGACCATCCTGGGCGCGACGCTCGGCGGATCGGCCCACGTGGAAGGCCACACGGTTGAGCGGCTGGCAGAACTGGCCCTGGTCTTCCTTCTCTTTACCGACGCCGCACGGCTGGATCTTGGCGTCCTGAGGCACAGTCTTGGCTGGCCGGGTCGGTTACTGCTCATTGGCCTCCCGCTGACCCTCGTGCTTGGGTTCGGGGCAGGATTTCTCCTCTTCCCGGAGCTTCCGCTCGCCAGCGTCTTCCTCCTGTCCGCGATGCTCTGCGCCACCGATGCGGCGCTGGGCCAGCGCGTGGTCGAAGACCCGGCCGTGCCGGGCCCGGTACGCCAGGCACTGACCGTGGAGAGCGGCCTGAACGACGGTATTGCCGTGCCCTTCTTCCTGGTGGCCCTGGACATCACCATGGCACCGCTGGAGGGCAGCCTCCCCTCGGCAGTCGCGGCCGCCATTGCCGGGCAACTCGGGTGGGGCCTGCTGGCCGGGGTTGGGGTGGGAGCCGCTGGCGGGTACCTGCTGCGGGCTGCGGCGGAGAGGATTCAGCCCGAATGGCGCCAGCCGTTTAGCCTGGCCGTTGCCCTGGGCGCGTATGCGGCAGCGGTATCCCTCGGTGGCAGTGCCTTCATCGCGGCGTTTGTGGGCGGTATGGCGTTCCGTCTGGCCTCCGGCCCCGGGATCGTGGCGCCCACCCGCTTCACCGCGGAAACGGGGCAGGTGCTGGCGGCGGCAACCTGGATGATCTTCGGTGCCGTTGCAATTCTGGCCGCACTGCCGCACATTACCTGGCAGGTGATTGCCTACGCCGTGCTGAGTCTCACCGTTATCCGGATGCTGCCGGTCGCCGTCGCACTGCTGGGCAGTGGGGCCCCCTGGCAGACCAGGGCCTTTATCGGCTGGTTTGGCCCGAGAGGACTGGCCTCGGTGGTGTTCGGGCTGTTGGCCTTTGAGCGCGGAACCCCGGAAGCGACCACGCTTATCACCACTGTGGCCGTGACCGTGGGACTGAGCGTTTTCGCCCATGGGTTCTCGGCCAAACCGCTCGTAGCGGCTTTCCAACGATGGACCGCTGCAAACCCCGGCGGGCCGGGTTAGGATCGCCGCGTGAATAACATCAGCGATCTGCAGGACTGGTCCGCCTCTCTGCTCACGGGCGAGCGGGTCCGCTTCCGTGAACTGCGGGAGCAGGACCTGCGGCACCTCGCCGAGTGGTGGAATGACCCGGCTCAGACCATCCTGCAGCAAAACCGGGTGGTTGCACGGCCGGAGGAATCCGCAGCAGCCATGTTCCGGACCTGGAGCAAAAACGAGTCACCCTCAGGATTCGGCTACAGCATTGTGAACCCTGCCGAGCGGCTGGTGGGGCATATCAGCGTCTGGGGCATCGCGGTGCCCGAGCGGATTGCCACCGTGGCGATCATCATCGGCCCGGAATTCCAGGACCAGGGCATAGGCCGGGAAGCGCTGCGGCTGGGCCTGCGGATTGTGTTCGAGGAAATGGGGGCGCACAAAGCGGAACTGCAGACCTGGTCCTACAACCATCGGGCGCTGCACCTCTACACGTCACTGGGATTCGCTGAAGAGGGCCGCCGCCGAGCCGCGGTGTTCCACCGCGGAGCCTTCCACGACCAGGTGCTGCTGGGCATGCTGGCGGACGAGTACCGGGCTTCCGCCGCCGGGTAGGGGGCTAGCGGGGCAGAGCGGGCGAGGGTGCCGCGATGCTGGCCAGCCAGTCATTTACGAGCGCCGAAACCACTGCGGGGCGCTCCATGTAAAGGTGGTGGCCTGCGGCGTCGAGCACGGCAAAGGTCCCGCGCACATAGTGATCCCGCAGCGCCAGGCCGTCCTCATACCCGGTGACGTGGTCCTGCCGTCCGAAGATATGCAGCGACGGCGCCTCGAACGGTTCCGGATACGCTTGCTCCGGTTCCCGCTGCAGCGCGTAGTCCGCGGCAATCCGTTCGGTCACCTGCGGATCCGTTCCGCGCAGGCCGGGAAGGACAAACTCGTTGAACGCGGCAAGCGTGTCCGGAGTCTGGATCACGGCAATACCCAGGAAATCGCCGTCGACCACCTGCTCGGGAAGATCCGCACGGATGACGGCGGGTGCGGGGAGTACCCGCTCGTTGTGGTCGGCAGTGAAGACGGCCCCGAGCGTGGCGAGCCCGAGCACCTGGCTGCGCATCGTGTGGGCCACATGGCGGGCAATCATGCCGCCGAAGGAATGTCCGATGATCGCGAACGGCTCCTCACCCAGCAGCTGCCGAAGTTCGTTGACGACGCCGTCGGCCACCTCCTGGGCGCTCGCAACGGATCCGGGAACCGCCTGCGCGGTCCACGGCAGGTCGAGGTAGATGCGCCGCCACGGGCCCTCGGCCAGTGAGGCGTCCAGGGGCAGCATGCTGCGGTGGTCCAGCTCGAACCCGTGCACCAGAACCAGCGGCCTGCCCTGCCCAACCTCATGCGCTATCACCGGATCATCCTAGGGCAGCTGCGTAAAAATCCGCGGTTCGTCGGCCCAGACACTGCCAACTTCCTCCATGGTGCGGCGCATGATCTTGTCCATGGCACTGCGGGCGGCCTCGGGGTCGCCCCCCGATATCGCGTCGGCAACGTCCATGTGCAGCTGCAGGGCCTCCTCATGCGGGCGCTCGGGCATCAGCCCGTAGTCGGTCCGGCCACGCAGCACTTCGGCGATCATCGACTGCATCCGGGCAAACATCTCATTGCCCGAAGCTGCGAGCACCAGCCCGTGATAGTGGATGTCCAGGTCCAGGAACTGCTGCAGGTCTCCGGCGCGTCCCACGGAACGCATCTTGGCGGCGACGGCCATCAGCTCGGCGCCGAGATCGGAGGGGGCATGCCGGGCGGCGAGTTCCGCGGCGGCGGGTTCGACGGCGGAGCGCAGCTCCGTAAGTGAGCGCAGCTGGGCCCCCTTGCCGGCCGCGGCCAGCCGCCAGCGGATCACGGAGGGGTCAAAGACATTCCAGCTGGTTTCGGGCAGGACCCGGATGCCGACGCGCTTGACGCTTTCCACCAGGCCCAGGGACTGCAGCACGCGCACGGCTTCACGGGCTACGGAACGGGACACCTGCAGCTCGGTCTCGAGGTGCTCGGAGTGCATGGTGTCACCGGCCGCGAGGTCGCCGGAAATAATCCGGGTGCCCACGGATTCAATGACGAGGTTATGCAGCCTTGACGTCATGCGGCGGCCGGGATTCGAATCACCAGATCATTCTATGCATTGGGTTCTTTCCTGCGCTCCGGACGTTCCGGGCGGCTGCGGAATATCAAATTCGGCATGCACTTATTTTGATGGTTTATTCCCGCTCCGCCGGACGCGTAAAACGGTTGTGCATTCCCCCGCGCAGTCATAGCGTGACCGGACAATTTCGGCTCGAGAAGGAGCAATTCCCATGTCCGCTAACAGCACTGAGCTTTACGGCGTTTTCGCCGCCACAGGGAAACAGGGTTCAGCGACCGCCGAGGCCCTGCTGGAGCAGGGTGCCCGGGTCCGCGCCCTTGTGCGGCGGACGGATTCTCAGCAGGCCAGGGACCTGGAAGCACGCGGCGCCGAGGTGGTCCTGGCGGACCTGGACCGCCCGGAGACGCTCCGTCCGGCCATGGAGGGTTTGGACGCACTGTGGTTTATGACCACCATGAACACTCCCGCCGGTCCGGCCGGGGAGCCGCCCATGGCCAAGGCGCTCGGTGATGCCGCCGTGGAGGCCGGCGTCCGGCGCCTGGTCTTCAGTTCCGTGGACGGCGCCGAACGGAACAGCAGCGTGCCGCACTTCGACAGCAAGTACGACGCCGAGCAATACCTGCGGGAGCTGCCCGTGGGGCTCACCGTGGTTCGTCCGGTCTTTTTTATGGAGAACCTGCCGTATCTTTCCACAGTAGAGGACGGGGAAACGGTGCTGCGGATGCCCCTGCCGGACGGGATTCCGCTGCAGATGGTGGCCGTGCGCGACGTCGGCCGGGTGGCCGCTGCGGCGCTGCTGGACCCGTCAGCGGTACCCGGCGGCGCGCTAGGCATCGCCGGAGACGAACTGACCGGAAGCGAGATAGCGAATGTGCTCGGTGCCACCGCCGGCCGGCCCGGACGGTATGAGGCGCTTCCCCTGGAGTCGCTGGAGGGACAGGCTGACTCGCAGGCGATGTTCCGCTGGTTCGGTGAGCTGCCTGCCTATCAGGGGGACTTCGAGGCAACCAACACGCTGGCCGGCGGTGCGCTGGACCTGGACGGCTGGTTGGCCACCCGCTGAGGGAAGCCGCAGGCACGCCTTCTTACGGGCAGAGCGTGCGGAGGGAACTTACGAGCTCGAGGCGCCGGCGTTGCCCTGTGGCCGGACCACGGGGAAACTGCCGTGTGACTGCTCGTCCTCTTCGAAGTGGTTGGCGGCCCGTCCCACTATCAGCGGGTCCGGTTCGTGGGCAATGGAGGTGTCCTTGTTCGGATAATCCACGGTGCTGAGTACATAGCGCATGGCTTCGAGCCGGGCACGTTTTTTATCATTCGACTTCACCACCGTCCAGGGGGCGTCCCCGGTGTCGGTGTAGAAGAACATGGCTTCCTTGGCCTCGGTGTAGGCATCCCACTTATCCAGGCTGGCCAGATCGGTAGGGGAGAGCTTCCACTGTTTCACGGGGTCCGTCTCGCGGGCGGCGAACCGGGCCAGCTGCTCCTCGCGTCCCACGGAGAACCACAGCTTGTGCAGCAGCGTGCCGGAGTTGACCAGCATGCGTTCCAACTCGGGCACCTCACGCATGAACTCCAGATACTGCGCCGGCGTGCAGTACCCCATCACCCGTTCCACACCGGACCGGTTGTACCAGGACCGGTCCATCATCACGATCTCCCCGCCGCTGGGCAGGGTGCGGATATACCGCTGGAAGTACCACTGCGTCTGTTCCTCAGCAGTGGGTTTCTCCAGGGCCACGACGCGGGCGCCGCGGGGATTCAAATGCTCATTGAAGCGCTTGATGGCACCGCCCTTGCCTGCGGCGTCCCGGCCCTCGAAAATCAACAGCATTTTCTGGCCGGTTTCCTTCACCCAGAGCTGCATCTTCAGCAGTTCAATCTGCAGCAGCCGTTTCTGCCGCTCATAGCTGCGCCGGCTGAGTTTGGTGTCATAGGGGTAGTTCTGCCGCCAGGCATCATCGTCAGCCTTGACCTTGACCTTTTTGCCTTTGCGGTTCAGTTCCTGGATCTCTTCGAGTTCCTCGACATAGTCCTCTGAAACGGAAACCCGCCGTACGTCTTTCCGGCCGTTTTCACCCAGCCCATCAGGGGAGGCATCCTTCGGTGTTTCACGGGTGCTCTTATTTGTTGGCATGGCCCCTCCTGCGACGGTTCGTTATCCGAACTTACGCGGGACGGCCACCTGATTGGAAGAGGCTGCCCGGTCTCCATCACGGGCGGGCCTGTGCGGCGCGCCTGAACGGAAGCGCAGGACGCGCGGCCGATAATTGAGGGCGATGACTTCACTACGCACCAAAGTTCTGTCCCTTCTTGCCCTGCCCGCGGTCCTGTTCGGCGCCGCCGCCTGCACCCCTGTTGCCGAGAGTGTTCCCGGCGCCGCGCCGTCGTCCGCAGCAGCAGCCCCCGCCGTCACGGAGACGCCCGCGGATTCCGCCGCGGCACCGGCCGAAACGCCGGCACCGTCGGCCGCGGCCGGCACGGCACTCGAGCAGCTCGCCGGCATCCCGATCAAGGGCCGTGCACCGAAAACGGGCTATGACCGTGAGCAGTTCGGGCCGGCCTGGGCGGACACGGACCGCAACGGCTGCGACACCCGCAATGACATCCTCGCCCGCGACCTCGTGGACGTGGTCTACAAGGACGGCACCAAGGAATGCGTCGTTGCGTCCGGCACCTTCCTGGACCCGTACACCGGGGCAACCATCGGTTTTGTCCGCGGCAACACCACCAGCACCGCCGTGCAGATTGACCATGTGGTGGCACTGTCCGACGCCTGGCAGAAGGGGGCGCAGCAGCTCAGCGCCGAGGAGCGGCGGCTGTTCGCCAATGATCCGCTGAACCTGATGGCCGCGGACGGTCCGGCCAACGGCGCCAAGTCCGACGGCGACGCCGCCACCTGGCTGCCGGCGAACAAGGCCTTCCGGTGCGAATACGTGGCCCGGCAGACTGCGGTCAAGGCGGAATACCGGCTGTGGATGACCCAGGCCGAGCATGACGCCATCGCGACCGTGCTCGCCGGCTGCCCGGACCAGCCGGTGCCCGAGCGTGCCGGAACCGCGTCCGCGTCGGTCGCTGCCGGGACCGGGGCAGGCGTGGCCGAGGCAGCCGTCAAGCCCGGGCCCGGGACTGCTCCCTTCGCCGGTGACGCAGCGCCCGTTTATGCCAACTGCTCAGCGGTGAAGGCCGCCGGAGCCGCCCCCATCCGCACCGGCGATCCCGGCTGGGATCCCAAGTTTGACCGGGACGGCGACGGCGTCGGCTGCGAGTCCTAGCCGAACCTGCCAGACCTGTCAGTCGCGGTCCTCGCCCAGTGTCAGGGCAGCCGTGATCAGTGCCAGGTGAGACAGTCCCTGCGGGAAATTGCCCAGGAATGAGGAGTCCTCTTCGGCGATCATTTCGGTGTACAGGCCCACGTCATTGGCCAGCGGCACCAGCTCATCCATCAGCGCTGCGGCCTCGTCCCGGCGGCCCACGCAGTCCAGGGCGGCGGCCATCCAGAAGGCACAGGCGACGAACGTTCCTTCCTCCTTCTCGGCGCCGCTGAACCGGTAGAGCAGCGGTCCGCGGCCCAGTTCGCCGCGCAGTGCGTCCAGCGTGGAATTCATCCGTTCCCCGCGGTCGAACCCGCTGATGGCGTGCAGCAGGATGGAGGCGTCCAGCTGGTCGGTGCCGGGATACCAGACGTAGCTGCCGCGCTCCTCGGACCAGCAGTTGGTCTCCACCCAGTTCCGGATCCGTTCCATCTCGGCCCGCCAGCGTTCGGGGGTGCCGGGAATCTGGCCCAGGTCCGCCAGGTGGGAAGCGCAGCTGAGCGCATGCCAGGCCCCCAGTTTGGAGGTGGTGTAGTGCCGTTCCTCGTCCAGTTCCCACATGCCGGAGTCCTTGCGCTGCCAGACATCGCAGGCCAGGTCCGCCAGGTCCGCCAGGTAGCGGCCGGTGCCGGTATCAAGGACATGGCCGGCATCCACGTACAGCTGCACAATGTTGAACAGGTCCCCAAAGACGCCCATCTGCAGCTGCGCGGCGGCGTCGTTGCCGTTGACCACCGGCCCGATGCCCCGCCAGCCGGGCAAATCCAGTACCTCGGCGCCATCGGCGCGGCTGCCGTTGAGCCGGGTGAAGACCTTCAAATCCGTGCCCTGTTCGCGCACGCTTTTGAGCATCCCGGAGACGGCCGCATG
Source organism: Arthrobacter zhangbolii (assembly GCF_022869865.1). Lineage (NCBI taxonomy): Bacteria > Bacillati > Actinomycetota > Actinomycetes > Micrococcales > Micrococcaceae > Arthrobacter > Arthrobacter zhangbolii. Next base: position 694,074 of record NZ_CP094984.1, read on the forward strand.
GACTTCCTCGCGCAGCCCGAAGCGGATCATGGCGTTCAGGGTGTAGGCCGTGTCGCGAACCCAGGCGAACCGGTAGTCCCAGTTCTTTCCGCCGTTCACGTTTTCGGGCAGTGACGTGGTGGCCGCGGCGGCAATGGCCCCGGTGGGGCTGTGCAGCAGCAGCTTCAGCGCCAGCGCACTGCGTTCGACGGCGTCCGCCCACGGACCGTCGTACTGGAACTCGCGTGACCAGTCCTGCCAGTTCGCGATGGTGCGGTCAACGCCGTCGTCAATGGTGTCCAGGTCCGGCAGCGGCAGCGGTTCCTCATGGGTGGAGACCACAGCCAGCAGGTGACGTGACCCGGCACCGGTGGTGAAGGTACCGCTGAGGTCCCGGTCGGAGGCCTGCTCCTCGCCGATATCCCGGCCACGGACGGCCATGGTGGTGCCCTGCACCTGCAGCACGGGCCCGTGCACGGAATGCTGCACCCACGGGGAGGCGGTATTGAAACTGCTGCCCGGGGCAACGGACCAGCGCATCTCCACCTCGCCGTCGAGCCCCTCGATCCGCCGTGCCAGTTCACCCCACGGCAGCCGGCCGGCCACCCCCGTGTTCAGCGAATCGGTGACCCGCACGCTTCCGGTGTCCGTGAAGAAGGTGGTGGCCAGGACATTGGTGCCCTCCACGTAGGAGCGTTCCACGGTGAAATCCGCAGCGGGCCGCAGCTCTATCTGCCCGCCGTTCGCCGCATCCAGCAGACGGGCGAATGCCGGGGTGGAATCCAGATCCGGCGTGGGATACCAGTCGATCGATCCGTCCAGGGCAACCAGTGCCACGGTGCGTCCGTCACCGATGGCAGCGTAGGAGCGCAGATCGACGTACCCGTCCACGCGGTCCGGCTGGGGCAGTGTCATGTGCAGCTCCTCGTAATGCTTTAGGCGGTCAGGCGGTTTTGCGTGCCTCGAAAATCCAGGGCTCCCGCGGAATCCGTGCCGGGTCGAACTGCGCCAGTGCGGCGTCCAGGGTCCCGGGCAGTCCCAGTGAGCCCAGAATGAGTTCCCGGGCGGCATCAGCGTCAATACCGGCGGCGGCAAGGTCCGGAAGGGTGACCGCCCCGTCGCGCTTGGCCAGCCGCTGTCCGGCGGTGTTCACGGCCAGCGGCACATGCGCGTAACGCACCGGGGGAGCCCCGAGCAGGGAGCCCAGGTAGGCCTGCCGCGGTGCGGAGCTGAGCAGGTCATCTCCGCGCACCACCTGGTCGATGCCCTGCAGGGCGTCATCTAGCACCACGGCCAGGTTGTAGGAGGGCACCCCGTCATTGCGCAGCAGCACCAGGTCATCCACGGCGGAGGTGTACTCGCCGTGCAGCTCATCGGTCACCGTGAACCCGGGCACCTGCGCGCGCAGGCGCAGCGCCGCGGGCCGCTCACGCCGTCGTACCGCGCGCTGTTCCTCGGTGAGGTTCCGGCAGGTACCGGGGTAGGCACCGGGCGGGGCATGCGGGGCGGAGGAAGCCTCCGCCACTTCCCGGCGGGTGCAGAAGCACTCGTACACCAGTCCGTCCCTGCGCAGCCGGTTGATCGCTTCGAGGTAGAGGTTGCCGCGTTCGGACTGCCGGACTATCCCGCCGTCCCAGTCCAGCCCGACGGCGGCCAGGTCACGCAGCTGCGCTGCTTCGGCGCCGGAACGGACCCGGTCCAGGTCCTCCATCCGGAGCAGGAACCGCCGCCCGGTGCTGCGCGCGAACAGCCAGGCCAGCAGGGCGGTGCGCAGGTTGCCCACATGCAGCTCTCCGGTGGGGCTGGGGGCGAAGCGGCCGGCGGCGTCGGAGGTAGGCACCCCCTCAGTCTATAAACCTGCGGCTCCGGCCGGGCCACCCGCACCCTGGTGCCGGCGCAACGCGGGTCCTGGAAGGCCGCTCACACCAGCGGACCGGAGGTGTCCGCAAAGGCGTGGGAAGTTTCCGGGGGAGTGCCTAGCGTGGCAGGCATGGGACTCATGGAGCTGGAACTTGCCCGGCTGGAGCACCGACAACGAACCGAGGACGCCGAGCGGCGCAACGGCTTTCAGCGGCTAAGGCGTGAACGGCTGCCGGCCCGGGACCGGCAACGGGAGCGACCGGCTGCTTTGCGGTCCGCCGTGAAACTGGACTGGCCCGTCATCACGCTGGGGCTCGGTCCGTTCCAGCTTGTCCTCTTCCGCACCGTGCACCTGCCGCAGCGGGGTCCGGCCTCGGATTCACACGGGACGTCCAGCTTTTTCCCGGGGTGAGCGGAGTACCGTATTCCGCGAAGAGGCAACCGCCGCTTTCCGTGCTGGGCGGGACGGCGGCCCCGGTTGGGATGATCATGACAAGTGGTTACGCGGGACGCAGCTCATCATCCGGACGGCGCAGCACCACGACGGGCGGATCACGGTGGACCATTGTGGTGGTGGGCCTGGTGATGCTGCTGCTCATCATTGCCCAGGGGGTGGCGACAGGCTTCACCGGACTGCTCGGCTCGGCCGGACTGATAGCCCTGTGCACAGGGCTTTACACCTTCCTGACCAACCGGCCGTCCTGGCTGGACCTGCCCAACCGGCTGCTCGGCGGAATTCTGGCGCTGGCGGGGCTGATTGCCTCGATCATTGCCACCGCCATCCACTGGGGCTGACTAGACCCGTCCGGGAAGGGGTGCTTCCCGGTCCACCCCGGTTTCGTCGGCCAGTTCGGCGCGCACCCGCCCGTCGCCGCGCACCCACAGGCGGTAGGCGACAAAGAGCAGTGCAATCCAGACGGCGCCGACAATCAGCGCCACCCGGGTGCCCGGCATAATGCCGAGCAGCACCACAATGAACACCATGAACGCCAGCGCGGCGTAGGAGGCCACCGGCCAGAACGGCACGCCGAACTCCGACGCCGGCAGGTTCCGCCGGGCTATCTCCCGTTTCATGGCGATGTGCGAAAGCAGGATCATCAGCCATACCCACACGGTGGCGAAGGTGGCAATCGAGGCGATGATGGTGAACAGGGACTCGGGCAGCAGTGCGTTGAGCACCACCCCGGCCAGCAGCACCACGGCCATGGCCGCCACGGTCATCCACGGCACGCCGTTTCGGGAGACCTTGGCGAACGACGCCGGTGCCTGGCCCTGCCGGGCCAGCCCGTACATCATCCGTCCGGCACCAAAAATGTCGGCGTTGATCGCGGAGAGGGCAGCGGTGATGACTACTGCGTTGAGGATGTGCGCCGCGGCGTGAATGCCGAGCGAATCGAAGATCTGCACAAAGGGGCTGGTGGAGCCGTCAATGTCCTGCCACGGGAAGATCATCATCAGCACGGCCAGGGTGCATACGTAGAAGAGCAGGATCCGGAACGGGACGGTGTTCACGGCCGCCGGGATGGCCTTCTTCGGATTCTCTGCCTCGCCTGCGGTGATGCCGATGGTTTCAATGCCGCCGAAGGCAAACATAACAATCGAGAAGGACGCCAACAGGCCCCAGAAGCCGTTGGCGAAGAACCCGCCGGAGCCCAGGAGAGTGTCCATGCCCGGGGTGGCGCCGTCGTCGAGCCCGAAACCGAACACGATGATCGCTATGCCGCCTACGATCATGGCAATAATGGCCGAAACCTTGAGGATGGACAGCCAGAACTCGGTCTCGCCGAACACCTTCACCCGCATCAGGTTCAGTGCCGCGATGAGCAGGACCACCGCCAAAATCCAGATCCAGCGCGGCACGTCCGGGAACCAGAAGCCCATGTAGATGCCGAACGCGGTGACGTCTGCAATGGCCACCACCGCCATTTCAAAGGCGAAGGTCCAGCCGGTGATGAAGCCGGCGAAGGGGCCGAGGTAGCGGCTGGCGTACTGGCCGAAGGACCCGGAGACCGGGTGCCGGACGGCCATCTCGCCCAGGGCGCGCATGACCAGGAACACAGCCGCGCCGCCGATCATGTAAGCCAGCAGTACGGCCGGACCGGCGGACTGGATGGCGGACGCTGAACCGTAGAACAGGCCGGTGCCGATGGCCGAGCCGAGCGCCATGAAACGGATGTGCCGGACATTCAGCCCGCGGGCCAAGGCCTGGGTAAAGGAGGACTTCAAAGACAACGCACCTTGGAGATTGGGGGATCAACCGAATAGTCGGCCTATCCATGGTACGCCTGCTGCCGGCGGCTCCCTTTTCACCGGCTGTTCCCGAGCCTGGTGCCGTTCGACGCTGCGCACCGTTTTGTAGACTCGTCCCAACTGCACGCACCAATGGGGGGACAACCATGGACAACAGCTCGGGCCACAGCACTGCCTATCCGCCGGCAGGACCGCCGGCCCCGCCGCCACCGCACAAGGAAAAGCCGGAACCGGCAAACGGCAGCCGGCGGCGGAATCTCCTGCTGGCGGGCGTACTCCTCCTCGCCGTGCTCGCGGTCATCGCCGGGCTGGTCCTGTCCCGGGACAACGACGGCGAGGAACCGGTTGCCGAGTCCGGTGCACCGGAGGTGGGAACGGCCCAGCAGGTGGCCGATTACAACCTGACGGTGACCGGCGTGGACACTGATGCCACCGAGGAGCTCAAATCTGTCGCGGCGTTTAACGAAGACCCGCAGGGAAACTATGTGCTGGTGGACATCAGCGCGGAATATCTGGGCACCGGCAGCGGGACACCGTCGGAGGATCTCCAGATCCAGTTCGTCGCTGCGGACGGGAGCGAATACGGCCAGTGCAAGGCGCTGATGGCCAAACCCATGCACAACGTTCCGGCCATGGCCAACGGTGACACCGCGGAGTTCCAGACCTGCATGGACGTGCCGTCGGAGGACCTCGCCGGGGCCACCATTCGGATTGGCTCCTATATATGGGTCAATGAGGAGGATGACGAGGTGGACTGGGCGGTGAAGTAGGCGCCCGGAGGTACAGCACAGGGCGGGCTTCCGGCGTGGAAGCTCCGCCCTGTGGGCCATACGGACCTGCCGGGGCTACGGAACAGTCGGCTGCACCGTCTGCGGAACGTAGGGCACCGTGTATTCCTCGATGTAGTTGCCCGTGGGCGCGGTGCCGGAAAAGCGGTTCGGCGGGCCGAACTGTCCGTCCAGCTGGCAGATCTGCTGCGATCCGGAGAAAGACACGATGTCGAAGCCGTACGTCGCGATCTTCGACTGGCCGAGCGTTACCGGCCCCGAAAGCTGCAGTGGATCCTGGAGACTCCAGCTTTTACTCAGGGAGGCGTCGGCGTTGACCTGTGCCTGCAGGGGCTCAAGGATTTGCCCCAAAGGAACAGAACCGGACACCGAAGCGGTGGCGGTGGCGGGGGTCTGCGCAGTCAGTGAGACGGGGACGTCGAATCCGGAAGCATTGGACAGCGTGACCGAGGAGACGGCTTCCTTACTGGTGGTGACGTCATGGTGGTCGAAGCCTGTTTTCACATCACCGGGGCCGCACTCGGTCCCTGCAGCGGCTGCTGACGGTGCCAGGGCCACGGAGCCGGCAATGAGTCCGGCGGTTGACAGTAGGACGGCGGTTCTCTTGCTCGTGCTCAACATGTCGCTCCTTCGTGCAACGGAATCGTCCCGTTGCCTTGGGGAGCCCCCACGTTACTCCTCAGTACAGGAGTGTCAAGCATAAGGAAGGCATCATCGGGCCGGCATTCCGGTCTGTCAATAGTGTTTCGCCTAATTCATTCAGCATCAGTCCTGGTCTGCGCCGTAGCCGATGCGCGCCTCGAGGGGAATCAGGGGGCGGCCGGCGCGGACCTTCATTTCCTGAACCGTCCACGAATTGCCGTCCGGGTCCGAGAACCCGAACAGCGTCCCGCCGTCGCGCGGGTCGATGACCGTGACATCGCCGGCGTCAACACCGCGCTCCACCAGCTCCTGCCGGGCAGCCCGGGCATCAGGGACCACCAGCTGCAGTCCGTGCAGGGACCCCGGTGCCATCTGCGCCATGCCCAGGACTATTGAGCAGCCCGAACCCGGCGGAGTCAGCTGGGCGAAATCCATCTGGTCAGTGGTGGTGCGGTGATCCAGGACAAAGCCCAATTGATCACGGTAGAAGCTCACCGCGCGGTCCAGGTCACTGACCGGAACCTGCACCACTTCGAGGGCCCAATCCATTCGGATCATCCTCCTGTCCGGGCGGATGCCAGCAGTTCGTCCAGCTGGTCATAGCCGGCCGACATACCGTCCTCTATGCCGTTGGTCAGGAACTGATCGCGGGATTCCACGGAGGGATAGAGGGAGCGGCCCTGCACGCTGCTCCGCCCGCCGGGCAGGGCCGTAAAGGCGGAGTATTCAAGGGTCACCACGTCCGGATACCCCTCGAACTCGAAGGTCTGCAGCACAAATTCATCCTGCCGAACCGTGTGGAACATGCCCCGGAAGGCGAATTCGTCGTCGCCCCGCGACTGCACAAAGCGGTAGGTCCCTCCGCTGCGGGCCTCGAAAGCATCTATTCGGGTATCCAGGTCCCGCGGCCCGACCCACCGGGCATACAGGTCCGGGTCCGTGTGCGCGCGGAAGACATCGCTCACCGGGAAGTCGAAGTCCCGGTGGTATTCGAGTAGTGGTTCGCCCGCCGGAGCGTTGAGGGTCAGAGGGTTGCCCATCACGCACCCCGTCCCTGCAGCGGTTCCGGCTGGAGCTGGGCGAGAAGTTCATCCATCCGGTCAAAGCCCTCGGCGACACCCGCCTCCATGCCGGAGGCGGCCATCCCGTCCCGTGCCTCCATGGACGGGTAGACGGCGTGGGCAGTGATCCGGGTGCGGCCGCCGTCGAGCGCTGTCAGTGTCATGAACTCAAGGCTGGTCACATCGGGGTAGCCGGAGAACTCGAAGGTCTGGATGGCGGCTTCGTTTTCCCGGACGGTGTGGAAAATCCCGCGGAACTCGTAGGGCACCCCGTCCGGTCCGGTGTGGATGTAGCTGTAGGAGCCGCCGGTGCGGAAGTTGTAGTGGTTGATCTCCATTTTCATTCCGCGCGGCCCCAGCCACTGGAGGATCAGGTCAGGGTCGGCGTAGGCGCGGAACACCTGGGCGACGGGGTAGTCCACTTCACGGCTGAAATCGATGAACGGAACACCGTCGGGGACGGAAAGCTGCAGTGCGTTGGTCATGATGGATCCTTTGCCTGCGGGCCGCCTTTCGCTGCGGCCTGTGCGTGAAGCACGGCGTCAAGGCTGCGGAACTGCTCCTCGCGGACCAGCCGGTATTGGCCGATCCAGGCGGTGAGCGCCTCCAACCGTGCGGGATTCAGATGGACGGGCCTGCGCTGAGCGTCACGGCTGCGCGTGACAAGCCGGGCATGCTCGAGGACCTGGATGTGCTTCGAGACCGCCTGCTTGGAGATCTCGAAGGGTTCCGCCAGTTCGTTGACCGTGGCCGGACCCCGGGAGAGCCGGGCAATGATTTGGCGGCGGACCGGATCGGCCAGGGCCAGGAAGGCCTGGTCCAGAAGGGGTTCGTCGCTGTGGGAGTCCATGCGCCTGGTCTGTTTCTGTAAAGCACGTTGCTTGTAGTCAAGGTACTGGTTGTTCAACCTTGCGGTTGATTACGAAGCTACGCACGGTGTCCAGGAAGGTCAAGGGTGTGCTGGAAAAACAATTCCGAACGGCCGGCGTCGCGCCGGACCTGAGAGAATCCGTCCGGACGCCGGGACGCCGGATCCAATCCGGAAAACTACGCATCCGCACTGGTTTCCCTGCGGGTACGGTCGCCCTTCTCTGTACATCTCACACGGCACTGAGGACGGACCTGTCATGGCATATCTCATCGGCTCCCACCACGTGACGCTCTCCGTGGGCGGGGCGCAAGAGGACGTAGACTTCCACACCCGGGCCCTCGGCTTGCGCTTTATCAAAAAGACCGTGCTCTACGACGGATCCGCCCCCGTGTACCACCTGTATTACTCCAATGCCGACGGAGATCCTTCCTCGGTGGTGACAACTTTTCCGTGGGCCCAGCACGGCCTTTTCGGCACCCGTGGCACCAACCAGGCCCGGGAGGTGCTGCTGGCTGTTCCGGAAGGGTCCCTCGACTTCTGGGCACAGCGCCTCACGGACCACGGCATCGAGAATGCACAGACGGAAATCTTCGGGGAAAGACGCTTAACCTTCCACCACCCGTCCGGACTGGAGTACCAGCTGGTGGGCACGGCCGGGGACTCCCGCCGGGGTTTCACCGGCCATGGCGTGCCGGACACCGCTGCGATCCACGGTATCCACGGCGTGGGTATACATGTTTACGACGCCGACCGAATGGTTGATTTTGGCAGCGAGGCATTCTTTGCACGGGACCAGATTCTGGAAGAGGGCGACCGGGCCCGTTTCCGGGTGGGCAAGAGCGATTTCGGCAACTGGATAGAGCTCACCGGCAACCGCACCGACGCCCAGGGAACGTGGCGTTACGGTGCCGGGACGTATCACCACTTTGCGTGGAATTTCGACACACTGCAGAACCAGGAAGAGGCGAAATTCGACATCGAAGGCGCCGGTTACACCGACATCTCCGAGCTCAAGGACCGCACCTACTTCAAGTCCCACTATGTCCGGTCCCCCGGAGGGGCGTTGTTCGAGCTCGCGGTGACTCACGAGGACGGCGGCTGGGACTGCGATGAGTCTCCTGAGGAACTGGGCCGGGCGTTCATGCTGCCGCCGCGGTTTGAGCACGAACGCGAACACATCATGTCCCAGCTTGAGCCCATCACTACGGATGAAGGCTGACCACTATGCATGCACCGGGCGGCGCGGGGTCCTGCCCGGTGCCGGGAAACCCCCGGCCAGCCGTGCACCATGTCTTTAAGGAGGATCCGTGCCGTCCAACCCCCACCTGAGCCAGGATCCCCTCTGGTACGGACCATCCGATGCCTCGTTGGTTGTTTATGCAGTGCACGGGCGGGGACAGAGCCCTGACTTCATGAAGGACGTCGCGGACCGTGTGGACCTGCCCGACCTCGCGTGGGTTCTGCCGGCCGCCCACAACAAAAGCTGGTACCCGCAGAGCTTCCTGGCGCCTATTGAAGACAATCAACCGGAGCTGGATGTCGCACTGGAGACTGTCCGCTCACACCTGGCTGTCCTGTTGGGCCGGGACGGGCCGCCGGTCGGCGTACTGGGGTTTTCCCAAGGCGCATGCCTATTGTCGGAGTACCTATTGCGAGAGCGCCCGCCTCTGGCCGGGGCGGTTCTGCACACCGGAGGCTACCTTGGCCCGGCCCCACGGGCATGGCCGGTGAATCCCGACCTGTCCGGATTGGCCGTGGAGCTCTTGACGTCCCAGGACGATGCTTGGGTCCCGCTCCATCGTGTCGAAGCCACGGCCCTTGCCTTCCGTTCGCTCGGGGCCACGGTGGAACTGACAACCTACGACGATCCTGAGCATCACCTCAATGACGATTCGATCCGGATGATCCGCCGCTACCTCAGGCAGCGCACGTCCAGTAGCAGGAGCAACTGATAATGGCCCTGGCTTTTGAACATGTGACCCTTGGCCAGCGTGTGCTGTTCGGCTCCGGCAAAGCGGCGGAAAACCTGGCGTCCGAGGTCCAGAGGATCAACGCGAAGCGGGTAATGGTGATCGCATCGGCGAGGGGGGACACGGACGCTGCTGATGTTTCCTCCGGAATCGACGTGGCACTCAAATATTCCGATGTGGCAGCGCACGTGCCGATCGAAAAAGCCGAGGCTGCGAGGTCCGCTGCGGCCAATTCCCAAATTGACCTGATAGTGAGCATCGGAGGCGGCTCGGCCACCGGACTGGCGAAAGCCGTTGCCATGACCGCTGGCCTTCCCATTGTTGCTGTCCCCACTACGTACTCCGGTTCCGAGGCAACAAACATCTGGGGTCTGACCGAAGCTTCCCGCAAGACCACCGGCGTTGACGACGGGGTATTGCCGACGACCGTCATTTATGACGCCGCTTTGACTCTCTCCCTCCCGGTGGATCTATCAGTGGCCTCCGGGTTGAACGCCGTGGCCCACTGTATCGATTCGATGTGGGCGCCCCGGGCGGACCCGATCAACAAGGCCTTGGCGGCAGAGGGTATCCGGGCGCTGAGCAGCGGGTTGCCTTCGGTTTTCACGGACCCGCAGGAGCTGCCCGGGAGGGAACTGTTGCTGTACGGTGCATACCTCGCAGCGGTAGCCCTATCCTCGGCTGGTGCCGGGATGCACCACAAAATCTGCCATGTCCTCGGAGGCACCTGGAACTTGCCCCATGCGCAGACCCACGCCATCCTGCTGCCCTACGTGCTCGCATTCAATGCACCCCAGGCTCCGGATGCTGCTGCCCGGATCGCCGGCGCATTCGGTGCCGAGGACGCGCTCACCGGCCTGAACCACCTCCGTGCCGACGTTGGCGCGCCCGCAGCACTCAAAAACTACGGTTTTGCGGAGCAAAACATACCCGAAGCCGTGGAACTCATCCTGCCCCTCATCCCCGCATCGAATCCGCGGCAGGCCACCCCTGCGGAGCTCACCGAGCTGCTCACGGCTGCCTGGGCGGGAACACCCGAAAGTCCATAGCCGCCGGTACGGGTGAAACGGGGAGGGAAATGACAAGCAAAGTCCGGTCCGGCGGGAAACGGTCCGCCGCGTGGAAACTTACCGAACCGGCGGTTGGAATCTTCTTCGTGGAGGGTCCGGCGTCGAACTGGATCATTGCGCGTCGCGGCCAGGAGTTCACCCTGATCGACGGCGGCTACCGGGGCGACCTGCCCCGGGTCCTGGCATCCATCCGCGCCGTCGGGCTGGACCCGGGCGGCGCCGTCGCGCTCCTGATCACTCACGCGCACGTGGACCACACCGGCGCTGCCGCACATTTTGCCCGGCGTTACGGCACGCCGGTGTTCAGCAGCGCGGCCGAGCACCGGCAGATGACGGGTGTTGTTAAATTCCAGGTGTCACCGCTGCAGATACTGGCCCGTGCCTGGCGGCCCAGGGTGCTGCGCTGGACGGTGCGCGCGCTGCAGTCCGGCGGTTCCAAAGCGGTGCCTGTTCCATCGGCTGAGGTCTGGGATGACGCGTTGCTGGCTTCGCTGCCGGGCGGGCCGGTTGCCGTACCGACGCCGGGTCACACGCCAGGGCATACGGCGTTTTATCTGCCGGCGGCCAGGGCTGTGGCCACCGGGGACGCACTGGTGACCGGCCACGGCATCAGCACGCGGAACGGCCCGCAGCTGCTGCACCCGATGTTCCATCACCACCGTGCCGGAGTACAGGGGTCGCTGGCGGTCCTGGCGAAACTGGACGCCGGCCTGCTGTTGCCCGGGCACGGTCCCGCGCTCCGGATGCCTGTCCGTGATGCGGTGGAGGCGGTGCGCCGGACCTCGGTGACCGGCAGCCGCGCCAGCCGGTCCGCCCGGCCGGGGCTGGCACCGGTGCCGGGACGGACAGGGCTGGCCGGCAACGGCGTCCGCTTCTTCACCTGACCCCCGCACAGTCGTACACTGAGCGCCACGTTAGTACCGCCGTCGCTGTGCAGATGAACCGGAGCTGGCTCGCCCTCCGGCACGGTTGCGGACCGGCAAGCATACGAAGGAAGCGCATCATGCAGAAACAGGTCATGACGCCCCGGCGGCGCTGGATCGTAGCCTTGTGCTGGCTCACCGTGGTGTTTGAGGGCTATGACATTGTGGCGCTGGGGGCCGCCATTCCCACCCTGTTGGATACCCGGCACGTGGGCATCACCGCGGCCGGTGCAACCTATGTCTCCACCATTTCCCTGGTGGGCGTGGGTATCGGCGCCGCGCTGATCGGCCCGCTGTCGGACCGCTGGGGCCGGCGGGTCCCACTGATCCTGTGCGTGGTGGTTTTCTCCCTGTTCACCCTCGTGCTGCCGCTGATGCCCAGCGTTGCACTGATGGGGGTGGTCCGGTTTATCGCCGGTCTGGGTCTGGGCGGGTGCATGCCCGTGGCCATCACCGCCATGCAGGAAGCGGCTTCCGAGAACGCGAAGGCCAATGCCAGCACCATCACCATGACCGGCTACCACTGCGGCGCCGTGCTGGCCTCGGTGTTGGCGATCATCTTCCGTGAGCACTGGGGGTGGCTGTTCTATGCCGGCGGTGCCCTGGGGCTGGCAGCCGCCGTCGTGATGTGGTTCCGCCTGCCGGAGACGGGATCCGTGCATCTGGCCGCCAAGGAGAAGGGGGCCGCGCAGGTGAAGCTGGGAGACCTGCTTCGCCCGCCGTATCTGCGGATAACCCTGGGCCTGTGGGTGGCTGCGTTTATGGGGCTCATGCTCGTGTACGGCCTGAACACCTGGCTGCCGCAGATTATGCGGGAGGCCGGCTATAGGGTGTCCGCCTCGCTGGTGCTGCTGCTGGTACTGAACGTCGGCGCGGTGATCGGGCTGCTGATTGGCGGCCGGGTCGCGGACAAACGCGGGCCCAAAGGAACCACCATGGCGTGGTTCGGTGCGGCTGCGGTGCTGCTGGCCATCCTCAGTATCCGGATTGAGAGTTCGCTGCTGTTGAATGCCGTGGTTCTGGTTACCGGCGTTTTTGTTTTCTGCGCACAGGTCCTGGTCTACGGATTCGTCGGATACCTGTATCCCCGCGCGGTGGTGGGTTCAGCCATGGGGTTTGTTGCCGGCGTCGGGCGGCTGGGCGCTATTGTGGGCCCGTGGCTGACCGGAGCCCTGGTCACGGCGGGGATTGCCTATCCGTTCGGGTTCTACGTCTTTGCGCTCGCCGCCGCCCTGGGAGTGGTGGCCGTGGCGGTCATCCCGCGCCCCGGGCGGCCCGTCGCGGATACAGCGGACCCCCGGGTGTCCCCGGACGGCCAGGCGGTCTAGGGGCACCCGTTCATAGTCAACGCAGCCGGGGCGGGCGGCAGACAGCATTACCTGCACGCTGAACACCCCGTCAGCAGAGATCCCGAACACTAAGTGGGCTGTCGATGGGCATGAACGGTGGCAAACCTGAAAGAATGGGAAACGCCGGCTCGGGGGAGTCACGCTGCGGAACCGTTGTGGAACCCCCCTGCCGACGCGCCACCGACAGTCTCACGCAGGAGCATGCATATGACCCCCGAACCATCCGCCTCCCCCTTCAACATTCCTGCGGACTCCCGCGTCACCGTTTACGGTGCCCACGGGCGTCCGGAGGCGGCGGAGTTCGTTCCGGCCGGTGCGTTCCTTGCGGAGGATGACGGACGGTTCCCCGCCGACGTCGTGATCCTTTTCGTCTCCACTGCCGCTGACCTGGCCCACGAGCTGGCCACCGCCGCCGGATCCGTGGAATCCGGCGGGGTGCTGTGGGTCTGCTATCCCACCGCCGAAATAGACGGCGTTACTCCGGACCTGAACCGGGACACCGTGGCCTCCCTGTTCGAAACCAATGATTGGGAGCCCGTGGGCGACGGCACCCTCAACGCCCGCTGGTCCGCGGTGCGCGGGCAGCCTACCGGAATCTGACCGCCGAAACCGGCAAATTTCTCTTGTGTAAGCGGAGATCACGTGGATAAGTTGTCCGCGCCTACAAATAGTTGACGGGCTGGACCCGGCAACAGGTGCTACAGCGTTGTATCCGCTTGATCCAGCCGCCGCCAGCCGCGGCCGTGACGCCGGTTCCCGGCCGCACGGCCCCCGTCTTCCGACTGCGGGATCCTTTTCGAAGGCTTCAGCATGAGCACAATGAAGAATGTTTCGGCCATCTTCCTGGCCGCGGGACTCGCCACCGGACTGGCAGCCTGCGCACCGGCAGGATCCAGCGAGGAGGGGGAGGGGGAAGCAGCCTCCTGCAACGTGGGCATCGCCATGCCCACCCGCAGCCTGGAACGCTGGATCAATGACGGCGAGGGCCTGAAGGAAAAACTCGAGGCCAAGGGCTGCCAGGTGGACCTGCAGTACGCGGACGACAAGACCGACCAGCAGATCAGCCAGATCCAGAACCAGGTGGCCGGCGGTGCGAAGATCCTTGTGGTCGCGGCCATCGACGGCGAGGTCCTGGGCCCCACCCTGGAGGATGCCAAGAACCAGGACATCCAGGTGATCGCTTACGACCGCCTGATCAACGGCACCGACGCCGTGGACTACTACGCCACCTTTGATAACTATCAGGTGGGACAGCTGCAGGGCGAGTTCATCGAAGAGGAGCTGGGTCTGGCCAACGGCGAGGGACCCTACAACCTGGAGCCGTTTGCCGGCAGCCCGGATGACAACAACGCCAGGTTCTTCTTCGCCGGCGCCTGGGACGTGCTGCTTCCGTACGTGGAAAGCGGGCAGCTGGTGGTTCCCTCCGGCAAATCGCCCACCAGCAATGACGGGTGGACCTCCATCGGCATCCTCGGCTGGAAGTCCGCGGACGCCCAGGCGGAAATGGATAACCGGCTGCAGTCCTTCTACACGGGGGACAAAAAAGTGGATGTGGTCCTGTCCCCGAATGACAGCCTCGCTTTGGGCATTGAATCCTCCCTGGATGCCGCCGGCTATGAGCCCGGCACCGACTGGCCGGTGATCACCGGCCAGGACGCCGACGTCGCCAATGTCCAGGCCATGCAGGGGGACCGGCAGTCGATGACGGTGTGGAAAGACACCCGCCAGCTCGGCAGCCAGGTGGAAACCATGGTGGATGCGATCGTGGCCGGTGACGAGGTGGAGGTCAATGACACCGAGACCTACGACAACGGGGTGAAGGTGGTTCCCACCTACATCCTGGAGCCGATGGTGGTCACCAAGGACACGGTCCAGAAAGAGCTGGTGGACTCGGGCTTTATGTCCGCCTCCGACGCCGGGCTTTGACCCCGTTCTCCACTACTGAAGCGGGTTCGGCATGAGTAACGTCATCCTGAAAATGGACGGCATTGTGAAGGAATTCAGCGGGGTCCGGGCGCTGGACGGCGTTTCGATCGACGTGGAACGCGGCCGCGTGCACGCCATCTGCGGTGAAAACGGCGCCGGAAAATCCACCCTGATGAAGGTGCTCAGCGGCGTGTACCCGCACGGCAGCTTCGACGGGACCATCACCCTGGAGGGCAGCCCGGTCAGCTACGGATCGATCAACGATTCCGAGCGCGACGGCGTGGTGATCATCCACCAGGAACTGGCACTGAGCCCGTTCCTGTCGATTGCCGAGAACATTTTCCTGGGCAACGAGGTGTCCCGCGGCGGGGTGATCGACTGGAACAAAACCAACCTGGAGGCCGCCCGGCTGCTGCAGCGGGTGGGGCTGGCGGAGAACCCGGCCACCAAGATAGTGGAGCTGGGGGTGGGCAAACAGCAGCTGGTGGAGATTGCCAAGGCCTTGTCCAAGGAGGTGAAGATCCTGATCCTGGATGAGCCCACCGCAGCACTGAACGACGACGATTCCGCGCACCTTCTGGGACTGATCCGCCAGCTGAACGAAACCGGCATTACCTCCATCATTATTTCGCACAAGCTCAAGGAGATCCGCTCCATTGCGGATACGGTCACTGTCATCCGGGACGGACGGACCATCGACACCTTCGAGGTCCAGGACACCGAAGAGATCGAAACGCGCATCATCCGCGCGATGGTCGGACGCCCGCTGGACCATCAGTTCCCGCCGCGCGAACCGCAGATCGGCGAGGAGAAGTTCCGGGTGGAGGACTGGACCGTGCACCACCCCATTGATGTGGACCGGCTGGTGGTGGACCGTGCCTTCTTCTCGGTGCGGGCGGGGGAGATCATCGGCTTCGCCGGACTGATGGGGGCAGGCCGGACGGAGCTGGCCATGAGCATCTTCGGCCGGTCCTACGGCTCCGGGATCTCCGGCCGGGTCTACAAGGACGGCGTGGAAATCCGCACCCGCACCGTGGAGGAAGCCATCCGGCACGGCATTGCCTACCTCAGCGAGGACCGCAAGCGGTACGGGCTGAACCTGATTGGCAGCGTCACCGTCAACGTCTCCGCCGCGGCGCTGGGCAAGCTGGCCAGACTGGGCATCATCGACCGGAACCGGGAATACCGGGTGGCGGACGAGTACCGCAAACGCATGAACATCCGCACGCCCAGCGTTTCCTCCCTGGTGGAAAACCTCTCCGGCGGAAACCAGCAGAAGGTGGTGCTGAGCAAATGGATTTACTCCGGCCCGGAAGTACTGATCCTGGATGAACCGACCCGGGGCATCGACGTCGGGGCGAAATTCGAAATCTACGGAATCATCAACGAGCTGGCAGCGCAGGGCAAGGCGGTCATCCTCATTTCCAGCGAACTGCCGGAACTGATGGGACTGGCGGACCGGATCTACACCATCGCCGAGGGCAGGCTGACAGCTGAAATCCCCCGGGCGGACGCGACCCAGGAGGAACTCATGCGCCATATGACCGCGGACCGGAGCCAAGGAGCAGAAACACCGTGACCACCACAACTCCCGAACAGGCCCGGGCGCCGCTGCCGCCGCAGCCCGGCAGGAACGGCAAAAAACGCCGCCGGGTGGACCTGCGGCAGTACGGCATCCTGGGGGCCCTGGCCGTCATCATCCTGCTGTTCCAGATCCTGACCGGCGGGCGGCTGCTGTATCCGGGTAACGTCAGCAACCTCTTCCAGCAGAACGCCTACGTGGTGATCCTGGCCATCGGCATGGTCATGGTGATCATTGCCGGGCACATCGATCTTTCCGTGGGATCCGTGGTGGCCACGGTCGGCGCCATCGCCGCCCTGTCCATGAACAGCTGGGGCCTGCCCTGGTGGGCGGCCGTGACCCTCTCCCTGGTGGTCGGAGCCCTGATCGGTGCCTGGCAGGGGTTCTGGGTGGCGTTTGTGGGGATACCCGCCTTTATTGTCACGCTGGCCGGGATGCTGGTGTTCCGCGGTACCGCACTGATTCTGCTGACCGGCGGAACCATCAGCGGACTGCCGCGTCCGTACACGGCCATCAGTTCCGGCACCCTGCCCTCCACGGGCACACCGGACCTGATGACCCTGGGCATCGGCGCGCTGGCGTGCGTGGCCCTGGTGGTGCAGCAGCTCAAGGGACGGGCGGACCTGCGCCGGCTGGACCTGCCCCGGGAGAGGAACGGCTCCTTCGTCTTCAAGATCGCCCTGGCCGTGATCGCCATCATGTACCTCTGCTACCTGCTGGCCTACAGCCGCGGCATGCCGATCATCGTGGTCATCCTGGCGGTGCTGGTGCTCGCGTACTCCTTTTTGCTGAACCGCACGGTGTTCGGCCGGCACATCTACGCCATGGGCGGGAACCTGAATGCCGCGATGATGTCAGGGGTGAAAACCCGGTGGGTGAACTTCCTGGTGTTCGTGAACATGGGCTTCCTCGCCGGGCTGGCTGCGGTGGTGAGCACCGCGCGGGCCGGCGGCGCCGTGGCCTCGGCTGGCGGCGGGTTCGAGCTGGACGCGATTGCCGCGGTGTTCATCGGCGGCGCTTCGGTACAGGGCGGGGTGGGCACGGTGGTGGGGGCGGTGATCGGGGCGCTCGTGATGGGCGTGCTGAACCAGGGCCTGTCCATCCTGTCCGTGGATGCCGCCTGGCAGCAGGTCATCAAGGGCCTGGTGCTGCTGGCTGCGGTCGCCTTCGGGTTCAGTCGGCGGAAGGGTGCGCGGTAGGCGGGAAGATTTAGCCGGAGCGCTTCCACCGGGCCTGCCGCCGGAGCATACTCGGAGGCATCCGATCTGCCACGCGTAAGGAGACCATTATGCCCAGCCAGATGAACCCCTACCTCAGCTTCCGGGACAACGCCCGTGAGGCCATGGACTTCTACCAGAGCGTCTTTGGCGGCACGCTGGAAAGCTCCACATTCGGTGACATGAACATGTCCGATGATCCGGCCGAAGCCAACAAGATCATGCATTCCTCGCTGACCACGGACAGCGGCTTTGTCCTGATGGCCTCGGACACGCCCTCCAGCATGAATCTGGACGAGGGCAGCAGCTATTCCATCTCCCTGAGCGGCGATAACGGAGAGGAACTGCGCGGCTACTGGGATCGGTTGCTTGACGGCGGCCAGATGGACCTGCCGCTGGAAAAGGCGCCGTGGGGAGACCTGTTCGGCATGCTCACCGATCGGTTCGGTACCAGTTGGATGATCAGCATTGAGGGCGAGGACTCCTAGCCGGATTGCGCCGCGGCCCACTCGGCGACCCTGGCGGCGCTTTCCTCCTCGGATAGATCCTCCACCCGGCTCATCACGGACCAGCGCACCCCGAACGGGTCGCGGATGCTGGCGAACCGGTCGCCTGAGACAAAGGTGCGCAGCGGTTCCCGAATGGTGGCCCCGGCTGCTTCTGCCCTGGACACGGTGTCATCCGCGTTTTCGCAGTACAGGCCCATCGAATAGCAGTCGGCATCACCATCCGGCGCGGGGACCAGACCGTAGTCGGGGTTGGGCTCGCCCAGTTGCAGCCTTCCGGTGCCGAAGTCCAGATCGGCGTGGACCACAATGCCGCCCATCTCGGTGGCATCGATCAACCGGGCGCCAAAGACATCGCGATAGAAACTGATGGCCGCGCGGGCGTCCGGAACGGCGAGGAACGGAGTCAGGGTGGTGACGCCGTGCGGGACGCCGCCGGTGGTGTGCCGGCCGGTGACACCTGCGGAGCTTTGCGGCGTGTTTGCGGGATTGGTGTTGGCTGAAGTAGTCATGCTTAGACGCTAGGGGTCCGGACCTGCATCGGGCTTGAAGATTTGCGACAGTCCGGAATCTTGCGACAGTCCGAAATGAGGCACAGAGGGGGAGGGACGTGGAGGAGCAGTGGCGTGGGACGCTGTATCCCGCCCGGCTGCCCTCCTTCCACCGGCTCCCGGCCCCGGCAGCGCTCGCGGACCGGGTGCGCTGGTTCTGGATCCCGGAATGGCAGCTCGCTCCCGGACGGGTCAGCCGGCAGGAAGTACTGCCCTTTCCTGCCCTGAACCTGGTGGTGCAGCCTGACGGGGTGACGCTGTCCGGGCCTGCCACCCGGCGTTCCTTCCGCGACTTGTCCGGGCGTGGCTGGGCGGTGGGGATGCTGTTGCGTCCGGCCGCGGTGCCGGCGTTCACCGGCGAACCCGGCAGCCTGCGCAACCGCGAAATCCCCGTGGACATGCCCGATCTCCATGCCGCCGTCGTCGCCGCCATGGCCGGAGACAAGGGGAAGAGCGACGGAGAGGGCCGGCGGGAGGCAGCAGCATGCTCGGCGGGGAGGTGGCTGGAGCGCAGGGTTCCGGTTCCGGATGCCGACGGGGTGCTGGTGAACCGGTTGGAGGAGCTCATCGCCGCCGATGCGTCACTGACGCGGGTGGGGCAGGCGGCGGATCTGTTGGGGGTATCGGTGCGGACGCTGCAGCGGCTGGCCCGGCGCCATGTGGGCCTGCCGCCGCTGGCCATGATCCGGCGCTACCGGCTGCAGGAAGCCGCCGAACGCCTGCGTCTGGAACCCGGCCTGCCCGTCGCGGACATTGCCGCCGAGCTGGGCTACGCCGACCATGCCCACCTGACGGCGGATTTCCGCACCGTCCTGGGCTTCACCCCCAGTGGTTACCGGCGTTCGGCCGCGAAACCGTAGTAGGACCGGATGGTGAACTGAACAGCCCGGCCACCTGCGCCAGCTCCGGGGGAGCGGCGGCGTTCCACGCGGCCCAGGTCTGAACCTGCAGCGAGTGTCCGCCGGCATCCTGAGCGGAAAGCGGCACCCATTTCCAGCCGGGAAAGTTGATACCGGCCGATGCCTCGGTGGTCAGCGCCGCATCCGCGTCCGCCAGATCCGCAATCAGCAGGCTGTGGTGGCTGAACTTCCGGAACACCCAATGGGCGCGGACGCCTTCCGCCTCGGCGGCGCTGCGCAGCTTCACTTCCTGGATGCGGATTTCCCCTGCGGCGTGCGCCATCACGGTGAGCCCGTCCAGATCAAACAGGCTGAGGACATCCCTCTCATTCATCGGCGAGGAGGGACGGACGGCAGCGCCCAGCGGCTGGGTGAGCAGGTGCTGCCGGTGCATGCCCTCGGCGGGTTCCGTGTGCAGCAGGGCCATGTCGATCTGGCCGGCGCGCAGCAGCCGGTTCTGTTCATCGCTGCTGGCCTCGTAGAGGGAGAAGCTCACCGGCAGGCCGGCGGCCTGCACCCGGCCGACGGCGGCCCGGAACCAGTCATGCGGCAGCCCGGGCGGTGCACCCAGCCGGATCAGGGAATGGCCGCTGGCAGCCAGGCGGACAATCTCGGGCGTCCGGTCCACCTGCGCCAGGATGGTGTCGGCATGGGACTTGACCGCCCGGCCGAGCGGAGTCAGTGACACGCCGCGGGGGTTGCGCTGCAGCAGTGTCCCGCCCAGTTCCTTCTCCAGGTCGGCCAGCTGCCGGCTCAGTGCGGGCTGGGTCATGTGAAGCTCGACGGCGGCGCCGCTGATACTGCCCGTCTCCGCGGTGCGCACAAAGTACTTCAGCTGCCGGATGTCCATGCCGGCCAGCCTATGCCTAAAAAGTATGTCGGGGGTCACATTTAGGCATTTGATTTATATGCCAGCGTGGCTGATGGTTCTTATGTGAGCCATGTGACGCGGCTCACGTGGACCGAACTAAGGATTCCCGTTTTATGACTTCGATATCCGCAAGAACCAGCTACGACGTTGTGGTTGTAGGTGGAGGTGCCGCCGGTGTGGCGGCCGCCGTCAGCGCCGCCCGGACAGGGGCCAGCGTGTGCCTCGTGGAGCGCTACGGATTCCTGGGCGGCGCCGCGACCAACAGCTCGGTCCTTGCCTACTGCGGCTTTTTTGACCAGACGCGGGAACAGGTGGTCCGCGGCATCGGCCAGGACTTCCTGGATGAACTCGAGCGCCAGGAACTGCTGACCCTGGAAACCTCGCCGGCCACCGGCAACACGATTGTGGTCCTGGATATGGAAACCACCAAAACCGTGCTGGACGAGCTGGTCCGGGACGCCGGCGTCGACGTCCTGTTCCACAGCACCCTGGTGGCCGCGGACACCGATAACGAGCGCATCAGTGCCGTGCACATTGCCCACCGCGGCGGCACCCTGCGCCTTTCCGCCAGCGCCTTTGTGGACTGCAGCGGCGATGGCGCACTGCTGGAAGCGGCCGGCGCGGAGTTCCAGCTCTCCCCGGTGGAACGCCGCCAGGCCAGCACCTTGGTGATGCGGGTGGGCGGCGTCGGCGAGGACGCGGACCTCTCCACCGAGGCCATGGACACGGCCTTTGCCGCCTACGGTCAGGCCACCGGTGAGGTGCTGACCCGCAGCAACGGAACCTGCGTGCGGATGCCCCGCTCCCGCGAACTGATGCTGCTGCTGGCGGACGCCTACGTGGATGTGCTGGACGTACACCAGCTCTCCCGCGCCGAACTGGACGGACGGGCCCGGGCCCGCCACTACCTCAACGCGCTCAAGGCAGGAATGCCCGGCTGGTCCGGGGCCTACCTTGCTTCCACTGGCCCGCAGATCGGCATCCGGGAAGCACGCCGGATGCTGGGCAGGGAAAGCGTCAGCGCCGACGACGTACTCTCCGCCCGCCGTCGTCCGGAGGACGGGATTGCCCGCTGCGGCTGGCCGATGGAGGACCATTCCACCCCCGGCGCCACCGAGTACAGCGGCATCAGGGACCGCAAGTGGTACGACATCCCCTACGGCGCGGTGACCAGCGCCAACATCACCAACCTGTGGGGCGCCGGCCGGCTCACCAGCAGCGACAGCCGTTCCTTCGCCTCGCTGCGCGTGATGGGCACGTCCTTCGCCACCGGGCACGCCGCCGGCCTGGCCGCGTCCCTGCACAGCTCCGCCGGCAGCGTGGACCTGCCCAAGCTGCGCGGCCTGCTCCAGGACCAGGGGGCGCTGCTGTGAACCCGGAACGCGGCGCGAAGATCGCGCTCACCGGGGCTGCGGGCAGCCTCGCCGGTGACATCATCCCGCGCCTGCTCGACGCCGGATACTCCCTGGTCTGCGTGGACCGGGTGGCACCCGCGGAGTCCTACGGCCAGGAATGGGTCATCACCGAGGTGACCGAGACCGAAACCCTCGTCGACGCGTTCGCGGGCTGCGCCGCCGTCGTGCACCTGGCCGGCATCCCGCTGGAAGCTGACTGGGACCGGATCCTCACCGCCAATATTGACGGCACGCACTCCGTCCTGGACGCCGCCCACCGGGCCGGGGTGCCGCGCGCCGTGCTGGCCAGCTCCATTCACGCCACCGGATTTACCGCTGTGCCCCGCCCCGGGGAACTGGTTCCGGATGACACCGCGGTGCGGCCCAACACTTTATACGGCGTCTCAAAGGCGGCGGTTGAAGCCCTTGGAAGCTACTATTCGGATCGATACGGCATGGATGTTATCTGCCTTCGCATCGCCTCCCGGTTCGACCGCCCCCGCGATGTCCGAATGCTGAGCACCTGGCTCTCGCCCGACGACGCCGCACGGTTGTTCCGCGCGGCCCTCACCGACTCCGGGCACGGCTTCCGTATTGTCTGGGGGGTGTCCGCGAACACCAGAAGCTACCTCTCCCCGGATGCCGGCAGGGCAATCGGCTATGTCCCACAGGACGACGCCGAGAGCTACGCCAAGGACCTGATCGGCCCGGCCGCGCCCAGCGCCGCCGCGGAAACCGACTGGGACAGACAATTCATCGGCGGCGTTTTCTGCTCACCCCGGCCTCCGCGCCATACCGATATGCACCCCTCCAAATGACCAGGAATCAGAACATGACACCAGCCCCACCCGCGGTGAATTACGCGTTCGAGGTCGACGCGGTCCACAAAGTCTTCTCCGGATCGCAGAACGTGTATGCCCTCGAAGACATCAACCTCAAGCTGAAGGAGGGCTCCTTCACCTGCATCGTCGGACCCTCCGGCTGCGGCAAGTCCACCCTGCTGCGGATCCTGGGCGAACTCGAAACCGCCACCGCCGGCACGGTTACCCGCAACGTCACCGCAGACAAGGTGCCCGCCTCCGCTTTCGTCTTCCAGGAACACGGCGTGTTCCCCTGGTTCACCGTGCTGCAGAACGTGGCCTTCGGCGAGCACATGGCCGGTGTGGGCAAACGCGAGCGGCTCGAACACGCCCGGCACTGGATTGCCGAGGCGGGCCTGTCCGGCTTCGAGGACAGCTACCCGCACCAGCTCTCCGGCGGCATGCGGCAGCGCATTGCCATTGCCCGCGCCTTCGCCACCGGCTCCCCGGCCCTGCTGATGGACGAGCCGCTGGGCGCCCTGGACGCACAGACCCGCATGCTGATGCAGGAACAGCTGGTCCGGCTCTGGGAACTCGAACGCAAGACGGTGGTCCTGGTCACCCACTCCATTGAGGAGGCACTGCTGCTCGGGGACCAGATTGTGATGATGTCCGCCCGCCCGGGCCGCATCAAGGAAATCATCGACGTGCCCTTCGGCCGTCCCCGCAGCATGGAAATCGAAGGCACCAGCGAGTTCGGCTCCATGAAGCAGGGGATCTGGGATTCCCTCCGCGACGAGGTACAAGCATCTTTGAGGTTCTCCTAATGACTAACACCACTGCCGACCGCACCGCCGCGAAGGCCAACCAGCCCGAGCTGGACGCCGCCATCCGCCGCGAATACCGCCAGGGTGTCCGGCTGCGCTACCGCGACGTCCTGCTTTCCACCCTCACGCCGGTCCTGCTTCTGGCCCTCTGGGAAGTTGCCGCCCGGACCGGTGCCCTGGACGCCCGGCTGTTCACCCCGCCGAGCCTGATCGCCCAGCAGGCGTGGAACATGCTGCTCAGCGGGGAACTGTGGACCCACACCTCGGCCACCATTGCCCGGCTGATGGCCGGTTTCCTGCTCGGCGCCGTCGCCGGGATCCTGGCCGGGCTGCTGATGGGGGTCTGGCGGCCGCTGCGTGCAGCGCTCGGGCCCACCTTCACGGCGCTTTATGCGCTGCCGAAAATCGCCATTGTCCCGCTGCTGCTGCTGATCTTCGGGCTGACCGAAACCCCCAAGGTCCTCTCCGTGGCCATCTCCGTGTTCTTCGTGATGCAGATCAACACCCTGGCCGGCATTGTCCAGATTGACAGCCGCGTGCTGGAAGCGGCCCGCGCCTACAAGGCCAGCGGACTGAAACTCTTCCGCTACGTGCTGCTGCCCGGCGCCACACCGGCCATCATGACCGGCCTGCGCGTCGCCGCCGGTATGTCGGTGATTGTGATTACCGCCGTCGAATTCGTCGCGTCCAACAACGGCCTCGGCTACCTGATCTGGAACTCCTGGCAGCTGTTCCAGCCCAGCAAAATGTACGTCGGCCTGATTGTGGTGTCCCTGGTGGGCGCCGGCGTCACCGCACTGATCATCCTCCTCGAACGGGCGGCCCTGCCCTGGAAATACAAATCCGGATCCAAGAAGAAAGATCGAAAATGAAAAAACACCTGAAGGTCCTGGCAGCAACGGTGCTGGCCGGACTTGCCCTCTCCGCCTGCGGGGGAGACACCAGCGCCTCCTCCGAGGGTGACTCGCAGGAAAACGCGACAGTGAAGGTCGGCATTGTGCAGCTGCCCATCTTCGCGCCCATCTACGTGGCTGACGCCAAGGGCTACTTCGACGAAGCCGGCCTGGACGTACAGCTGGAAACCGTGAAGTCCGGCCAGGACGCGGTGCCGCTGGCCTCCAGCGGAAAGCTCGACGTCGTTGCCGCCGGGTTCTCCGCCGGCATGTTCAGCGCCATCGAAACCGGCCTGGACATCAAGGTGGTGGCGTCCATGGGCGTCAGCGACGGCGACACTGAGAAGAGCCCCACGGACCTGGTGGTCTCCAAGGCCAAGGTGGACTCCGGCGAGATCACTGACATTGCCGGACTGAAGGGCAAAAAGATCGGCGCTGCAGGCGGTGCCGGCGGTACCGGTGCCTTCCTGCTGAGCCTGGCGCTGGAAGAAGCCGGGCTGAGCATCAACGACGTGGAAATTGTGAACCTGGGCAACCCGGACATGCCGACGGCGCTGGCCAACGGCAGCCTGGACGCAGGCCTGATCTCCGCACCGTTCTCCACCATGGCCATCGAAGACGGCACCGGCGTGTCCATGGCCGTGCCGCCGGCCGGCACCTCGGGCACCGGCATGCTCTACGGCGGGCAGTTCGCAGACGGTGAGAACGCCCAGAAGTTCTTCGACGCCGTGGCCCGTGCCGCCAAGGACCTGCAGGGCGAGGACCGCTACTCGGATGAGAACCTGAAGATCATCGGCGAGGCCACCGGCCAGAGCGTGGAGGAACTGAAGTCGGTTCCGCTCTACACCTGGTTGCCGAATATCGAACCGCTGCCGGAGCAGCTCGAGGGCATGGAAGCGGTCTGGATGGAATCCGGTGCCATTGAGTACAAGGACGCCATTGACCAGGATTCCTACATCGACGCCTCCTTCTCGGAGAAGACGCCGTAATTTCGGTTGAGGCAGAACGGCAGCGGCACCCCGGGAAACCGGGGTGCCGCTGTTTTTGTTGCAGGGGAAATGCTCCCGGGCTACGTCCGCAGCAGGTACACCGCAAGGAGGGCGGCCGCCGTCGTCAGGGTGAGCCGGAGCAGGAAGTAGGCCTGAGGATAGCTGCGGGCCAGGCGCAGCCACACTCCCGGCTGGCCGGCCGGCCAGGACCGGGATTCACACCGGATCACGGTCAGCGTGAAAATGACGGCCCCGCCCACACCGCACAGAGTGGTCAGGGCGCCCACCAGGTCCGCGTTGGCGCTCAGCCCGCCGGCCAGCAGCACACCCACAGCCAGGCCCAGCGAGCTGCCGCGGCCCACGAAATCCAGATAGCGCGCCATGCCGGGCAGGAAGGCATCCCGGAAACGGCGCGGAACCCCGCCCCGCAGCAGCCGCAGCCCCGCGGCCCGGCGCAGCTTCTCAGTGGCGGCGAGCTCCCCGGGGGTGCGCGCGGCGGCGACGGCGACGGCCAGCCCGGTGAGCTCATCCCCGGCGGACGGCTGCAGGCCCGGGGCCAGCGAGGGCCGGTTCAGCAGCTGCAGCAATGCTTTCTGGGAGGCGGCACGTGCGGCCGGGGAGGGGCGTGCCTGCAGTGAGCGGCGCAGGCGGCGGAGGTAGCCTGATTCCTGCCGGTTGGCGGTGTGTTCCATCTCCGGGTCCTGCAGCCGGTCTTCCACCAGTTGCAGGTAGCGGTCCTGGAACTCCGGCAGTCCGGCGTAGTCCCAGCAGGCCCGGGCCAGGATCCAGATCCCGAAACCGGCGGTCACCAGAGCTGCTGCCTGCAGCACGGTCCAAAAACCTATCCCCAGCACGTTCCCCGGCCCCCGTTTCCACCTGGTCCGCAGCGGTTGCGGCCGGAAGAAATCCTTTCACAGGGGCCGAAGTGTTACGCGGCCGGCTACCGGGTGACTGCTTCGTCCTGGTCCAGCAGGGCCAGTTCATCGCGGGTGGGCAGGCCCTCCCAGTCACCGGAGGCAAGGCAGGCAAACGCCCCGGTTTTGGCCGCCGTCGCCAGCCGTTCGGCCGGGGGCCGCCCGTTCATCAGCTCGGCCAGGTACCCGGCAACAAAGGCATCCCCGGCACCCACCGTGTCCACCGGGGTAATAGGCACCGGGGGCTGCACCAGGATCTGCCCGTCGATGTACGCCACCGCGCCCTGGCTGCCGAGCTTGATCACTGCCTGCGCGGGGCCGAGCTTGGCCAGCCGGCGGGCGAGTTCGGCCGGGGCTTCGTGTTCCCCCAGTGCCAGCGCCGCTTCCTCGTCGCCGCCAAACACAATGTCGGTGAGCGGAATCAGCTCCCGGTAGCTGCGCGAAGCCTCCTCGGCGCTCCACAGCTTGGCCCGGTAGTTCAGGTCAAAGGACACGGTGACCCCCGCAGCCCGGGCCGTGTCGATGCAGTACCGGATGGTCCGCGCCGCGGAGTCCGAGAGGGCAGGGGTGATGCCGCTGACGTGCAGCACAGCGGCGCCGGTTATCAGTGCGGCATCCACGTCCGCGGGGGAGAGCCGGGAGCCGGCACTGCCGGCACGGTAATAGTTCACCTTCTGCGTGGAGGCGGTACGGCGTTCCTTCAGCATCAGGCCGGTGGGCGCTTCCGGGTCCTCAACGCTGCAGACCGTGATCCCTTCGGCCCGGATCTCGCGCCGGACCAGCCGGCCCAGGGAATCGGCGCCGGTGCGGCCGCACCATACCGCGTGGCCGCCAAGGCGCTGCACCCCGATGGCCACGTTGGACTCGGACCCGCCGATGCCCAGGTCCATGGAGGACACATGGGCCAGCGGTCCCGGATGCCCGGACGTCAGCAGGGCCATGGTTTCCCCGACGGTCAGCAGGTACGGCTGCGGCAGCCCGGTCACAGTGCAGCCGCCGCTTCATCGACGACGTCCCGCAGGCGGGCGGCACGTTCGGCCAGGCGGCGCAGGTCCCCGCCGTCGAACGCGTCGCCGAGCAGCGGTCCGCCCAGGCTGACGGCCGCGGCTCCGGCCCGTATCCAGTCCGCCGCGTCCTGGATCCCGACCCCGCCGGAGGGAACCACCTGGATGTCGGGGAAGGGACCGCGCAGCGCCGAGACATAGCCGGCACCCACCACCGAGGCGGGGAAGACCTTCACCGCGGACGCCCCGGCGGACCACCCCGTGTACAGCTCGGTGGGGGTGAGGCCGCCGGGATAGACCGCGACGCCGCGCTGCACCGCAGCGTCAATCACGGCGGTATCGGTGCAGGGGGTGACCAGGTAGGCGGCACCGGCGTCGA
Organism: Arthrobacter zhangbolii; assembly: GCF_022869865.1. Classification (NCBI taxonomy): domain Bacteria; kingdom Bacillati; phylum Actinomycetota; class Actinomycetes; order Micrococcales; family Micrococcaceae; genus Arthrobacter; species Arthrobacter zhangbolii. The sequence goes on from NZ_CP094984.1 coordinate 721,589, forward strand.
TGGCCTGCACTGCGTCATCAACGTTCGTCACGGTGCCCACCCCGAATTCCGCACTGTCGCCGAACCGGTCCCGCAGGCGCGGCAGTTCCGCGAAGACCCCCGGGGTGCTCAGCGTCAGTTCAATGCTCAGCACCCCGCCCTTGATCAGGGCCTCGACCACCGGGGCATAGTCGGTGGCATGCGCGGCGCGCATCACGGCGATGGTCCGGGTGCGCTGCAGCAGAGGGGAAGCGGGGATGCGCCGCGTGGCGGCCGGAGCGTCTTCGGTGGAGTACACGGCAGGTCCTTCGTCTCGTGGTGCACGGTGGCGGTGACCCGCCGGTGAGGAGCGTGGAACGTCAGCGGCCAAGCCAGCCGCCGTCGACGGGCAGGACGACGCCGTGGACATAGTCCGAGGCGCGGGACGCCAGAAAGACGGTGGCCCCGGCAAGGTCCTCCGGCCGGCCCCAGCGGGCTGCCGGAATGCGCTCGAGAATACCCCGTTCACGGTCCGGATCATCCTGCAGGGCCTGCGTGTTGTCGGTGGCGATGTATCCGGGCGCAATCGCATTCACGTTCACGCCCTGCGGGGCCCACTCGTTGGCAAGTGCCTTGGTCAGGCCGGCCACGCCGGATTTCGAGGCGGTGTAGCCGGGCACGTTGATCCCGCCCTGGAAGCTCAGCAGGGACGCGGTGAAAATGATCTTGCCGCTCCCGCGTTCCAGCATCTGCGCGCCTATCTCCCGGCTGAGCACAAACTGGCTGGACAGGTTCACCTCAATCACCTGGTCCCACATCTCATCCGGATGCCGGGCAGCGGGTGTGCGGGCGATCGTCCCGCCGTTGTTGACCAGGATGTCGATCGGTCCGGCCGCCATCAGGTCGGCCGCGAGGCCGTGTACGGCGGAGCGGTCCGCGAAGTCGGCGCGCATGCCCGTAAACCTCCGGCCCAGCGCGGTGACGCGTTCTTCCACTGTGCTGCCCGAGGATTCGAGCTTGGCCGAGACACCGATGATGTCCGCTCCGGCCTCGGCCAGGGCCACGGCCATGGCCAGGCCGATGCCGCGGCGGGCACCGGTTACCACGGCGGTTTTGCCGGTCAGGTCAAAGAGGTTCCGTGCACTCATCGGCCGGCCTCGCTGCAGTTGATGAGGACCTTCATGACGCCGCCGGATTCCAGGGCCAGGAAGCCCTGTTCCACCTCATCGAGCGGCACTACCCGGGAAATCATCCCGCGCGCCGGAATGGCTCCTGCGGCCACCAGCCGGACGGCTTCGTCGAAGTCGGTGCGCTGATAGAGCCGGGCACCGAACATTTCCAATTCGCGCCAGAAGAACCGGTGCAGATCAATTTCCTTGGGCTTGGGGTGGATCGCCACCATCACCAGCCGGCCGCGGGTGGTCAGCACTCCCACGGCTGAGGTGAGTCCGGCAGCAGCGCCGGAAACCTCAAAGGCGACGTCGGCTCCCGCACCGTCGGTTTCCTGCTGCACGTACTCCAGCAGGTTCAGCTCGGTGGGATCGATGGCGTGGAGGCCGAAACCCGCGGCGGTTTCCCGCCTGCCGGCGTCGAGCTCCGCCAGCACCACCCGGGCGCCCTGCTGCTGCGCCACGCAGGCAATGAGCTGGCCCACGGGGCCACCTCCGATCACCACCACAAAATCCCCGGCGGCCACCCGTGCCCGGCGGACATCATGGACGGCGACGGCGGTGGGTTCGATCAGTGCCGCCTCGTCCAGCGCGAGCCCATCGGGCAGGGGGATGACGATGTCTGCGGGGACGTTCCACCGGCTCTGCATTGAGCCTTCGGAATCAATACCGACAAAGTTCAGGTGGTGGCAGATGTGGCTGTTGCCGCGGCGGCAGGCCGGGCAGTCTCCGCAGGAGATGGTGGGCATTACCGTCACCGGCTGGCCGGGGGCGAACTCCGTGACGCCGTCACCGACGGCCTCCACCACACCGGACATTTCATGGCCGATCACGGCGGGCATTGTTACCCGGGCATCCATGTCCCCGTGGAAGATGTGCAGGTCTGTTCCGCACAGCCCGGTATAGGCAACGGCTATCTGCACCTGGCCGGGCGGGGGAGGCCCGGCGTCGGGTTCCTGGATTTTGAAAGTCCGTGAGCCGGTGTAGGCGGCAGCGGTCATGGGTAGCTCCTAGGGATGAGGGGAAGGATAACCGGGGTCGGGTTCGGTACCCCGGTAGCCGAGCGCCTTTGAGATGGCTGCGGCAGTGCTGAGCAGGCTGCCGGACATCGCTTCAATCTGCTCGTCTGTATGTTCAATGGACAGGGTGGAAATGCTCAGGCCGTACCGCACCACTCCGGTGTGGTCGTGGACGGGGGCGGCAATGCAGGCAATGCCCGGCACGTTTTCGCCGCGGTCCCGTGCGGTGCCCCGCCGGCGCACGTCGGCGAGTTCGCGCTTGAAGTCCTCCACCGTGGTGATGGATGCTTCGGTGATCTGTGCCATTCCCGCCCGCGTGAGCATGCGCTCCACGGTTTCGTCGTCATAGGTGGCCAGGATGGCCTTGCCTATTCCGGTGGTGTGCAGCGGCACGGACAGCCCCACCCGTGAGGGCATTTTGTAGGGTTTGTCCGAGTCTTTGCGCAGGATGTAAATGACGGCATCTCCGCTGATGGCGCCCATATGGACGGTGCAGTGGATGCTGTCCACCAGGGCGTCGACAAAAGGCCGGGCAATGGAGGAAATATCAATGCGCTCCAGCGCTTTGCCGGCCATGGCCAGGATTGACGGTCCCGGCAGGTAATTCCCCTCCGGATCAATGGTCACGAACTGCCGGTCCGCCAGCGTGGAAATAAGCCGGTGCACCGTTGCCTTGGGAAACCCCGTAGCGGAAACAACCTCGGAAAACCGGGAATGTTCCAGGGCCGCCTCCAGCACAATCAGTGTTTTTTCACTGGTGCTGGGAGTGGAAGCCGAAGCCTGCGAAAGTGTTTTTTCTGCCATGACCGTCTCTCGTGATGGGGAAGTTACCTCCATCATGGTCGGTCAGAGCAGCTCGGTGATAGCAACGGCATCCATATCGTCAAAGGACTGGTTTTCGCCCGCCATGGCCCAGACAAATGAATAACTGGCAGTTCCCACGCCGGAATGGATGGACCAGCTGGGCGAAATAACCGCCTGCTGGTTAGCCGCCAGCAGGTGACGGGTTTCCTTGGGCTCGCCCATCAGATGCACCACCCGGGCATCCTCGGGAAGGTCGAAGTACAGGTAGGCCTCCATTCGCCGGTCGTGCGTATGGGCAGGCATGGTGTTCCACATGCTGCCCGGGTGCAGGGTGGTCACGCCCATCACTATCTGGCAGCTGCGCACACCGTTTTCATGGATGTACTGGTTCAGGGTGCGCCGGTTGGAGGTGGCCTGGTCACCAAGCTCACGCACCGTGCCGTTACCCGCTTCCACCAGGGTGGTCGGGTAGGTGGTGTGGGCGGGGGCGGAGAACAGGTAGAAGCGTGCCGGCTCGCCGTCGTCGTCGGACGCGAAGGTGACGTCCCGCGCGCCGCGGCCAATGTAGAGGCAGGAGGCGTGCTTCAGGGCGTAGGTTTCCCCGTCCACGGTGACCGTGCCGACGCCGCCGACGTTGATGATGCCGCCCTCGCGGCGTTCGAAGAAGTGCTCGGCGCGCAGCTCGGGGAAGGTCGGCAGCGTCACCGGGCCGCTGGCCGGGACGGCGCCGGCCAGCACCACCCGGTCCTGGTGGGAGTAGACGGCACGGACCTGGTCCTGGAGGAACAGGTCCTCGATGAGGAACCGGCTGCGCAGGTCCGTGGCGGTGAGCGAGGGTATCTGGTCGGGGCTGGTGGAGTGCAGTACATCCATGGGGAAGTCCTTTGGGTTGGTGTTGGTACGGAGTGGTTAGAGGAACCCGAGGAGCCGTGGCAGCCACAGCGAGAGTTCGGGTACGAAGGTGATGAGCAGCAGCAGCATGATGAGCACGGCCATAAACGGCATCAGCTTCACGATCACGGGACCGATGTCCACCTTGGCCACCTGCGCCCCGACAAAAAGCACCGGCGCTGATGGCGGTGAAATGACCGCGATGGAGAGGTTGAAGACCATCATGATGCCGAAGTGCACCGGGTCCACGCCGTAGCTGACGGCGATGGGCAGGAAGATCGGGGTGAAGATCAAAATGGCCGGTGTGGCGTCCAGGGGGATGCCGATGACGAGCAGTACCGCCATCATGATCAGCAGCACCACCACCTTGCTGTCGGTCCAGCCGAAGAGGCTTTCCGCGAGCAGCGCCGGAATCCGGGTGAAGCTCATAACGAAGGACATGATCGTGGAGACACCGATCAGGAAGATCACCACGGAGCTGGTCCGGGCCGCGTTCATCAGGATGCCGGGCAGGTCCTTGAGCCCGATGCTGCGGTAGATAAAGGAGAGCAGCAGGGCGTAGACCACGGCCACGGCGGAGCCTTCGGTGGGCGTGAAGAAGCCGGAGACAATCCCGCCGATAACCACGACGATCAGGCTCAGCGAGGGCAGTGCCTGCAGGAAGACCAGCAGGGCCTCCTGCGGACGTGCCCAGCGTTCTGCCTTCAGCTCCGGGTGGCGCTTGGCGTAGAAGTAGACCACCGCCATGCAGGCCAGCCCCCAGAGGATGCCCGGAATGTACCCGGCCATAAACAGGGCGCCCACCGAGGTGCCGCCACTGGCCAGGGCGTAAATGATCAGCGTGTTGCTGGGCGGAATCAGCAGGCCGCTCGGTGCGGCAGCAACGTTCGCCGCCGCGCTGAAGGCCGGGTCATAGCCCTGTTTCGCCGCAATGGGTGCGGTGGTGGAGCCCACCGCACCGGCAGTGGCGACGGCGGAGCCGCTGACGGCGCCGAAGAGCATGCTGGCCAGCACGCCGGTCTGGGCCAGGGGCGCCGGGGTTTTGCCCACCATCACCTTGGCCAGGTTGATCAGCCGGATGGCTATGCCGCCGTTGTTCATAATGACGCCGGCCAAAATGAAGAACGGGATGGCCAGCAGGGCGAACGAGTTGACGCCGTTGAACATCCGCTGGGCTGAGGCGAGGGCGCCGTCCTCGAACCCGAGGACGTAAACCATGGACAAGGCCGAGGGCAGGGCCACGCTGATGCTGATCGGCGCACCGATGGCCAGCAGCAGCACCATGCCGATGATGAGGATGGTTCCTACGGTTCCTGCATCGGTCATAGCTCCACCTGCACTTCTTCAGGCGCGGTTGCTTCTTCCCTGGCCGCGATGATCCGGACAAAGTGGTAGCAGAGGTAATAGGTGAGCAGCACGCCGGCCACGGGGACCGCCAGATACAGCACACCCTGGTTTACCGGCAGCACCGGGTTGGCCTGGTTCCAGGACAGAGTGGCATTCAGGTAGCCGCCGTAGACCATGAACAGGATCGAGAAGCTCAGGGCGGAGAGGTAGGCCAGCGCCGTCACCCAGCGCTGCATGGCGGCCGGAAGCTTCTTCACCAAGATGTCGATGGCCACATCGGCCCGTTCCCCGGTGGCCACGGAAATGCCGATCAGGCTCAGCCAGATGAAGGTGTAGCGCGAGGCTTCCTCGGACCAGACACTCGGATCGTTGAAGACGAGCCTGGTGAAGATCTGCCAGCAGACAAGGAGGATGAGCAGTGCGAAGAGCACAATGCACAGGGTCCTCAGGACGGTATCCACCGCCTGTTTAAGTTTGGTCATAGGAATAACTTCCGAGGGAGAGCCGCGCTTAGCGGGCTGCGTCGATCTTTTCGAAGATGGCCTTGGTGACGTCGTTGTTGACCTTGTCCTTGTGCAGGGGTTCCACCGCCTTGCGGAAGGCCTCGACGTCGGCTTCATGGAAGGTGGCACCGGCCTCTTCCGCCTTCGTTTTGGCCTCGGCGACCTTCTCGTCAAAGGAGGCCAGCTCGCTGTCTACGGATTCGGCGAAGAGGGAGTCCAGCGTCTCGCGCTCCTCCTCGCTGAAGGCCTCCAGGACCATGGGGTTGGCCACCAGATAGTCGGGGATCATCAGGTGCTGCGTGTAGGAGTAGTGCGGGGCGATTTCGGCGTGGGCCAGGTCGGCAAAGATCAGCTCGTTGTTCTCGGCACCGTTCAGGACACCGGACTGGATGGCGGTGTAGACATCGCCCTGCGGCATCGGGGTGCCCACGCCGCCCATCATCTGGATCATGGCCACGTTGGTATCCGAGGAGATGATGCGGATTTTCTGGCCGGCCAGATCTGCCGGCTTTTCCACCGGTCCGCCGGTGGTGTACACGTTGCGGACGCCGCCGTGATAGGCGCCAATCACCGAGATGCTCTCGGAATCCTCGAGCGAGTCAAAGAGCTCTCCGGTGATGTCGGGTTCGTTCAGCACCGACATCTGGTGCTCGGGGGAGTCATAGACGTAGGGCAGGTTCAGCACCGAGAAGTCCGGGTTGAAGGCCTCCATCAGGGGACCGGCCACAATCGCCATGTCCACCGCTCCGGACTGCACCAGTTCCAGCGTTTCCGCCTGGGAACCCAGCTGCTCGTCGGGGAAGAGCTCCAGCTCGTAGGCGCCATCCGTGGCTTCCTTGAGTTTGTCGCTGAGCTCGGTGATGGCCACGGCCTGCGGGTGGGACGCGTTCTGGTTGAAGGCCACCTTCAACACCTTCGTTGACCCGGCTCCGGCGTCGCCGTTACCTCCGCCGCAGGCGGTGAGTCCCAGCATGGCCGCCGATGTGATGGCCAGTGTGGCGAAAAGCTTGTTGCGATGCATGTGAATCCTCTTCGTCGAGCCCACGCTTGTGGGCGCCTCATTGCGCCTGGAACCAGGAATGTCCGCTTCGCAGATCACGGGCGCACCGGCCCTCGAACGGCTCCTGGGTGGATTGGTCGAAAATGGAACTCGGTTCCATTTCCGGCAACGCTAATGTGTGCCAGGTCACTTGGTCAAGGAATTCGGTGAGATCTTTTTTGGCGGGACGGGCGGCGCCTGCCGGTTGGGGGACGACGACGGCGGCCGGCGGGAGCGGCGTGTATCCACCGGGCGGCGGAGGGTTTCCAATCGATGCGAAGGCTGCCCGGAAAAAGCCGGCGGAGCGATAATTACGATTTGGCATAGGAATCCACGACACCTTTTAGCGGTCCGGGAATGTCAGTGCGCCGCGGTATTTTGTTGTGCATGGCCACGGGCGGATTTTTAGTATCCGAATCCCCGCACCTTTCACCATTAGAGGCTTTATCCTGCAACCCTTGGAGATTCCCTGTTATGACAGCTGCGGCCACCCCATTGGCACCCGGTTACACCGTCTGGATCCCCGGGGCGGAGTGGCCGCGGCTGCGGGCCGGATTCGAGTCCATGAACACTGAGGATCCGGATGATCCGGGCCTGCGGCTTCCGGTTGATCCCTGGCCTGCCGCGGTTGACGTCGCTGAGAACGGGGACGTCTCGTACTCCGGCGGCGGTACCGTGGACGCGGACGTCGTCGTTGGCGAATCCACCGGGTATGACGTGTTCGGTGAGGCCGGGTGGACAGTGCAGAAGTTTGTTTTATTTGTCCTCTCCCGCGACCATCTGCATTGTGAGATCGCAGGCAGGAAATCACCCACCCTGGCTGTATTGGCGGGGTATTGGCGCACTCCCATGCTGGTGGAAAACCGGTGCGGTGATATCCAGCTGGTGTCCTTTATTACCCTGGACGGAAATGTCACGATTGCCGAGTGCACGGGCGGCGCTGAGCCTTTGGCCACGGTGCGGAAAACATTTTTTACCCAGGGCCTGGACGCGGCACTGGAGTTGCCCGGCGTCGTCCTGCGCAAGGCCGGAGAGCCGGCCCTGCCAACGGTTGAAGGGGTGGCCGCCAGCCGGCAGACTCTGCTGCGGGACTGGGTTACTGCCCATGACCTCGGGCGGCTGGCCCTCCCCAAGGGCGCAGAGCTATCCCCGCGGGACCTGCAGTTCCCGTACCGGGAGGACATTGATCCGGACCGCCCCGTGGTGGCCTATGCGCGCAGTTCCACGCACCGATATGAACTGCTGCATCCGGTGATGGAGGAGCTGGGACCGCTGGAGCTGCTCTGCGCCAGGGACGGCGTGCTGCAGCACTACGCTGATCCGGATACCGGCGCTGAGCGGGGACCGGGCGCGCTCGGGCCCGACTGGGCGGAATGGATTATGGCGGATTCGGTTCCAGAGGGACTGCGGACCGCAAGGCAGCCCTGGGAGGGCAACAGCACCGAAGCCCGGCTTTACCGGCTGGAACACAACATTGTGGACTTTGCCGAGCACGAGACGTCCACCGCCCAGTTCAGTACCGCCCTGGAACTGGAAACCTGGCTGAAGCATGCCCTGGGCAACCATGCCGCACCGCTGGCCGTCCACGTCCTGGACGACGTAGCGCTGATGCTGAAGGCGGAGATGGCGCCGCTCTATCAGGAGCACACCTACGAGCGTTCCGCCGGCAAGGTGCTGAAAATCCGGACTTCCGAGAAGTTCTTTTACCCCTGGGCCGGCGCCGCGGACTGGACCAGCCCGGACCGCAGCGGCCATCCCTATCAGCCGTCACTGGAGACGGTGATGGACGGCGGGGAACTGGAATCCTTCCTCGCCGTGAACTGCCTGGATTTGAACAAGCTGGATCCCTATCTGCTGCCCGCCGGCACCCGGATCCACCTGAATTCCTGGTTCCTGCTCAGCGTGGGGGAGTCCCGGACCTGCATCCTCTTCCCTGCCGTCGGCACCATGCTCAACATCAGTACCGACCATGACGGCGCATCCGCCCGGATTGTCGCGCGGGAGTACTTCAGCCGGCGCCGGGAGCTGCATCGGGAACGGGACTTCGCAGCACAATGGGCCGACTGGCTGGACGAGGAACACCAGCTCACCCGGGAGGAGGTCCGGCTGGGACTTCAGACACTGGACCGGATGATCAAGGAGAACAGCAAATGATCGGCACCAAGGACGACACCACCTCCGGCACCGGAACCCTCGAAGACTTCGGGTCCGTGCGCTGCCTATGGGATGACTCGGTCTGCGTGGACCCGCCCACCCACTTTGTGGCACAGGAATGGGCGGACGGCACCGACGCCGAGGTGTTCTGCGTCCGGCACTACGTCCTGACCCTGGCCCGGCTCTGCCAGCTGCACCTGCCGGACTGCGAGGGTGATTTCGCCGGGCACGTGGCCAGCCACGGGGAGCTCTAAGCCGAGAGGTTATTCCCGGGGTGCGGCGGAAGCCCGCCCGAGGGTTTCGCGCGCCGAGCGGATGACGGCGGCGTCGATCAGCCGGCCCTCGCTGTCCACACCCACGCCTCCGCCCTGCCCGTCGAAACGGCCCACCAGCTCACGCGCGGCGGCCAGTGCTGCGTCGTCGGGCGTGAACGTCTTGTGGATCAGCTCCACCTGGGACGGGTGGATGGCGGTGCGGGAGCGGAAACCCAGGTCATGCAGGTGGCGGCCGGTGCGCTCAAAGAGTTCCGTGTCCCGGATGGCCGTGGAGGTTGGTGCTACCGGTGCGCTCAGTCCGGCGGCGGCGCAGGCCACCACCAGCCGGGTGCGGAGCGAGTCAAGGGCCGCTGCGGTGCCTGCGGTGCGGGCCATTCGCAGATCAGCGAGCAGGTCCACCTCTCCCAGTGCCAGCGTGACCAGCCGGCGGGAGCGCACAATGTCGTCCAGCTCGGCCAACGCTGCGGCATCCTCGATCAGCCCGATGATGCCGATGCTGCCGGCCGGTAGGTCCCGCTCGATCTCCAGCTCGGCCAGGACCCCGGCCGCCCCTTCCAGGACCGCCCTGCTGCATTTGGCCAGGAACACCCCGTCCAGTGCGGGACCGGTCACGGCGTGCAGGTCGGAGTCGAAACTGTCCGGGTTCAGCCGTACCCACTGCTGCTGGCGCGGTTCCGGGCGGGGCGATGCCCCGGCGGCGCCGGTTCCGGCACCGGCGGTGAGCCAGCGGCCGACGGCGGTGCGTGCCTCGTCCTTCCGGTCCAGGGGAACGGCGTCCTCCAGGTCCAGGATGAGCGCGTCCGCGGCCCCGGCGGCAGCCTTGGGGAACAGGTCCGGTTTGTTGCCCGGAACATAGAGGAAGGAGCGCGGCAGGACCGCCGGGGTGGAGGGCATGGGATTCCTATCTGGCCAGCAGCCGCGTGATTTCGCGTGCGGCTGCGGTTACTTTGGCGGCATGCCCGGCGGTATCCGCGGACGTAAAACGGAAAATGGGCCCGCAGGAGCTGATGGCGCCCAGGACATTGCCGGTTTTGTCGAAGAACGGTGCCGCAATGGATGCAGCTCCGATGTTGCGTTCGTTATAGGAGGTTGCGTAGCCGTCCCGGCGGACCGTTTCCAGCAGCTGCCGGTACTCCGCCTCGTTGAAGTCCGGTTTGGACTGCCGCAGTGCGGCGACGGCCTCCTCCACGTAGGACTCGGGCAGGAAGGCGATCATGGCCCGGCTGGAGGCGCCGGAGTGCAGCGGATGCCGGGCCCCGATGTCCACCACCATCTTGATTTCCTGCGGACTCTCGAACTGGTCCACATAAAGCCGGGAATGGTTCATCAGCACCGAGAGGGTGGTGGTTTCCCGGGTGTCGTCGCGCAGCTGGCGCAGGACCGGGGCGGCGATGCTGCGGAAGTCCAGCTGGCCCCAGGCCTTGTTGCCCATGCCGATGGCGGCCGGACCCAGGACGTAGCTGCCGGAGGCGTCCACGGTGGAGAGCAGCCCGCGTGAGCCCAGGGACTGCAGGATCCGGTGCACCACTGCCTTGCTCAGTTTCAGGGTGCGGGCAATTTCGGAGACCCCCAGCGCGCCGTCAGCCCGGCTGAACAGCAGCAGGACGTCCGCCACCCGGTCCGCTGCCTCGGTTCCCCCGGCAGTGGGTTGAAGATCTGTTGTTGGCGCCATGGTGAGTCCTTTCCGGAACGTAACTCTATCCTAGCGTTCCGGTCAGCGGAATGATTCGGGCACGTAAACTCTGGATTAACGGCTAGTAATCCAGGTCACACTCGTGCACAATGGTCGAAAGCCTTGCTGCTCCCCCCACTGGCAGTCCGCTGAACGGAACATTGAGAACTTTTGGCGTTCCGCTCAGCGGACCGGCCTTAGGCATATGAAGGGAATTACCGTCATGAAAAGAAAAGCCCTATCCGCAGCGGTGCTGGCTGCCAGCCTCGTTGGGCTCTCCGCCTGCTCCTCCGATTCCGCTGGCTCCGGCTCTGACTCCGTGGAAACAGTGACCATCGGCTCCGTCCACCCGCTCAGCGGAAGCCTTGCCGGTGTGGGCGGGCTGATGAATGACGGCGCCAAGATGGCTGTGGAGGACATCAACGCCGCCGGCGGCATCGAATCCCTCGGCGGCGCCCAGCTGGAACTGCTGGACGGTGACAGCCAGGGCGAGGCGCAGGTGGGCCAAAGCGAAGCACAGCGGCTGATCAGCGACGGCGCCGTCGCCCTGGTCGGCACCTACCAGTCGGACGTGACGCAGAACGTGGCCTCCGTGGCCGAGCGTTCCGACGTCCCCTTCGTCATTGACGTGGCCGTGGATGACAAGATCCTGGAGCAGGGCTACAAAAACACCTTCCGCATCCAGCCCGATGCCAGCAGCATGGGCCAGGCCGGCGCGCAGGCGCTGGTGGCCATGGGGGAGGAGACCGGCGAGCCCATCGATTCGGCGGCCTACATCCACATTGAAGGCGCCTTTGGCGACTCCGTCTTCGCCGCGTTCAAGGAGGAAGCGGAGAAGCAGGGCATCACCATCACCAAGGAAATCACCTACTCCGGCAGCAACTTCTCCGACGCCACCACCCAGGTCAGCGAAGCCCTGGCCGGCAACCCGGACATCATTGCGGTCACCGGCTACTATCCGGACAACCTGCTGGTGGCCAAGGCCGTGGGGTCCATGGCCAATGACACCAAGGCTGTCTTCGGCATTGCCAGCGGCGCCTTTGATGACACGTCCTTCCCGGCTGCGGCGGGCGACGCCGGCACCGAGGTGCTCAGCGCCAACTATCACTACAGCGCCACCAGCGACCGCGCCGCGGATATCCGTGCACGCTTCGAAGAGAAGTACGGCAAGCCCATGGAGACGGCGTCCATGCTCTCCTACCAGGCGGTGGAAGTCATTGCCGAAGGCCTGGAGGAGAGCGGTTCCGATGATCCGGAGGAGCTGCGGGACGCGATCGCCGGGCTCAGCCTCGAGGACCCGCTGCTGGCCTTCGACGGCCCCATTGAATTCGGCGAGGACGGGCAGAACGAGAACGCCACCGTGATTGTCATGCAGGTCCTGGACGGCAAGGTGGAGCAGGTTTTCCCGCAGGAGTTTGCCACCGCGGAGCTGGTCTTCCCGACCGGTTCCGGTAACTAAAAGCAGGGAATTCATGGCTATTACAGAAGCTCCGGCGGCTCCGGCCGCCGACAAACGCAATCCGCTGACCGCCGGGGGCACCCGGATCACCCTGACCATCGGCGGCATCGCCGTCGTCGGACTGGCACTGGTGTATCTGCTGGGGGACCGGGAGCCGGCGCTGATTACCCAGTACCTGGTCTCCGGGCTGCTGCTGGGCGGGGTGTACGCCCTGGTCTCGCTGGGCCTGACCCTGATCTTCGGTGTCCTGGGCATCGTCAACTTCGCCCAGGGCGCCATGCTGACCCTGTCCATGTATCTGGTCTACGTGCTGCAGAGCAGTCTCGGGCTGAACCTGTATGTGGCGGTGGTGCTGACCATTCCGCTGCTGTTCGGCTTCGGCTGGCTGGTGCAGTCCATGCTGCTGAACCGCCTCACCGAGGACGCCAGCCATGACCGGCCGCTGCTGGTCACCCTGGGCCTGTCCCTGCTGATCGTGAATGTGCTGCTGATGATCTTCGGCGGCCGGCCCAAGAGCGTGGACGCCCCGGTCAGCGGCAGCATCGAGATCCTCGGTGCGCTGGCGGACACCCAGCGGATCATTGCCTTCGGCGGTGCAGTGCTGGTCGCGGCGGCCCTGACCCTGGTGCTGCGCAAAACCTCCATGGGCCTGGCCATCCGCGCGGTGGCCGCCAACGGCACCGGTGCCTCACTGGTGGGCGTGAACGTCCGCCGTGTTTATGCCATGACCTTCGGACTCGGCGCCGCCTCGGTGGCCGTGGCCGGCGGCCTGATCACCCCGTTCACCACCCTGGTGCCCACGGCCGGTGAGCAGTTCACCACGCTGGCCTTCGTGATTGTGGTCCTCGGCGGACTGGGCAGCATCCCGGGCGCCCTGGTGGGCGGCGTGTTCATCGGCGTGCTGCAGACCGTCGGGTCCCTGTACCTGCCCGGCAGCGGCTCCCTGATCCTGGTCTTCGGGATCTTCGTCCTTATTCTCTTTCTGCGTCCCCAGGGACTGTTCGGAGCAAAACAATGACGGCCACCGACGCCCCAGCCGCCCCGCAGGCACCCAAACTGCGCCCGGCCAACGGAGCCAAACGCCAGTACACCTTCCTGCTGATAGTTATTGCGGCGCTGTTCTTTGTGCCCTACATCCTGCCGGATTCCGCCCAGCCGGTGGCGGTGCGGACGCTGATCTTCGCCATTATGGCCGTGGGTTGGAACCTGATGAGCGGCTTCGGCGGCATGTTCAGCTTCGGCCACGCCGTGTTCTTCGGCGTCGGCGCCTACACGGATGCCTACCTGCTCACCGCCTTCGGGGTCTCGCCCTGGCTGTCCATGATCATCGGTGCCGTTCTCGCCGCCGGCGTCGGGCTCACCATCGCCTACTTCTGCCTGCGCTATAAACTGGCCGGCTCCTACTTTGCCCTGGCCACCTTCGCCTTCGCGCAGATGTTCTATCTGCTCAGCCAGAACCTGGGCTTCCTGAACAAGACGGACGGCATCAACGTTCCGCTGCTGCCGGAGGAATCCTGGGCGATGCTGCAGTTTGACCAGGACTCCAAGTTCTACTTCTGGATTCCGCTGGTAATCCTGGGCCTGGCCATGGCCGTGACCATCTACTTTGCCCACTCCCGGGCCGGACAGTTTGCCCAGGCCATCCGTGACGACGCAACGGCCGCCGAATCGCTGGGCATCAAGGTCATGAAGTACCGGCTGATCACGGTGGCCATGAGCTGCGCGATCACCGCCGTGGCCGGCGCCTACTACAGCCAGTACTACCTCTTCGTGGGACCGGAGCAGGCCTTCGGCATCCACGTCTCCACCGACGCCATCATCCCCGCGGTGATCGGCGGCATCGGAACCATCTGGGGCCCGCTGATCGGTGCCGCCGTCGTCGGACCGCTCTCCGAACTCATCGCCCACCTGCTGCGCAACCCGCCGGAATTCCTGGAATTCCTGCAGGGCACCAGCGGCCTGGACGTTGCCGTATACGCGGCCCTGCTGATTGTCATTGTCATCTTCCTGCCCAAGGGCATCTACGGAACCATCCGCGAAAGGATGCGCAAATGAGCCTGCTGACCCTGGACGGCGTCTCCAAATCCTTCGGCGGCCTCAAAGCCCTGGGGGAGACCACGCTGGAGATCCCCGAACACGAGTTCTTCGGAATCATCGGCCCCAATGGCGCCGGGAAAACCACCCTGTTCTCCGTCCTCGCCGGCCAGCTGGCACCCTCCTCCGGACAAATGATGTTCGACGGCGTGGACATCACCGGCTGGTCCGCGGATAAAACCGCCGCGCAGGGCCTGGTCCGGACCTTCCAACTGATGCGCCCGTTCGAAAGCATGACCGTGCTGGAAAACGTCACCATCGCCTCGCACAACAAATTCCGGTCCCCGCACAAGGCGCGTGACCATGCCGCGGCGGTAGTGGAACGGGTGGGGCTGGATTCCTACATGTACGCCATGTCCGGCACCCTGCCCACGGCCGGCCTGAAACGGCTGGAACTGGCACGGGCGCTGGCCCTGGAACCCCGCATGATCCTGCTGGACGAGGTGCTGGCCGGCCTGGTGCCCACCGAACGCGCACCGATCATAGACCTGCTGCGCAGCATCCACGCCGACGGCGTCACCGTGATGTTTGTCGAACACATCATGGCCGCCGTCATGGCACTGTCCGAACGGCTCCTGGTGATGCACGAGGGCAGGGAGCTGGCCCTGGGCCTGCCCGAAGAGGTCATCGCCAACCAACAGGTGATCGACGCCTACCTCGGAGAGGACTACTCATGATCCTGGAACTGGACGCCGTTTCCGCCGGCTACCGGCGGCTGGAAATCCTGCACGAGCTGACGCTGGGGGTGCAGGAAGGCGAAATCGTTTCCATCATCGGCGCCAACGGCGCCGGGAAAACCACCACGCTGCGCGCCGTGGCCGGGCTGATCTCCACCTCTAAGGGCAGCATCAGCTTCAAGGGCGAACCCGTGCACAACACCCGCCCGGACAAGCTGGTGCGCTCCGGGCTGGTCCATGTGTCCCAGGACCGGGCCCTGTTCGGGAACCTGCAGGTGCTCGAAAACCTGACCATGGGGGCCTATACCCAGCCCAGAAACACCATCGCCTCCTCCCTGGAACAGGTCTTTGACCTGTTCCCCATCCTCAAGGAACGCCGCGCACAGCGGGCAGACACCATGTCCGGCGGCCAGCAGCAGATGCTGGCCATAGGCCGGGCGCTGATGGCCCGGCCGGCCTGCCTGACCCTGGACGAGCCCTCCATCGGCCTGGCCCCCAACCTGGTGGCCCAGGTGCTGGACGCCATCACCCGGATCCGGGACACCGGCGTCACGGTACTGATCGTGGAACAGAACGCCTCCCAGGCCCTCGCCATCTCGGACCGCGCCTACGTGATGGAAAGCGGCGCCATTGTCCTGGAGGGCACCGGCAGCGAACTCGCCGACAGCGCCGAGGTGCGCAAGGCCTACCTGGGCATGTAAGCGGGCCCCACGCCCCGCGCATGCCCGGCAATTTGAAAGGAACACCATGCAGATTCTTGCAGTGACCCCCATCGCTGTTCCCGAGGACGAACTGAAGCGCCGGCAGGAGCGCTACACCCGGCTGGCCCCCGCCGGCCTCACCGTCACCCTGCACAACCTGGGCACCGGCTCCTCCGTGCCGCGGGCCCTGGAGACCGACGACGACGTAGCCGCCTCCGAGGCGGCCGTCACCGGATGGTTCGCCGCGGCGGACCCCGACGGCGTGGATGCCTTCCTGCCCGACTGCGTGCTGGACCCCGGCGTTGGTCCGGGCGCCCGCGAGCAGAGCCGCCCGATGCTGGGCCTGACCCGGCTGGGCGCCGGATTCCTGGACGGCGCCGGCGCCACCTTCGGCGCGGTGGCCCGCAACGAGGCCATTGCCCGCGAACTCGACCGCAAGGTGGCCTCCTATGGGCTGGGCCTGCACGAACCCGTGTCCGTGCTGGGCCTGACGCTGGCGGACATTGCCGACGACGCCGGCTGGAGCCGCGCCGTGGACACCGCCCTGACCGGGCTTTCCGCCGATTACGTACTCAACGCCTGCTCCGCCGTGAACCTGGCCCGCCGGGAGGCCGGCGGTCCGGTACTGGTTGACCCCACGGCGCTGGCCCTGCGGCTGGCCGGACTGCTCGCCAGTGTTGGCAGCGGGCCCGGCGCGGCCCGGCCGGGACAGGTACCGGCATGAGCCTGGCCGCCCGGCCGGAACTCTCCGGATCCTCCGCCGCCGCATCCTCCGCCGCCGTTGCCGGAGCCGTCGATGAGCTGGCGCGCTTCGCCGCGGACCTGGACTACGCCGGCCTGCCCGCCCCGGTCCGGGAACGCCTGGCCCTGATGCTCACCGATCTGTGGGGAGTAGCCGCAGCCGGCGGCCGCACCCCGGAACAGCAGGCACTGTGCACCGCCTGGCAGGCCGGCCCCGGGGACAGCCCCGTGCTTGGCGCCGGGTTCACGTCCACGCCGGAGACCGCTGCGTTCCTGAATGCGGTGGCAGCCTGTCAGCTGGAACTGGACGAGGGCAACAAACACGCCCAGGGCCACCCCGCCGTGCACGTGGTCTTCGCCGCGATGGCTGCCGTCCAGTTGGAATCCCGGCCGGTTACCGGCACCGAGTTCCTCACCGCGGTGGCCGCCGGCTATGAAGTGGCCGCCCGGTTTGGCCGCGCCTTCACCCGCCACCCCGGCTGGCATACCCACGGCCACTGGGGTGCCACCGGCGCCGCCTGCGCCGCAGCGCTGATCCGCCGGCTGCCGGTGGAAAGGATCGCGGCCGCCATCGACGCCGCTGCCGGGCTGGCGCAGGTGGCTTCCTGGGACATGGTGCTGGGCGGGCAGTACACCCGCAACCTGTGGGCTGCCGGCGCCAACCTGGCCGGGCTGAACGCTGCCCGGCTGGCAGCGGCCGGGCTGACGGAGAACGACGGCGCGGCCGGCATGAGCCTGGGCACGCTGGCGGGCAGCCTGGAACCGGGCCTGCTGGTGAACGGTCTCGGCCGGGACTGGCTGCTCACCCAGGGCTACGCGAAGCTGCACTCCTCCTGCTCCTACACCCACGGCGCCGTGGACCTGGCCCTGGAACTGCGGCCGGAACACGTTATTCCGGAGGACATTTCCTTCGTGCAGGTCCACACCCACTCCCTGGCCGCCCCGCTGTTCCCCGGCAGCGGCACCGGCGCACCCCGCAACCGGCTCGCAGCCATGTTCGATTTCCCCTTTGTCGTGGCCAACGCGCTGACGGCGGGGGAGATCTCCCCGGCCAGCATGGCTCCCGACGCCCCGGGGTTCGACGCCGCACGCCAGCTGGCAGCCCGGGTCAGCGTGGCCGCGGACCCGGCCTATGACCGGCTGCTGCCCGCCCAGCGGCGCACCCGGCTGGAGATCCGGTTTACCGACGGCACCGTCAGGGCCGCCGAGTCACCCAACCCGCGCGGCGACGTCGACCATTTCCCGCTGGACCGCACCGGCGTCGGCACCAAACTGACGGCCCTGATCGGCGCAGGTCCGGCCTCCCGGCTGGACACGGCCGTCCGCAGCCTGCCGGACACTGACGACGCGAAAGCCGCACTGAACATCCTGAGAACCCTGATGACCTCCCCGGAAGGAGATACCCAATGAGCGACGACGAGTTCGCCGGACCCGATCTGGTGGTTGCCGGCGCCGGCGGAGGGCTGATCGCTGCCCTCCGCGCCGCCCAGCTGGGACAATCCGTCCTGGTGATTGAAGCCAATGAACACTTCCGCCGCGGCAACAACACCGCCATGTCCACGGCCATGATTCCCGGTGCGGGGTCCCGCTTCCAGGCCGACGCCGGCGTGCAGGACTCGCCGGAGGCCTTCGTTGCCGACATCATGGCCAAAACCAAGGACACCGCCGATCCGGTGCTGGCCGGGGCGCTCGCCGAAGTCAGCGCCCGGCTGGTGGAGTGGATGGCCGATGACCTGTCCCTGCCGCTGAGCCTGGTCACTGACTTCCAGTACCCCGGGCACAGCTTCCACCGCTGCCACACCGTTCCCGGACGCATCGGCACCGCGCTGCTGGACCTGATCCTGGAACGCGTCGAGGCCGAACCGCTGATCGATATTTACGCCCCCGCCCGGCTGGTGGATGTGCTGACGGAGGACGGTGCGGTAGCCGGCGTCGTCGTCGACACCCCGGCCGGCAGCGAGGAAATCCCCGCCCGCGCCGTGCTGCTGGCCACCAACGGCTTCGGCAACAACCTCGAGCTGGTGTCACAGCACCTGCCGGAGATTGCCGGCGCACAGTACTACGGCAGCGAGGAATCCCGCGGGGATGCGTTGCGCATCGGTGCCGGCCTCGGGGCGGACAGCGCCTACCTGGATGCCTACCAGGGCCACGCCGCGCTGGCCATGCCCTCGGCCACCCTGGCCGGCTGGGCCACCGTGATGCACGGCGGGTTCCTGGTCAACCGGGCCGGAGAGCGGTTCGGCAACGAAACCGTGGGCTACTCCGAATACGCGGTGGAATCCCTGCAGCACGCAGACGGGCAGGCCTGGATTGTGCTGGACGAGCGGATCCATGAGGCCTGCGGCAGTTTCCAGGACTTCCGCAACACAGTGGAATCCGGCGGCCTGAAATGGGCCGAGGACGTGGACGGGCTGGCAGCGGCCACCGGCATCGACGCCGACGGGCTGCGGCAGACCCTGGAGCAGACCCGGCGGATTGCTGCCGGGGACGCCGAGGACAGCTTCGGCCGCACCGCCTGGGAGGCGCCGCTGGCCGGACGGATCGGCGCCATTGCCGTGCAGCCTGCCCTGTTCCACACCCAGGGCGGGCTGCGGGTTGACGAACACGCCCGGGTGCTGAGGGCCGACGGCGCTCCCATCCCGGGCCTGTACGCCTCCGGCGGAGCGGCCAACGGCATCTCCGGCCACGGGGCAGACGGCTACCTGGCCGGCAACGGGCTGCTGCCCGCCCTCGGGCTGGCCCTGCTGGCCGCCGAGCACGCCGGCGCGCCCGCCGCCTGACCGGACACGTTTCCCCACAGACAGACCAACCCCGCGCAGACAAACCAATCCCGCGCAGACAGACCAGCCCGGCCCCTGAACACCCGCCGGCGCCCCGCACCACCGAGAACGGAACGAGATCCACGTGAGCGAGAAAGCACCACCCCCACCCCCGACACCAGACGGCGACACTGTGAACAGCGAGACCGGAACCAGCGAGAGCACAATGACCGGCCCGCTGGCCGGCCTGCGGGTCCTGGACGCCTCCACCATCCTGGCCGGCCCGCTGTGCTGCCAGCTGCTGGGGGACTTCGGCGCCGAAGTCATCAAGATTGAACACCCCCAGCACGGGGACAGCATGCGCGGCCACGGGGAAAGTAAAAACGGCATCCCGTTGTGGTGGAAGGAAGTTTCGCGCAACAAGCGCACCCTGGGCCTGAGCCTGAGCACTCCGGAGGGTGCCGAAGTCTTCCGGCGGCTGGCCGCAACCGCGGACGTGGTGGTGGAGAACTTCCGCCCCGGCACCCTGGAACGCTGGGGACTGGGACCGGACGTGCTGGCCGAACTGAACCCCGGGCTGGTCCTGGTCCGGCTCACCGGCTTCGGCCAGACCGGACCGTACTCGGCCCGCGCCGGCTTCGGCACCCTCGCCGAGGCGATGAGCGGCTTCGCGCACCTCACCGGCCCGGCGGACGGCCCGCCCACCCTGCCGGCCTTTGGCCTGGCGGACAGCATCTGCGGCATCGCCGCTTCCTCGGCCGTGCTGATGGCCCTGCGCCACCGGGACGCCACCGGTGAAGGGCAGACCGTGGACCTGAGCATCCTGGAACCCATCATGACCGCCGTCGGTCCCAGCCCCACGGTCTACCAGCAGCTGGGCGTGATCGGGCAGCGCCACGGCAACCAGTCCACCAACAACGCCCCGCGCAACACCTACCTCACCAAGGACGGCAAATGGGTGGCGGTGTCCACCAGTGCCCAGCGCATTGCCGAACGGGTAATGGAGCTGGTGGGCCACCCCGAAGTCATCACCGAACCGTGGTTCGCCGCCGGCAGCACCCGGGTGGAGCACGCCGAGGAACTGGACGGCTATGTGGGCAGCTGGATCGCCGACCGCAGCCGCGAAGACGTGCTGGCCGCATTCTCCGACGCCGGAGCCGCCGTCGCCGCCGTTTATGACGCCCGCGACGTGGTGGAGGACCCGCACATCCGGGAAACCGAGATGCTGCTCGAAGTCCCGGACCCGGACCTGGGTTCGGTGCTGCAGCACAACGTGATGTTCCGGTTGAGCAAAAGCCCGGGCCGGATCCGCTTCACCGGGCGCAGCCTCGGCGCGGACACCGCGGACATCCTGCACGAAATCGGTTATTCGGACCGTGAGGTCTCCAGTCTCAGGGAAAGCGACGTCATCAAATGAGCGATGCACTGCTGGAAGCAGTCACCAACGGCATCTCCTTCGTGGATCTGGGCCGCCAGCTGAACGTCGGCATGCCGCAGTCACCGAACCATCCTCAGTTCTGGCACACCCTGCCGCGCCGGCACGGGGACATGGTCCGGGCCGACGGCGGCAGCGCCGCCAATGACATGATCACCACCGGCACGCACGTGGGCACCCACATCGATGCACTGGCGCACGTGAGCCAGGACGGCAAGCTGTTCGGCGGCGCGGACGCCGGCCAGTCCTGCCTCGGCGGCAAATACGTGGAACACGGAGTGCACACCATCGAACCCATGGTCCGCCGCGGCATCCTCCTGGACGCCGCCGGCTACCTGGGCACGGATGTGCTGGAGGGCGGCTACGAAATCACCGTGGCGGACCTGCAGGGCTGCCTCGCCGCCCAGCAGGTGGAGCTGCGTGCAGGGGACGTGGTGCTGATCCGTTCCGGCTGGGGCCAGCGGTTCGCCGAGGGCGCCGCCTACGTGGGCAAGGACTCGGGGGTGCCGGGCATCAGCGAGGACGGTGCCGCATGGCTGGCCGCGCAGGGCATCCACGCCGCCGGTGCGGACAGCATCGCCTTTGAACGGCTGGCCCCCGGCGGCGGGCACGCCGCGCTGCCGGCGCATCGGGTGTTCCTGGTGGAAAACGGCATTTACATCATCGAGGCACTGGACCTGGAGGAGCTGGCCCAGCGCCGGATCCATGAATTCACCTTTGTGCTGGTGCCGCTGAACATCTTCGGCGCCACCGGGTCCCCGGTCCGCCCGCTGGCGCTGGTGGCAGCATGAGCGCCGTCCACGCCGGCGAGCGCACCCTCGCCCAGCAGTTGGGGGACTTCGCCGCCGGAACCCGCTACGAGGACCTGCCGGACGAGGTGGTGGAAAGCGTCAAGGCCCGGGTGCTGGACATCCTGGGCATCGCCGCCGCTGCGGCGCCGCTGGACACCAGCCGGGCCGCCCGGCGGTGGGCCGCAGACCAGGGCGGCACGCCGTCGGCCTCCGCCGTGGGTGTGCCCGCACTGCTGCCGGCCAGCCAGGCCGCGTTTGTCAACGGGGTGCTGGCGCACTCGCTGGACTATGACGACACGCATCTGCCCTCCGTGCTGCATCCCAGCGCCAGCGTGATTCCCGCGGTGCTTGCCGCCGCGCAGGCCGCCGGGAAGGACGGCCGGGACGCGATCCGGGCCATCGCCGTCGGGCTGGAAATCTGTGTCCGGCTGGGCATGGCCGGCTATGACACCGAGGCGAAGAACTCCACCTTCTTTGAACACGGCCAGCACGCCACCTCCATCTGCGGGGCCATGGGCGCCGCCGCCGGCGTGGCCGCGCTGCTCGGCGACGGGCAGCTGGTCACTGACGCCCTAGGCGTCACCGCCTCCATGGCCTCGGGCATTATCGAGTCCAACCGCACCGGCGGCACGGTCAAACGCATCCACTGCGGCTGGGCCGCGCACGCCGCCGTCAGCGCCGTGGAGCTGGTCCGCTACGGGCTCACCGGACCGCCCACCGTGCTGGAGGGCAGGTTCGGGTTCTTCCAGGCCTGGCTGCAGGGCCGGTTCAATCCGGCGGCCATCACCGACGGGCTGGGGGAGCAGTGGCAGGTACCGGACATCTTCTTCAAGCCGTATCCGGCCAACCACTTCACCCACGCCGCGGTGGACGCCGCCGCCGCGCTGCGCCGCGCAGGCATTGGGCCCGACGACGTCGAATCCTTCACCCTGGGCGTGCCGGCACCGAACCTGCGCACCATCGGTGAACCGCTGGCCGTCAAGCAGCAGCCGGAAACGGGTTACATGGCCCAGTTCTCCGGACCCTATGCGGTGGCCGCCGGGCTGCTGGGCGGCGGCGGGCTGGAAGTCGGCCTGGATGACTACACCGACGAGCTGGCGAAGGACGCCACCCGCCGGGCCATCATGGCCAAGGTCAACGTAGTGCCCGACGACGAATGCACCGCCATCTTCCCGATGCAGTTCCCCGCCGTACTCACCGCCCGGCTCACCGACGGCCGGACGGTCACGGAGAAGGTCCTCACCACCCGTGGCGGGCCGCAGCGCCCGCTCGGCTTCGAGGACCTGGGCGCCAAATTCGAGGACAACGCCCGCCGCACCCTGGCCCCGGAGGCACGGGACCACCTGCGCGAAACCTGCCGCACGCTGCAGGACTGCACCGACCTTTCAATTCTGTTCACCGACCTCTCCGCTGCCGACGCTCCGGCGTCCGGCACCCCCACGAACCTCCCCACACTAGAAAGAGGAAACAAATGAGCACCTATGACCTGCTGGTAAAGAACGTCCAGGTTGTCCGTCCCGGCGGCGACGGCGCCGAAGCCCTCGACCTGGCCATCAAGGACGGCAAGTTCGCCGCCATCGAGGCCGGCATTGATCCCGGCACCGCCGCCGAAGTGGTCGACGGCGGCGGCAAGCATCTGTTCCCGGGCGTGGTGGACGTGCACCAGCACTGGGGCATCTACAACGAGCTGGGCGAGGACACCGAGTCCGAAAGCCGGGCCAGCGCCCAGGGCGGTGTCACCAGCGGCATCACCTATATCCGCACCGGCGCCTACTACCTGAACAAGTCCGGCCCCTACAAGGAGATCTTCCCGGAGATCCTCGAAGCCGCCGACGGCCGCGCGTACATCGACTACGGCTTCCACGTGGCCCCGATCTTGAAGGAGCACATCGAGGAAATCCCTGACCTGCTGGACATGGGGGTGCCGTCCTTCAAGATCTTTATGTTCTACGGAATCCACGGCCTGCACGGCAAGTCCAGCGACCAGGGCAAGTTCCTGATGATTCCGCCGGAGGACTCCTACGACTACGCGCACTTCGAATTCGTCATGCGCGCCATCGAAAAGGCCCGCCGGGACCCGAAGTACGCGGACATTGCGGACCAGATCTCCCTGTCCCTGCACTGCGAGACCGCCGAGATCATGCGCGCCTACACCAAGATGGTGGAGGACGCAGGGGAGCTGAAGGGCCTGGAAGCCTACAGCGCCTCCCGTCCGCCACACTCGGAGGGCCTGGCCATCACCATCGCCTCCTACCTGGCGTATGAGACGGAGCTGCCGAACATCAACCTGCTGCACCTCTCCTCCCGCAAGGCCATCGAGGCGGCCATGATGATGCAGGAGACCTTCCCGCACATCAACTTCCGCCGCGAGGTCACCGTGGGCCACCTGCTGGCGGACTTCAACACCGCCAACATGGGCGGGAAGGTCAACCCGCCGCTGCGCTCCCCGGAAGACGTGGAAGCACTCTGGGAGCACCTGCTCGCCGGGCACTTCTCCTGGGTCACCTCCGACCACGCCTGCTGCAAGGACGAAACCAAGTTCGGTGATCCGCGTGATGACGTGTTCCTGGCCAAGTCCGGCTTCGGCGGCGCGGAATACCTGCTGCCGGGCATGATCTCCGAGGGCCGCAAGCGCGGACTGTCCTACAACCGGATCGCGGAGCTGGTCTCCAAAAACCCGGCCGACCGCTACGGCATGCCCGGCAAGGGTGACCTGGCCGTGGGCTTCGACGCCGATTTCTGCCTGGTGGATGACAGTGTGCAGTACACCGTGCGGGCCGAGGACTCGATGTCCACGCAGGACTACACACCGTTCGAGGGCTTCGAGCTCACCGCCGCCGTCACGGATACCTACCTGCGCGGCAGCAAGGTCTTCGGCGACGGCGCCATGGTGGGCGAACCCCGCGGCAAGTACGTCAAGCGCTCCGGCAACTAGGAGCGGTTCCATCCGATGGCCGGGGGCGGCGGTCCGCCGCCCCCGGCCACAGTCGCATTGCCGCTGCTCCGCATCACCGCTGCTTCGGCAGCACCATCGGCAACATCAGTCGCACGCGCCCCGGCAGGTCCTCTGGCCAAGAGGGGCCGGTACCGGCCAGACTGTCCGGGACGGGCCCGCCGTGTTCGGACCACTGCGTACGTAAGGAAAGCTTTCAATGAAGATTGTTGTACTCGCCAAGCAGGTTCCCGACACCTGGTCGGACCGGAAGATCAACCTGGAGACCGGCATGCTGGAACGCTCCGCCTCCGATCCGGTGCCTGATGAAATCAACGAACGCGCGGTGGAAGCGGCCCTGCGCTACAAGGACACCACCCCGGACACCGAGGTGGTGCTGCTGGCGATGGGGCCGGAGGACGCCACCAAATCGCTGCGCAAACTGCTCTCCATGGGGGCGGACTCCGCCATGCTGGTCACCGATCCCGCCCTGCCCGGCTCCGACATGGTGCAGACCGCCCGGGTGCTGGCGGCCGCCGTCGAGCGGCTGGCCCCGGACCTGGTGCTGGCCGGCAACGAAGCGACCGACGGCCGCGGCGGCGTGGTCCCGGCGATGGTGGCCGAAGTGCTGGGCTGGCCGGTGCTGCCCGGCGTCAATGACCTGGAGATCAGCCCGGAAGGCCTCACCGGGACGGCCCCGGTGGACGGCGGCATGCTGCGGCTCAGCTCGCCGCTGCCGGCCGTGGCGTCGGTGACGGAGCGCTCGGCCGATCCCCGGTTCCCCAACTTCAAGAACATCATGCAGGCAAAGAAGAAGCCGCTGGAGATCCTGTCCCTGGCGGATCTGGGCATCGAGGCCGGTCCCGACGCCGCGGCGGTGCGGTCCGTAATGGTCTCCGCCGCTGCCCGTCCGCCCAAGGAAGCCGGTCCCAAGATCACCGACGACGGCACGGCGGCCACCCAGCTGGCGGACTTCCTGGCCGCCCAGCGGCTGCTCTGACGCCGCCGCACTGACGCCGCCGCACTGGCCCGCCGCCCGCCCCCGCACCTGCTGAGAAGGACAACGAATCATGGCAAACATTCTGGTACTCATTGAAACCACCGCTGCCGGGGCACCCAAGCCCACGGCCGCCGCACTGCTGGGCGCCGCCGCCGTCGTCGGCACCCCGGTGGCCGTCGCAGTCACCGCACCGTCAGCCGCAACGGAACTGGGCGCGCAGCTGGGGGCGATGGGCGCCGCCCACGTCTACCTGGCCGAATCCGAGACCACCGGCAGCGAGCTGGGCAGCGCCCAGGTGGGGGCGCTGGCCGACGCCGCGCAGGACTACGCAGCGCAGCTGGTCCTGGTACCGAACACCAACGATTCCCGCACCGTGGCCGGGCGGCTGGCGATCGCCGCCGGCGGCGCGATGTGCGCGGACGCCGTCGGGCTGCGCTATGACGAGGAAGGGCAGGAGGTGATCGTCGAGCACTCCGTGTTCGGCGGTGACTACACCACCGAGTCCACCGTGGAGGGCGGGTTGATGATTGTCACCGTCCGTCCCGGTGCCATTGCCGAACGTGCCGATGCGGTCGCCGCGCCGGAGGTTCGGACTGCTGCCGTGCGGACGACGACGGCGCCCGGGGCCCGGATCGAGGAACTGTCCGAGGCGCCCGGCCGGGCGGACCGGCCCGCGCTGCGCGATGCCGCCACGGTGGTGGCCGGCGGCCGCGGACTGGGGTCCAAGGAGGACTTTGCCTTGGTGGAGCAGCTGGCGGATGTGCTGGGTGCGGCCGTCGGGGCGTCGCGGGCTGCGGTGGATTCGGGCTATGTGGCGCAGGGGCTGCAGGTGGGCCAGACCGGTGTCTCGGTGTCTCCGCAGCTGTATGTGGCGCTGGGGATTTCCGGGGCCATCCAGCACCGGGCCGGCATGCAGACCGCCAAGACGGTGGTGGCCATTAATAAGGACGAGGATGCACCGATTTTCGCCATTGCCGATTTTGGCGTGGTGGGGGATGTGTTCACCGTGGTGCCCAAGCTCATTGAGGAGATTGAGGCCCGGCGGAGCTGAGCCGTGCTGCGGGGCGACGGTGTCTGGGGTGACGGGTATGTGCGGGACGACGGTTTGGGTGACAGCGGTTTGGGTGACGACGGTTTGATGAAAAGGCACGCGGCATGAGCAACCAGGAGAGTCTGGCGGGGAACGGTTCGATGGGGAGCGGTTCGCCGGGGACGGGCTCGGAGGCCCCGGGATCGGAGGCGGCGGGACGTCGCACCCGGATGGCGGGCTACCGACCGATGCAGGCGCAACGCACGGAAACTGTGAGCGAGCCGGAGGGCACGGTCTCTGCCCCCGACGCACCGGTAGCTTCGGAGTCCGTGGAGGTCCCTGGACCTGCTTCAACTTCCGTGTCCACTGCAATGGCCGATCCCGCGGCGAGGGCCGAGCAGGCTTCGACAGCGAAGCCCGTCCACGCCGCGTCTTCCGCGGCGGCTGAGCCTAATGAGGTGGCTGAACCGGCGGTTACTAACGCCAAGCCGATCCGGAAGCTCCGAATGGGTGTCCGGGTTCCAGTGGACGGCGGTCAGACAACAGCTCCTGCCGCATCTGCGGTGGCATCCGTCCCGGCTGCGGAACCGGCATCCCCGCCGACTGCTGCTCCTGGGCAGCCAGTTCCTGCGGCTTCTGCGGTCCCAACTCAGCCGGCACCTCCAAGCCAGCCGATCGGCACAACCTCCGACGAACCGTCTCCGGCAGCAGCTGCGCCGGTACGGAAGCTGCGGATGGGTGTCCGGGTTCCCGCCCGTGGGACTGCTGACACTCCGAAAAGCACCGCATCTGTGGCTGCCGCATCGATGGCACCTGCCCAGAACACCGGTACCCCGGCTGATGACACCACGAATGCTGACTCCGAAGCCGCAGCGGCCAACTCCGGGGGCGCAGCTCCGGTCCGCAAGCAGCGGATGGGAGCTGCAGACACCTCTGCTCCGGCGGAACCCGCTCCCGCGGAACCCGCCTCGGCTCCGGTGCGCAAACAACGGATGGGTGCGGCTCCGGCAGCATCCCAGCCATCAGCTCCCGCCTCCTCACCACCTGTTCGCCAGCGGATGGGCAAGCCGGCATCCCCGGCATCCGCCGCTCCGACCGCGGCAGGCACGGCAGCTAATGAAGCCGGTGCAGCGACCGCTGCTCCGGCCGCACCGGCTCCCGGCGCCGTGCCAGCTGCGCCGCGACAAGTCCCCGTGACGCCGGCACAGTCCCCGGCCCAACCGACGCAGGCACCAGCCGGACAGGCCCCGCCGGAATCCACGGTTCCCACCGCGAATACGCCCGCCCCGGCAGCACCGGCTTCGATATCACCTTCCAAGACGTCACCTGCCCCGACACCACCCGGCAGCACCGGCTCGGCCCCGCGCCCGGTGTGGAAGCGGCGTGCGCTCGCGGCCGCCGTCGTCGTACTGGTGGCCGTGGCGATCGTGCTCGCCGCGCGCTGGCTGCGGACCCTTGACCCGGTGCAGGAGTTCCTCGCCGCCTATCCGGGGGAGGCGTCGCAGCCGTCGGACACTCCGGTGGGGCTGCCCGCGTGGCTGGGCTGGCAGCACTTTCTGAATTTCTTCTTCCTGGTGCTCATTGTGCGTACCGGGCTGCAGGTCCGCACCGAACGCAAACCGGCGGCCTATTGGACGGCGAAAAAGGATTCGTTCTTCTCGCCGAAGGGCAACACGCCGCGGAAGGTGTCGCTGACCCAGTGGCTGCACCAGAGCCTGGACGTTTTGTGGGTGGCCAACGGGCTGGTGTTTATGGTGCTGCTGTTTGCCACCGGGCAGTGGAAGCGGATTGTGCCCACCAGCTGGGATGTTTTCCCGAACATGGCCTCCACGGCGCTGCAGTACGCGTCGCTGGACTGGCCTACGGAGAACGGCTGGGTGCATTACAACGCGCTGCAGCTGGTGGCGTACTTCAGCATCGTGTTCCTGGCCGCGCCGCTGGCGATCCTTTCCGGGATCCGGATGTCCACTTGGTGGCCGCAGCAGGCAGAGCGGCTGAATAAGGCGTATCCGGTGGAGTGGGCCCGGGCGGTGCACGTGCCGGTGATGGTCTACTTCGTGGCCTTCACCCTGGTGCACGTGTTCCTGGTCTTCTTCACCGGGGCGCTGCGGAACCTGAACCACATGTTCGCCGCCCGCGACACTGCCGACTGGTGGGGGCTGGGGATCTTTGTGCTCTCGCTGCTGGCGGTCGCGGCCGGCTGGTTCCTGACAAAGCCGCTGTTTATGACGGCGGTGGCCGGGCGGATGGGCCGGGTCGGGAAGTAGGTGCCGCAGTTTCGCGGCGGGTCGGGTTCTGGCGGTATCGGTTAGCAGTTAGGGTTTGGGCAGCTGAGCCATTCAGTGGCAAGCCTGGTACCGAAGCAGCTGTCCATTGTTGATGGCGCTGCTCTCAACACCGGGCGTCGTATCATCCTCGACTCCCTAGGAGCTAGCCCGTGGGCAGAACCCGCAAGACGGCCAAGGAAATTGCAGAACTCTTATCGGACGGTGGGGAACTCCCGTCCGAGGAAGAAGTGCGGTCCCAGGGTTTTGCGTTCTATCCGCGGCATTGGCTCGCAAAGTGGAACAAATCGGATATGCCGCCTGTCCCGCAGATCCTTGGCAGCGAAGGATTGGATGCTCGGGGACGCAAATGGCTCACCCGGGAAGACCTATTCAGTATGGGGCAGCAAATCGCAACTCCTGCCAACGCGATTGAGTTTTACGTGGCGGTTTGTTCTTGGGGAGTCGGCAACAAAGCCCGGGATGTCTATAGGCGGGTAGTCCCGCTGGCGAGCCCCGATGCCGGCGAACGCCTGCTTAAGGGAATTACCGCCGTCCAGAGGGCGGGCGGATCGGCAACCGCGGGGTATCAGGCGTTCAGTGATCCTGCTGTCGCCTACCTTAAGGGATTGGGGCCAGCCTTCTTCACCAAACTTCTCTACTTCGCAGCGGGGGAACCTGCAGCGGGTGGCGACGGACATGCCCTGATCCTCGATCGTAAAGTCGCAAAGTCCATTGGATGGCCAGCCAAGACGTGGTGGACTGCCCAGGAGTACCAGGACTACATAGTTTTGATCGACGAAATTTGCGGACTGCTCGACCCAACCCCTCGGCCGGACTGCGTTGAATATGCACTGTTTAAGGATCCTTCTTCAACGGCCGGCAGGGGAGCGGTGTAGGTTGTCGGGCGGTGGTGCCGGACGGGCTTGTGGAGGACGCTTAGCACGGCGCTGTGCATACACTGAGGGTGCCTAACATTTGCCCCGGAAACCTTTGGGAGACCTCCCCGCATGATCAGCACGCCCATCACCGAATCCCTGGTCCGCGGCGCCGCGGAATACGAGACGACGGCCCGGGGACTGCGCCCGCACCGGCTGCCCGCGACGGTGCGCACCCGGTTCCCGGATCCGCAGCTGCTGATGGTTGAAGCCCAGCCCTCCGGCGTCCGGCTGGTCTTTACGACGACGGCGCAGCAGCTGGAACTGGTCCTGCATCCCACGCGGGTGGTGTACCTCGGGGCGGACCGGCCGCGCGGCCATGTGGACCTGATGGTCGACGGCGAGCTGCTGCACAGCGACGAACTCACCGGCGGCTCCTACACCGAGGTGAACATGTCCACCGGAGCGAGCCGGCAGGTGGAGGGGGAGTCGCATGTGGGCGTGTTTCCCGGGCTGCCCGCGGGCGGCAAGCTGGTGGAGATCTGGTTGCCGCACAACGAGTCCGTGGAACTGGTCGAGCTGCGCTCGGACGCGCCGGTGGAGCCTGCCTCCTCGGACCGGCCAGTGTGGCTGCACCACGGCAGTTCGGTGAGCCACGGCTCCAACGCGGCGACGCCGTCGGGCATCTGGCCTGCCGTGGCGGCCCGGATCGGCGGCGTGGAACTGACGAACCTCGGCCTGGGCGGCAGCGCGCTGGTGGACCCGTTTACCGCGCAAGTAATGCGGGATACACCCGCGGACCTGATCAGCGTGAAGCTGGGCATCAACATGGTGAACCTCGATGGGATGCGGCTGCGCACCTTCGTGCCGGCGGTGCACGGCTTCCTGGACACCATCCGCGAAGGGCATCCGGAGACCCCGCTGGTGCTGATCTCCCCGATATTCTGCGGTATCCACGAGGACACTCCCGGCCCCGGTGCCTTTGATCCGGCATCCTTCGGCACGGGGCAGGTGAAGTTCCTTGCCACCGGGGATCCGGCCGGAGTGGCTGCGGGCCAGCTAACGCTGCGGGTGATCCGCGAAGCGCTGGCATCGCTGGTGGAACGCCGGGCGGAGGATCCGAACCTGTATTACCTGGACGGACTGGAGCTGTACGGGGCGGCGGACGCCGAGGAGCATCCGCTGCCCGACGCGCTGCACCCGGACAGTGCGACGCATCAGTTGATCGGGGAACGGTTCGCCAAGTATGCGTTTGCGGGGGAGGGGCCGTTCGGGCGGGAGCTGTAGCGGGGAGTTTCCACTCCTTCTATCGGATGGGCAGCCGGGGTCCTCGTGCGGGCAACGGAATAGATAATCCGGAGGTCAATCCCTAGGACCGATAAGGCATCGAGCGGTAACTACCCTGCCCAAAAACATTGCCGTTAACGAGAAGCAGGATGACGGTTCCGAAAGCGGTTACGTTTTCTCGGCTACCGTCAACTGGGACAAAGCCAGTTACAGCTGGCACCTGGGTCGATAGCGGCTGCTTTAGGACTATGAGCTGGGAGCTGAAGCACCCAGTTCAGCCAGCATCTCCTGCAGGCGGACGCCACCGCTGCTGTGGGCTTCGTCCTCGGTGAGCCGCTTGCCGAGATCCAGCAATGCCTCGCGGAGAGACCTTTCGGCTTCGGTGAGTGCCCCTTCATATCCTTCGGCGAGTAGGTACGAGTGGCTGTCCGTAGACAAGGCCACCAACAGATCCAGGAAAATCTCGAGTGTCCTACCGGAGGAGTTGTTGAATTCCTTTCGGGAATCGTCACTCATTGGCACCAGCTTCAGCTGGTTCGACCACATCCGCGGATCCAGAGGATCGGTGGATAGCATCAGTGCCGTCGCTGACCCTTCCCCGGTCCTGCTCTCCTTGGGCAGAGCCTGCTTCACATCGTGCAGGATCTCGTGGAAGTGGTCATCGGTGAGGCCAAACCCGACGAAAAGGAGGTGCTGCGTCATGAGGGTCGCCTTCACCAGCGCGGAGAGAGCGTTGCGGGACGTGCTGAAACCCAGGTAGTCGTCCCTGGTGAGGACTATCGAGTCCGGGTCCGTCACCGAGCCATGGAGCTTCAGGAGCCAATCATCGTGTTGGCCTGCGCCGTCGGGGATCACCGACCGGGGGACGCCGGCGTCGTCCGAAGCGAATTCAAAAAGTTCGTCGTAGTTCAGCGTGATCGCTTCTCTGCTGCCCAGGCTGGCGAGAAGTGCAGGTGTCAACCCGTAGCGTTTCAGCTCCACCAGCCTTGCGATGGCCTCATTGAAGGTCAGTGCGCCCCGCTCGGCGCGTTCCTCGTAGATGGAGCGCAGAATGCTGGCTTGGTCGAGGTGGCCTCGCTTTTTGAGCGATTCTGTCTCGGAGTCTGTGAGCTTAGCGGTCTTGGCCAGAGCGGACAGAAGCTCCGTCCAACTCGGTGCCCCGGCGCTCATGCTGACGCCTGCACCCATAAAAGGAACGAGCTTACCGTCGCGGGCATGACCGGCCAGCCGCGCGGCCTCCGTCTGATGCTCGCGGTCGAGGGACGCCCACCATTCCGGCTGACGCTTCCTGAGTTCCTGAGCGAGGGCAAAATCCTTTTCGTTTGCCAGAACCAATACGACGTCGACGCCGGCCTCGGCGGCCGCGCTGCGTGTCTCTTCAAGGAGCAGACGAATGACGTCGCCTTTGACCAGTCCTGCGCCGCCGCCTCCTGTGCCGAAAAGCGGCATGGCCAGCAAGGGGACGGGGCGGGACTGTTCGCGGCTGGCTTCGCTCCGCCGTCGTCTGGCGGTGTCCGCGGCTACGCAAATGAATTCCCTTAGCGGAGGGATGAGCTCGTCAACTGATGAAATCCCGGAGTACGGCACGGCGGTGAGGACCGGCAGCGGTTCATCGGCCGGCCACGTGTGGATCGGCTGCGCGAGCATCGCTCCACTGGCGAAGCCGGCATCCTCAATCAACGCGTCCTGGAGTCCCGGAACGGCAGCCCGCCAGTGTGCTGCAATGCTGTATGTCCGGTCGGTGGGCAGCAGCCACGCGTCACAAGCGAAATTGGTCAGACTGCCCTTGGTCACGAAGACGTGTGATTGCCCCATGAGTGATTTGTATCACGCGTCACCGCCCCGAGTGCCCTATGCGGATGCGCGCCGGATCCAGCACTGATCCACCACCGCCTAGGCGGAGCCCCCAGGCATTACTTCCCCGCCAACACCTCCCGGAACGCCGGATTCGGATGGGCGTTCGGTAGCACACTGCGCACACGCTCCAATGCCTCCAGCGGCGTGATTCCGGCGGCCTGCGCCCCGTACAGTGCGGCGACGGTCGGTGTCCGGGATTCGGCCCGGACACAGTGCAGCAGCACCGTTTTGCCCTCGGCCCGGAAGCGTTCGACGGCGGCGGCAGCCTCCCGCAGCACGAAGGCGGTATGCGCGTTGGACTCCGGCGCGGCCGAATCCACCAGCCAGAACGTGGCCTGGTCCTCGGCGGCAATGCCGGACACGTCCTCCGTGCCCAGCCGGCACAGGCTGACCACTGCATCAATCCCCAGCTCCGCCGTCCTGCCAAGTGCGCCCACCCCACCCAGCCACACGCCGTCGTCGTCCGGGTGCCGGACCAGGACATCGGTCCGGGACCAGGAGCTGTAGTCGAAATGCGGCGTGCGCGGCCAGGCGTCCGTGCGCCGCCCCGCTCCGCCGGCGAGTTCGACGCCGAGCGTCATCAGGTCCCGCGCCCGCAGACCCGGCCAGCCGTGCAGGTGCAGGCGCCACTCGAACGGGACGGCGGAGAAACCGTAGGCGGCGCCGAGCAGCGAGCCGGCGATGGCGGCCACCGTGTCGGTGTCCCGGCCGCCGCGGACCGCCTCTTCCAGTGCGGCCCGCAGGTGATCGGGGCCGTTGCTTCCGGCGCGGGTGGTGGCAATGGCGCTCCATGCACCCTGCAGTGCCTCCACCACCCAGCCGTTCTTCACGAAGTCCCGGGGCCGGGAGGCCTCGGCCGTCTCGATCCGCTCCAGCCACAGAGCAGCCCGGTCCGGCGGCAGCAGCGGCAGCCCGGTCCGGATCTCCAGCTGGCCGGTAAGGGCGGCGTTGCGGATGGCGACGCACCAGAGGCCGCAGGCCTCCCGGGCATCGTCCTCCACATGGGTCAGCGAGCTGAGTTCCCCGGCAGCTGTCATCAGGTCGGCCGGTTCCCGGTCCAGGTAGGCCAGGGCCAGGGGAGCGGTGCGCATCAGGGAGCCGTTGCCGCCGCTGCGGCCGGTGCGTTCGTGGAACACCTGCGCGGCGCGGGCAAAGTCGTCCGTCGTGACCTTGGACCGGCCGTCGTCGGCGGCAGTCCGGCCCGCGGCGTCGATAATGTACCGGGTCTGCGAGCCGACGTCCTTGGCCTCGGCGGCCCACGCGGTCCAGGCCCGGACGACGGCGTCCAGGGCCGCGGGCGTGGGGCCGGCGTCGAGCAGCGCTTCGGCGATGGGGACGGCCATGGAGGTGTCATCGGTCCACTCGGCCGGATCGAAGCCGAACGGTCCGCCGCCCAACATGCTGACCTCGGCGCCGTCGGGCAGCGGGTCCCCGAATTCGTAGCCGGCGCCCAGGGCGTCTCCGGCGGCGAGGGCAACAAGGACACCGGCGGCGCGGTCATTCTGCGCGGAGTTCAGGTTCATACGGCCTCCATCAGGGGGTGGGTGGTGTTCCAACAGGATAGGTGGGCGATATCGGGGTCCCGGTCGGGGAGCCTGACGGCCATGCCCTCCGCGATGACGGGCCCGCGGACCCCCAGGACGCTGCGGCTGCGCATCGAGTCGTGGCGCTGGGCGCCCTCGCCGTAGAACTCGCCGAAACCAATGGTTCCGACGACGGCGGCAAGGTCGCGGGCCAGCTGACCCGGCATGGGTGCGGCGCTCCGGGCTGCAGCAGGCAGCAGCTCCGCGTCGAGCAGGGCGGCCTCAATGAGCTGGCGGTAATGGTCCCGGAACAGTGAGGCAGTGCCGAAGACTTCCAGCAGCAGGGGCTGTCCGCCGACGCCGATCACCACGCCGCGCTGGCCGTCGAGCGGCTTCGGCGCGCTGAAACGGTGCCTGTCGAGGCTGCCGAAACGGTCCAGGTGCTCAGGAAGGGAGCTGGTGGCCGAGGGTCCGCGGACAGCGTCGAAGCGCCGGACCCGTTCCCAGATCTGTTCCTGGCGCCGGCTTCCGGTACCGGGCGGCCCGCCGCCGGCCATCTTCGCGCGAATGCTCAGCGGCGCACGCCGGGCCTGGCAGCGGTGTGTGTCTTGTCCGGCTTCCCACCGTCCGGCCTCGACGCAGAAGGTGTCGATGTCCACGGTCTCGCCGGTATCGATGAGGACGTCGCGGGCGCAGGTGCGGTGCTGTTGTCCGCCCTCAAGCAGTTCGCCTTCCAGCAGCAGGGCGGCGTGTTTGCCGTTGTTGCGGACCGTCAGCTGGCCAACCCTGGCACCCGCTGCCAGTTCGGACACGGCCAGGTCAGCGCGGAGCGCGGTGCTGATGCCGAGCCGGCCGGGAGCGGCGGTCCAGACGGGGAAGAGGGTGAGCGGGCCGACGGCGGTGCCCGCTCCTACATGGAGTTGTGGGACTCCGACGGGGAGTTGCGGAATCTGCATGGTGAACCTCCTTGCTTTAGCGCAAATCTGCGCTAACTGATTCCAGTATGCGCCGGTTGCATCTTTTGCGCAACATTGAGATAAATGGGGGTATGAGCGAGTCCCGGAGACACCTGTCCCTGCTGGAATACCCGCGGCCGTCGCTGGCTGTGGACACCGCAGCACTGACCGTGGTGGACGATGACCTGAGGGTCCTGCTCGTCCGCCGGCGCGAGGAACATCATTCGGGGGAGTGGGCGCTGCCCGGCACCTTCCTGCGGGAACGGGAAACCCTGGCGGCTGCCGTCCTGCGTTCGCTGCGCGACAAGGCCGGCATTGAAGGCCGGGTTCCTCGACAACTTCATGTCTTCGACGATCCGGGCCGGGATGACCGTGGCTGGACGCTGTCCGTGGCGCATATGGATGCCGTGCCGTTCCGGGACCTGGAGAAGCCGCTGCAGTCCGACGATGTCCGGCTGGCATCAGTCACGGTGGACGCGGACCTGATTGCTGCCCTGCCTTACGGCCACGCGGACATGGTGGACCTGGCGGTGGAGCGGCTGCGGCAGGACTATGCGCAGACTCCGGATCCGGCCGGCCTGATTTCCGAGCCCTTCACCCTAAAGGATCTTCGGGACCTGCACGAAGCCGTGGCCGGCCGGCCGCTGATGCGCGACACCTTCCGGCGCCTGATGGAGCCGCAGCTGACCGGCACGGGGCAGATGTCCGACGGCGCCCGCGGCCGGCCGTCGCGGCTGTGGCGGCACTGACGCTAGGACATGCTGGACGCGTCTGCCGGCTGCGGTTCCCAGATCTGCATCCGACCCATGGCACGCTCCAGCTCCGGTCCGCCGGCCTCGGCAATGAGGTCCGGGTCGCCGACGACCACCAGCAGGCAACGGGCGCGGGAGAGGCCCACATACAGCAGCTCACCGGCCCGGCTCATGTCCTTGAACCCGTTCACGCAGAGGATGACCACTGAGCGTTCCAGCCCCTTGAATCCCAGGACGTGCCCGTAGAACTCGCCGTCGTCGTCGTGGAATGCGTTCCAGTATCCGACGGGATCGTTCTCGAATTCTTTGTGAATACTGTGCCGGTTCTTGGTGGTCAGGAACGCGATCTGGTTGTTGGCCCAGCCTTCGTCGATCAGGGCGTCGACGCAGTCCCCAGCCACGTCGATGGCGTCCTCGGTGGCACACGGCACCAGCCTCACCGGAAGTCCGTCACCTCCGCGCGGCGAGAAGTGCTTGCCGGCGAAGCCCTTGAACGTCTGGGCAATGCGCTTGGTGTTCCGGAGATTCTCATCGATGTGGAGCGTGACCAGGCCGGCGGTCGGGTCGAGTGCTGTGCCTGCTGAGAGCGAATCCCACCTGCCGTAAACGTTCTGACGCTCGTCCATGAACGCGTAAATTTCGCCTTCTTGAGGATCCCGCAGGCAGGCGAGCAGACTTTCCCACCACAGCGGAGCGAAGTCCTGGGCTTCATCGATCACAATGGCATCCAGCTTCTGTTCCGGTGGAAGCCCGGCCGCGAGGTCCCGCATTAGGGCGGGCATGTCCTCGTCGAAGTAGGACTGTCCCGAGCCGTTGGGAACCCCAAGGGAGACGGCGTAGTCGTGGAACTCGCCGACGTAGACAGGTTTGGCCTGACGCCAGCCGGCCACCTGCCGGCGCAGATGCTCGGCGAGGCCGCGGTTGTAGCAGAACAGCCCCACCCGCTTGCCCTCCTTGGCCAGCCGCTTCGCCTTCTCCACGGCCAGCCAGGTTTTGCCGCTGCCGGCACCTCCGACGAACCGTGCCCGCGGAATGGAGCGGCTGCAGTCCAGCAGGACCTTCTGCCGTTCAGTGAGTTGCTCCTGAAGGTCTTCCAGTTCATCGGCGCTCAGCGACGGGTCGCTGGACGGCTCCAGGTCGCCGGAGAGCAGGGGGATGATCCGCTGGACAAACTTGGCTGCGAGCGGACTTCCGCCCTGTGCCTGGGTCTCAATGGCCGTCCGGAGACGCTCGCGGCAGTCCGTGAGGTCATCGTGGTCCAGGACGAGCGGACGCGGCACTCCTGCCATTTCCCAGTCCTGCGGCACGTTGGTGTACGGGAACGCCGCCATGTAGGCGAACCGGCTGACCAGCGGTGACCCGATTCGGTCCGTCACCCAGCCCTTGAAGGCGTGCTGCGCGCTTTGGGACTGGGCGATAGGGCTTTCGATTTTATGTTTGCCGTGCCGGTCCGACTGGTACCACTGTCCCTGATCGACGGAGATCTTGCCGCCCTTGACCTCAATCGCAGTCAGCCCAACCCCCGGCCACAGCACCAGAATGTCGATTTCGTGTTCCGCACGTCCGAGGCGCACCTGGACGGAGTGTGCCAGAACGACGTCGTCGGGCAGCTGGGCGCGCAGGGCATCCCAGACCGCCTTCTCGGCGAGCCGGCCTTCGCCGAATAGCGGCTCATTCGGTATGCACTTCACGGTTCCCCCTCGTGTGCCGGCGGTGCGCCAGGCGTTGTGAGCAGGTTATCGCGGCGTCGCCCCGGCTCCTTGAAGCTGTACTCAATGAACTCCCCCTGTTACTAAGTGGGCCCAACCTAGCAGGGGTGCTTGAAACCGCAGGGAACGTTTACACAAACACTCAGTACAATCAGAGCCGTGGTTGCTCGAGGACCTGCCTCACATACCCATCCAGAAGTGCAGCGAGTTCATCGTCCGAGAGTATCTCCAGAACAACATGCGAGCGGGCAGCCAATACCCGGGGGATCAACCCCCTCATCAGTTCAGTTCGAAGTATGGGCAAAAGCCCGTTCGCTTCAGCCCGCCATACTGCATCCCGGGCTGCCCTTGCTGCTTTCCGGTTCCCCGAAAGGCCGGACCGTTCCATAATCTGCACAAACTCGTCCTCACCCAATGGAGAACAACCAGCGGGGGCCGCGTTCAGGTCTGGCCCGAGCGCCCACGCCCTCCACCAGAGGCGACGGAGTGCGTTTCGGGGTACGCCTATAAGTCGACTCTCAGTTCTCTGGGGGAAACGCCAAGGTGCAAGCTCGGGAACCAATACCAGCGTGAGGAAACTCCAGACACCTTCGACGGCGGCGTCTCCGGGGACAATTCCGAGCTCCTTGTATAGGTAGGTGCCCAAGGTTCGGTCGAGAATCTGTTGGGATCGTTGATCGAGTTTGGCGGGAAAGCCGTACCTGGATGCGATCTCTCGGAGACCGTCCTGGATCCTTTGCAGCTCTTGTTGTGGAACAGGGATTCCGCCGACAGCCGCAGGGGCCGCAGACGTATGGCTAAGGGCACCATAGCCCACCAATTCAGTCAGCCCTTTGTCGGCGAGCTCGGCGATAATTCTGTGCGCGACGTCTCGCGGCAATCGGGGGTAGATGTAGATGCTCAAGACAGTTTTCCTCTGGTGCTTTGCACATGGGCCTCAAACTTGGACGGTTCGCTGTCCCAGAGTTTCCGGAGAATGTGCGGATCCGAGATTTGTGGCCATAGCTGCAGCAGGAGACACCGCAGAACGGCTGCCACTGACGGGTCCTCATGGTCAGGATCCCGGTCCAGAACAGCATCTGACTGCACTGCCAGGACAGCCATCTGGCGGGTGACATCAATGTCCAGCAAATGCTGCAGCTGCTTGTTTTCCGGGGTGTCCAGTCCCTGCAGGAGACGCTTAATCGCCGGCTGTGACGTGTTCATGGACAGGCGCACGGCACTTGCGAAGGAGGCTTCCGCGTCGGACAGGTCAGCATCCAGCTGCCAAAGGGCATCGGGAGTGTCCGGGCGTGTTCGCCGGAAATCTTCCGCATCCGTTGGGAACTGGGCCCCGATCCCCTGGAGATAGACATGTGCATAGTTTTTCCAGAGGATGCTCCCCCGCTGGTGCGGGGCCAAAGGATCGAGAGGGACGGAGGCATCTACGAGTATGAACGTGGTAAGGGTTAGGCGTCCGCCTAACTCAGTGCCGGGAACATCAAGCTGGAGTGGAACGCGAACATTCGCATCTGCAGGGGCTACTGCATCCAAGAGAAGGATGTCGGCTTTGGTGGAATCGGATTTGGCTTTGACGACCACCCTGAACTGACTTCCTTCCCCCATCCGGCACTGAGCGAGGATAAGCGGACGGTCTATCGTGACCTCAGCTTGAAGGCTCAGCACAGTCTGGTAATCCCACGAGTCCATCTCTTCCGGAAGCGCTTCGCCGGAACCGTTTCTGGAGAAGAACCACCCGGAATGAACCACGGAATTCGGGTCCGGAGTGTAGAAAGGTGACACGGAGATTTTCATGCAGTACTGCTTTCCAAATCCGCTGAAACATCCCAGAGAACACTGGATGCTGATGAGCGCTTCGCGCAGATGACGGCGTGCACAGGCTCGTCACCGAAGACTTTGAACCCCGAACGATGTCCCTTCAAGGCCTCACGGTCCCCGTCGAACTCCGCGGAGACCAGTTCCAGCTGCGGATCCAGCGTGGCGTCACTCGTAGCACCATCCAGCGCAACCCCAACAGAAACAGTGACAAAAGTAACGTCGGCGCCTTTAGGCGGTGTCACGAGGCAGCGCAGATAAGAGGCGGTTTGGTTGCCGAGCATTCGGGGGCCGGCGTCAAGTAGCTCGATGGACGCCCGCTTCGGACCCCTCTTTCCGGCGCCGCCACCGCCGGACGCCCCGGGCCGTCCCTTGCCCTGCCCCGGGGTTCCGACCAAGTGGGAGAGCGCGTTAGCCACGGCGGCCGTACTGGTCGATTCTGCTGCTGTTGCCGGCTTTGGCTTACCCCACTGCGTCGACACGGCATGGTCAATGTCACGCAGCGCTTTAACCACGCGCAACCGCTGCTCGTGGATGGTGACGAGGCTGGGTTGCCAGGAATCATGCGTTGGTGGTTCGGCGTGAGCAAATGATTCGTCCAAGTCATCGTCAGCGCGAAATACGCCGGCCCATTCGATGCCTTCCTTGGGCGCAGGCGGACCTTCCCTGTACTCAACTACAAGTTCCGGGGAGCGCAGGAGCACCGTGTGGTTGCAGACCCGGTTTGTGAACGGTGAGGCCGCAGCCGGGCTGTCCGGATCCTCCGGCTTGTGCCCGTCATCGATAGGCACAGGTGTGCTGAAATGAGGAGTGGTGAATGGAACAGTCGTCAACCTTCCAAGCCGCTCCTTGTAGCGCATAATCTCGTGCTGCCGTACGGCTGCTGATGGCTCACCACCTTCTCCCTTGAGAGCGGAGTAGGCTGCAACGAAGTGGTTTAGGGGCGGTCTTGAGTCCGGTTTCGGAATGGCGATTTCTGCACCGTCGAGGGTTGTTCGGATATCCATGGCCCGGTCGTCGCCCACGAGCTTGGGCCAGAGATGCCACAAAACCGACTCGGAAATAAAGGTCATGCCCTGGTGGATGGTTCTGTGTCCGAAGTCAGGATCGAGGATCAGGATGTTCGTTCCCAGCGAGCCTTCAGCGATATCCGGCATACCAAGCCGAGCGGCCAGCGTGTCTGCCTCAATGCCCTCCAGCGGGACGGGTTCGCTCGAATCGTTTCTGCCCCACCAATGGCGCCCTGTATGGAGGATCCCGTCGAGCGCGAACTGACTACCGATACTGCAGGCGATCAAGCGGCTCACGGGAGCACCGTTATGCATAGCCCGGCTGTGAACAATTATGGTGCGGGGTCGCGAAGCGATGTAGGCAATGGTCTTGCCGAAGCCGTAGGTGCCTCCAGTCATGCCGTCGGTGTTGGCCTTGCCCACATTGAGGATGAAGTCGACCCAGTCATAGTTTCCATCCGTCGACTCCAGATGCCCCTGGACTGGTCCTCCAAGTCCTTTCGTATTGCGATCGGACACATATAGGCCCACTAGGTCCGTTCGTTGAAGGGAGTGGGCGAGCGTTGGATCGGGGAGTTCGGAGGCGTTGTGGAAAACGGATTCACGAAGGCAAGTGACAACGCTCGCCGCCAAGGTCTCGGCAGCGATGTTGAAAACCACGGGTGCTCCGCTTCCATCACGCGCGTCCCAACTGTTTTGTGCTGTTTCCCGCACCAAGACGGCCAGAGGGTCGAGATTGGGGCGGCCGAGTAGTTTTGCGAACCCGTCAGCCGCCAACCCTCCACTAGGGGAAAAGCGCTCGGGAATCCAATCAAGAAGCACTGTCTGCAAATCCCTCAATTAGGTCGAGCGTTTCAACTTGTTCCAAGGGCGTGGGTGGCTCGTTGGTTACATCAATGACGTAGGTTATCGACACCACTCCCGGGGGAAGCTCAGTTTGCTCAAATGAACGCGGAATAACCCTGGGGAAATGTTCTTGTTTGACGTCGTAGAATCTCTGCTCCTTCAGATCGAACCTTGAGTTCAGATATGCCTCTCTATGCGAGTCGAAATAACCCGCCCTACGAAGTTTTCGTTCGAAGAGAGACGATTCCACCCCGAGGTTGAGAACCGCATCGACCATACTTGGCAGCGAATCCCCCGTCGGGGAACGCTCATACCGGGTATAGGCCAGGAACAACACGCCCGCGTCGTTGTTTGGTGCTTCGAGTTGCTGGAGGCTGCTGATGCCGATCCGGCGTCCTTCCCGTGCAAGGGACGCTTTCACCTCTATGGCAGTATCGCCGGCACGAAAATCATGCTGTGACCTATCGGGTCCTTGCCAGTGGGACAGAGCTTGATGGTCTCCTGCGCGAACCAGCGTTTCCAGCAGTTGGAGTTCAGCAAGCAGACCTATCTGCTCAGAAACGTTCAGCTCGGGTCCCGAGGCTGCAGCGAAGAGGGCTTTCCACTCATGGAATGCGCGTGTCACGTCATACGCAGGAGACTCCGATTCACGAAGCACCTCCAAGAGTTCGCGTGCGAATGCCGTGAAAACAGTATCCAGTCTTCGCACCGTGCAGAACGCACTCAAGTAATCCCGGGACTGAAATTTCACCCTGCTTAAGCGAACCGCCGCTCCGTCAGCCTGGTCGGGCACGGCCTCGCCGGGAAGCAAAGGGATGAGCAGATGACGATCCGACTTCGAGTCGAGCGCTGCCAAGACGTCGCCCGCCTCAACCGTGACGCCGATCGGGTTGGCCTGTGTAATCCCCTGTGTGCCCGTTCCGCCTGCGGAATTGACCATCCACACGGAGAGAAGGTCTGGATATTCGGTCATCCCAGAGCCACCTTGTCGTGAGAGCCTTCAGCATCCACGTAGGCGCTCAGGCTGTCGTCGGCTTCGTCAGTATTGAGCACGGACACATCCACCTGAATAGCGTTCTTCGGCTCCGATCCCGCGGCAGCGGCGGGGAAGGAGAACGCCACACCCACCACATGCTCCGCGGCGTTCAGCTCCTTGCGGCTCTTTAGGTGGGGTTGGGGAGCAGAGTCCTTATCAATAGGGTAGATCACCAGGAGCGGACGTCCCTCAGCATTGCGGACTTCCTGTAGCTGAGCATCGCTCGCAGCTTTCGCCTGGCTTGCTGTCCAGCCCAGATCGAGTACACGATCAACCCGTGACATCAGCGTGCCAATGTTTGCTGTGTCCGGTTCGCTACTTTTGAGCTGTGAACGGGTGATCAGGTTCACGTTTTGCTCGAGGCCAAGATCGAGTGTTTTCGCAGACCCGTCGCTTTGACCGGATTTCGAGACCACTGCAATGTTCCATTCACGGAGCGCCCCGAACTTCAGTTGCGTTGTCACATAGTCGAGGAGCATGCCTTCGGACATCTCGGACTTGTCATTAAAATGATAGTGATCCAAGAAGCTCAATATTGATTCGGCGGGAACTCCCTTGAAAAGGGTCCTCTCACCGTATATCGGTTTATCAAGGGCATTGTCGTTGGCTGCTGATAGAAGCTCCTTCGTTGCTTCTATGTTTTCTGCCAGAATCTCGGGATCGGTCCGGTCGAAATAGGTCGTTTGGGGGTGGGTTTCGCTGAAGGAGGCCGAGGCCTTAATCGCGAACTGCATCTTCAGGGGAGATGTCACCTGCATTCGCGGATGAGTCTGAATGCGCACGGCCACATCACGTGGCGACGCAGCTCCCCCCTCGTAGCGCTTGATCTCGGCTCGAAGGTCGCTTTCAATCTCTGCCAAGAACTGGAAATCGTCCTTGAGCTTGCGGGTAGTCCAGACCCGGGGAAGATCCTCGTAA
The DNA here is from genome assembly GCF_022869865.1 of Arthrobacter zhangbolii. Taxonomy (NCBI): domain Bacteria; kingdom Bacillati; phylum Actinomycetota; class Actinomycetes; order Micrococcales; family Micrococcaceae; genus Arthrobacter; species Arthrobacter zhangbolii. The sequence continues at coordinate 764,890 of NZ_CP094984.1, forward strand.
CCACGCCGATACCCGAACCAGCGTCCCATCTGCAGTGCGGAATCATAGGCACCCGCTGTCCTCAGGAAAAATGAGGACACAAGGCCTTCCAAAGTCAGGCCCCGGGAAAGCGTGTTGCCTCCCACGGCAATGACCGTCGCCGGGTCCGCGGCATAAATGAGGCGCTCGGGCGAGGCGCTGTTGTCTGCGACCACCTTCGCGTCAGTGAGTACGTCGGGTAGCAGGCCCAGCACCTCTTCGAAGGACGGCGCTACCAGGTTGTGGCGGGCAGCCGGTTCCCGTTGCACTTCGGCTTCCCACTGGTTCTGCCACTGCGCCGTGTCGCCGCTTTGGAGTTCTTTCTGCAGGTCTTTCACATGTTTCCTGATAACGGGCACCAAAGTGTTCTGAGGCTCGACCCTCATGGTGGTGTGGATCAGCATGCTGGAATGCTTGGCCTCTCCGTTTCTAAACCGCCGTGCAGCGGTAGCCAGCAGGAACCAGCGGACGGCGTCGGAGAGGCTGGGGGTAACTTTGGGGGAGTAAGGGCTCTTAGAGCTGGATTTGTACGCTTCCGCTTCGGACTCAGGTACGAACCGGATCATGTCGTGGCCCTGGTCATCGGAGCTTTCTTCCGGCTCAGCCACGGGGGCTCCGAAGAGTTCTTCGGAGCCGAAGTATCCGGCCGGCTTGGGGAGGGAATAGATGAAGTCCCGCGGATAAATGTTCTGTGGGTCTGCGGGATTGGCCAAAACATTGGCGAACGGTGTGGCGGTATATCCCACGTACGCCACACGGGGCAATCCCAAGAGATCAACGAGCAAGCTGTTAATGGCTGTTTGATCGAGCTCTGCATCTCTTGCGGAGTTCGGGCTGGCCTGGTCTGCCTCGTCGTCGATGATGAGCACGGGACATTTGTTCAGACCGCCCTTTTCATGGGCGTCCAGGAGCCAGTTGCGAAGATTTGTGAGCCGCGAAACGTTCTTTTTCACCACTGCCAACAGCCGCAATTGTGACCCGGCAACCAGTGGAAGCGCTTTGACGGGATTGCCGAAATCGCCGAATTCATCGGTTAGCTGGACCCAGTCTGCCGGTCTCAAATCGCAAAGCTGACTGTCCAGGCGCAGTTGGGTCTGGCGCCGCAGGGAGTTGTGCACGCCGGAAAGGACGATGAACAGTCTGTAGCCTGCATCAGCGGCCTTCGCGATGGTGGCCGTGAAATTGGCAGTTTTACCCGACTGGACGTAACCGAGCACCATTCCGCGTGTCCGGATGGTTTCGCTGTGCGGGTCAGCCAGTAGGGACACGACATCTGTGGAGGTCTTGTCGAGAGACGGAACGGCATTGGTCCAACCCGGGTCGGCTTGCAGCTTTGCTTTGAGGCTCGGCCAGAAGACATCATGGGGTTGGGGGCCGGCATACCATGGCTCTGTTTCCGATTCCTCATCGAATACGGTGACGCCGTGAGCGTCTACCCACCTTTGTTTGATAATCAGTTCGCGTTCGGTGAGAACGTCCTCGACCAACCCGTCATTGTTGAGCATAATACGCAAGGTATTTACGGCAGCGTCTTTGGAAACACTGGTTTTCATAAGAACTTCGAGGGTTTCCAGCGCCGCGACTCCTTGGGCGTTTAGGGCCATTTTTCATCCTTGAACTTGATACGGGAATAAGTAAACGGGTGGTGACGCGTCACCAAGGGCTAAAGAGGGTAAATCCCCGTTCGTTGGCATTGGCAACCAGCTGGATGAGCCTTGCCGCCTGCCTTTCTGAAGGGACGCCTGATTTACGCCCTGTCATGAGGCCTAGGATGCTCATATCTGTGGGCGAAGCGACCCTGTTCTCGCCGGCAAACCCTTCCAGCGCCTTCCAATGCTCTGTTGGGATCTCGTAGAGCCGGGTTTGCAGGCCGATTCCATTGTCGACCTTCTGGTTCGCCTTTGCAGCTTTGCCTCGGGCAGCGACGGTGGCGGCGTCGACCAAAGCCGAGAGGAAGTCGGAGGGCAGCGTGTAGGGCATGGCTTTGACGGTGTCCCAGCACTGCGCCTTTTTGGCCCACTCCGTGACGTTGGTGGTGCTCCGATGTTCACTCGTGAGAACCTCTTGGACGAGGCGTCCCACCTGGTTGGCGACGACCAATACGGAGTCCGGCACGGCTTGTGCGGACCACACTGCATCAAAATCGAAGACCTTGCCTTGTCCCTGCCGTTCTACCAGGCTGGCAATCTTGGCAACCGTGTAGGCGGCAATGTTCGCCAAGTACGCCTTGCGATACCAGTCAGCATTCTTGATAACGTTCCTGACCTCGGCGAAGAGGATCCCCTTGGCCACCGTCTCTTTAAAGTACTGTTCGTTGAACTGGTCTGGATCCTTATCCCAGCTCTTGGCCACGATATCGGCAAAAGCAACGAAGTTTTTCTGCGCGCCCGCGCTCACAGTGTGAGGCCGTTGATCCCACGACATAAGGTATTTGGCCAATGCCGGTTTATCGAACTTTTGCGATTTCGGATTCAGATTTTCGAAACGGACGGCTTCTGAACGTGAAAGCTTGCTGCGTTCATTTTCATATTGGCCGCGAGTACGTTCGTAGTACCAGTGGGTGCTGTGGACCGCACCGGAACGGGACGGGACAAGGACCTTGCGTGAGAGCTCGGCCAGACGGACGTGGTATGGACTGTTGGAGAAGAAATCGGCAGAGCTGACTGCATTCTGGCTATTCGCAAACCGTGAAATGTTCGGTATGAGTTCTGCGGCGAGAGCGGGAGCGACGACCACCAGCTTCATTTGTACAAAAACGCCGTCCAAAACTCCCTCAGATTTCGCTTCCCTTTGCACAAAAAACAATGACGCCGTGGTCTGGCCGCCATTCACTATTTGCAAATCTTCGATCGACAGAATGGAGCTGCCGTCCTCAGAGGTTGTAACACTTGTGGCTGTGGCAGTTACTCCGTTGTTGAACGCCATGAAGTTCTGCGGAGCGGAATGGATCGTGGCACGGATTCCCTTGTTAATCTTGCCTCTATTGCTGAGGTAGGACCTCACGTTGCTTTCAAGCAGCCGGCTCCCATGCTTGCCGTACAGGGACGACAGGACCCGGCCGGGCACGGAGGTCAGGTAGGTCGCAAACTCTGGCGTGGATTCGACCCGAAGTGCAGGAAGCCCCTGGTTTGCCCACTCCGTCAGATCAATCTGAAGAGGCTCATGGCCGCTTTGGGACTGGTGGAGCTGGTGGAAACGCTCGATATCCCAAAGATGAAAGTCCACGGGAATTCCATGGATGTCTTCCGACGGCAGGGAACGCAAACGATCACTCAGTCGGGCATCTGTCATGAGATAGAGACGGTAACGTGAAACGTTCCTGCCCCTGCTCCGCAAATCCCACGCGAGCTGGTAAGCCGGCGAGCTTTGCTCCCGCCCCTGCATGAAGCTCCCGTCGAGTGCATCCAGCAGGAAGTAGTGAAGGGCCCTGAGAGCCGCTTTTGCATCGGTCGCCGAGAGCGTTTGAATGGTCTCTGTCCCGTAATGGACGCTGGCGACGACCGCAATACTGTTATCTGCGTTCTCGAGGTCGTAGCCATTGACCTTGAGTTTCCGCTGATTGGTACCCGCGCCCTCGAAGTCCAAAACTTCGATGTCATCGAACTCGCCCGCTTCGGTGAGTATTTCTCCGCAATGCCTGGTAAAGGCGGTAGCGACGAATTCGCCCTCGGCGTTAGCCAAGGCACCGACAGCAGCGGCCTGCTGCTGGAAGTAGCTCTCAATATCCATTTGTCCCCATTTATCTGATGATGATCCTGAGAGGATCGTTTGTGCTACTGCTAAGCGAGTTGTTCGTAATCCGAGACCCAGTAACGCTGGGCTACGCGGTTTAGCAAGTACTTGGCGCGGCCGTTGCGTCCACGCGGATCGTAGCCGGTTTTGGGCAGGGCAACCTTGAGAGCCATAAACGGGAGATGTTGTTTCTGCGCCTCGTCAAGTGAGCGCTTTGTCTCAACGGCGTTCCGCGGGAGCTCGGCCAAATCCTCCACCTCAATGGTTCGACTCTGGTCTGTGCCACCTGGGCTGACATAGAGCGGATAGATCAGTAACTGAGGCTTGCTGAGGTGACCGTAAAAGGCTGTTTCCGGAATCGAGCTCTTTGCGTCCTGACCGAGCTCCCTGAGAGCATCCATGTATCTCCCGGAAGCTCGCTGCTCGATCTCTTGATCGAGGAGTTTCTGCAAATCCTCAGGCCCGGCTAAGCGCCCGCGCTTGCCACTGACCCACAGCGATGCCCCTCTCGGGGTCCCGTCCTTGGAGAACAACGGGCGAAAAAGCATCTGCCTTTCGACGGGGTAACATCCGCTGAGCGGTCCGAGGGTGAGAGGCGCGTTTCTTTTCACGGAACCGTTGACAACGACGATGTCCCACTCTTTGAAAAGATCACCTTCGCCGCTGCGCACCATGCGTTCGAGGCTTGCACCGTTGAACAGTACGTCATCGGGTGCCGCCGAAAAGAGGAGGAGCGCGTCGGCGATCAGGTCTTTGGGGACCGAGCGTATGCGCGTATATCCTCGCCGGGTCCTGTCGACGGCGCAGCCGTTTCCCACCGCTTCGTCCAACAGTTTGACTATGGAAGTATGGTTTTCCCGCTGGACTTCAACACTGGTGGAGAGTTTCGTGGTTTCCAAATTGCGTCCAAGCAGGTTGATTTCCTTTTGGGCCGACATGGCGTGCCTTGACTTGTTTCGGGCTGTGATCAGAAGTGACTCGGGGTGTTGCTGCACGGCGAGACCGAAGTCCCGAGGGATCATTTTGCTTCGACGCATATAGGCGAGATCCACCCGGAGCTCTTCCACCGCTGTGGCAATGAATCTGTAGTCTGCAGCTGAACCTTCGCTGATCCACAGCCTGCAAATGTCCTGGTACCCATCCCGGTACCCGAACCAGCGTGCCATCTGCATCATAGTGTCGGCAGCAGCAACGTTCCGATGGAAATAGCTGACCACCAGTCCGTCCAAAGTCAAACCGCGGCTGAGCAGATCACCGCCGATGGCAATCTGCCTCTCCGGCACCTCGCCATCGAACTCAGAGGGATCGATCCCTGGCGCTGAGTTATAGACCTTGACTCGGACTTCCGCGACTGATGCTGACAGCTGGGACAGAACACTTTCCCAGGAGGCACCACTCGCGGTGTACTGGCGCGTAAAGGTTCCCTTCAGCTCATCTAATAACGGATGGGTTCGTCCCGCAGCATAAGCGGTAGCGTGCAGTTGGATGGCTGTCTTGTATTGAAAGAGTGCTTCACGAAGTGCGTCCGCCACGTGGTTTTGGACATCAGTGAAACGCGAAACGTTTACCAGCATGGAACGTTTTGCGGGTGCTTTCAGCCGATGATCCAAGACGGCGTTGGCCAGGAGGAAAGTGCGGAGCGCTTCCTGAAGGCTCGAAGACAGCCCATCGGGGCGTTGAAGTTTCTTGTGTTTCAAGGGAAGCCAGCGAACGGCGTCTTTGAGTTTCTGTAGCTGGGTTCCGGGTTCGTCCGGCGTCCGCCCGAATACCGCCCGGATGCCAACGTAGTTGCTCGGAGCGTCGAGGGGGTAGATGAAATCTTCGGGAAACAGGTCGGGCAGTTCCTCGCCATCCTCCGTGAGGCAAGCCGTTGCTTCGTCGTCGATGAAGATGTTGGCAAAGGGGGTCGCTGTGATCGCAAGGTAAGAGGACCGGGTAAAGAGGTTTAGAAGCCGTCTGATGGCGGAGTTGATGGCAGTAGGATCGTCGGATTCGTCATTGGTGTTGATTGATGCGTAGTCGGACTCATCGTCAATCAGGAGCAACGGAAGATCAATTCTTGGTTGGCTCCCGGCTTTGGCCTGGGCCCACCCCTGTACTGCCTTGAGAACGTGAGTGTTCTTCTTAACAACGAATACCAACGGCGGGGAGCTGGTCGTTGGCAGGGCGACGTCTCCTGCAGTTCGGCTCACTTGAAGGTAATCCATCAGGGTAGTCGTGAGCGATGTGGCATCTGCGATCTCTCGATCCACGTTGCCAATACCTATATGCATGTCGCGGGGAACCCGCGCCCCATTATGCATTCCGGCAAGCGTCGTGTCCCTGCCGATGAACCCCTCATCAATCCTGGAATGAGTCTGCTGACGCAGGTATTCAGTGTTCCCGGAGAGGACGATGATAACGCGATAGCCTGCGTCAGCGGCTTTGTTCATCAGCGCGAGATAATTCTGGGTCTTCCCCGACTGCACGTCGCCTATCACCAAGCCGCGGCGATTCCAGATGCCCGGGTTCCTGGGATCCCCCACAAGGTCAAGAATCTCGTCGCTGAAGTGGTCCAGCTTGTCAAGAACGCCGCCAGAACGTCCGGAGTCGGAAAGCATATGCCGGTATGCAAACCACCTCCGCCACACAATGTCGGTCTTGCTCTTCTGCAGCCAAGGTATGTGATCATCCTTGATCAGCGGACCACCATCGCTTGAGGAACTGGTGGCGGTCAGCTTTTGTACCCAGAGCTCAACCAACTGGTCCATTTGTGATTCGGTTGACGCCGTCGGAAGCTGCGTGCGTGCGCGGGTGAACGCCAATCGAATCTCATCCCCAGCGAGGTCCTTACGGTATTCGTCCGTGTCTGGGTCCTTGAGAAGGGACAGCGCAGCTGCCTCGACCGTTGAAACTGGAAAAAGGAACGGGTCTGTCATGACTGGGTGTCCTTCCCGAGGACAGTTTCCCGGAGAACAGCCTCGGCGCGTGGGTGCTTGTCGAATGGTTCAGAAGTAAGCATGGCCTTCACAAAGGCGTCCGGGGCCAAAGTGCTCTGAAGCTGTCCCCAAAGTGCACCCGCTAAGTCGAAGAGGTCTTGGTCATCCACTTCGGTAGCAGAATGGGATAAGTCCTGGCCCATCTTGTTGTAAACATCCTCGATGGGAAACGTTCGCTCCATGAGGCTCAAAACGGTTTCCAGAGCGGCGGACTCTTGACGATCGAACGTGCTGCTGAGCGCGACCAGTGCAGGGTGGTTTCTGTTGACCTCGTAACGGAACGACTCAGCGTCGGAGACGGCATTCCAGATATGTGTAATGGGACTGCGCTCTGTTCGTCCGCGATAGGTGTGCGCGCGCTGACTTGGGCCCACAATTGTGGCTGCAACGGCGCGTAGCCGGTCCCTGATAACGGGTGGAGGTACGGCTTGGGCCTTCTTGATGTCCAAGGACCATAGATGGTCCAAGGAATTCGGAACATCTACTTGCACCCGTGCGAGCTTGCCCAATTCCTGTTTCGGAGCCACGCGGAACCAGGTTCCCCAGATGACAAGGCGCATTGCACGGTAAATATAGAAACCTTGGCTGTCTCGCAATGAGCCGTTTACATGGGCCTTCCTGCGGTCCGACGGCGACATCATGTTCAGGTGCGGAAGGGTATAGGGGCGTAGTTCGATAGTCCCTTGGTCCAAAGATATGCGTTCCAGCGGACCAATTTGGGTGGCTTTGTGATCCTTGAGCAGGGGGTCAGTCGCAGGGACGGACGTAAAGTTCAGACGAATATCGAGCTGCCGTCCATGCTCGCCTGCCAGGAACCTGTGGAAAACAAGTCCCAGATGGGAGGCGGCACGCATCATGGCTTCATCCATGGCGGCAATCGAGTTACCACTGGTGCTTTCAAGCTGGTCCAGATCCTGCCAAAGGATCATCGTTCCGTGATCCAAGGCTTCTAGCGCAGCGTATTCAGGGAGGGCTTGGAACTCTTCCGGTGCAAGTCGCAGGAGGCTCCAGCTGGAGGAGCTGCTGAGGTAGTCCAAGTCCCACCTGAAAGCGTGCACCTCGCGGCGCTGCTTCGTTACCAAAGTGAGCTTGCGGCACTGGGAAATGGATGCGGTTTTGAGTCCGAGACCGAACCGTCCAAGATCGTGGCTTGCACGCCGGTTTCGTGAGTCATTTCCTGCCAAGCGCATCGCATCCTGCGCTTCTAAGGACGTCATTCCCGCGCCGTCGTCGATGATGGCGACGTAGGGATCACCTACTGCGGAAAACCGGATGTCCACCGTTTCTGCGCCGGCTGTTATCGAGTTGTCGACGAGGTCGGCCAACGCGGTTTCCAAGTTGTAGCCAACAGCTCTCATGGATTCCATGAGCTGCGGTCCAGGCAGCAGTGTGATCGCGTCCGTCAAGCGTCCCCCAGAGCTAAAATGCAATTAGTACTTGTGAGGATCAGAGTATCGCCACACGGTGACATTCCTGTTAGTGCGACACAGGAGCCTGAACGGACGGAGGTTCGAAACGGGGACTTTTCCTCAGTGAACTCCCAAGACTTCGGCAATCCTGCTTGCGATCTTCATGGCCAGCAGGGGAGGCACTGCATTCCCCACCTGTGTGTATTGCTGCGTGCGGTTACCCAGGAAGACGTAGTTGTCGGGGAACGTCTGCAGCCGCGCAGCCTCGCGTACGGTCAGGCTTCGCATCTGTTCATGGTCCGGGTGAATGTAGTAGTGCCCGTCCTTGGCGATGTGGGACACGACGGTGGACGAGGGCTTCCCCCACGCTTGGACGCGGAATCTGTCCTCAAACGGGACGACAACGTTGTTTATGTTGTTGTGCTTTGGCCAGTGGGCAGCAGGCAGGCTGCGCACTTTGGGGCTTTGACCGTCGTCCGTCACGAGGGCAGCAAGCAAGTAATAACGAACCAGGTCTTCGCGCATGTGTCCACGGGCTTCGTGGTTCCACGTGACCGGGGCAGCATCTTCACGGAGCCATTTTTGAAGTTCACCGGCTGCTGAGTCCTCGGCGAAAGGTTCCGCCGGGCGGACGGCGGTCGACCTAGTACCGAACTCATAAGGTCTGGGAGCATCCGCATGCTCCTTTCCGGGAAGCGCCCGCAGAATCTTGTGCGCCTGCTGACGGATCCTTGCCCAGTCTTCCCAAGTGGCCTGCGGCTGACGGGAAATGCCGGAACGCAAGTGCGGCAGGCTCCAGATGGCGTCCTGCACGGTTACGGGTTCGCGGGGTTCGAGGACCTTTGGGGCCGGAAGCTGGGCGTCCCGACGTAAACCCACGATGATGACCCGATGGCGCTTCTGGGGGATTCCGAACTGCTCGGACTTGATGATGAAGTCTGTGGGCTTGAGCTCTCCGGTGTCGCTACTGACCACCATCGAGTGAAGGTCATAGCCGGGCGCGCGCAGGTCTTGCTCAATCAGTTCAAAGATCTTGCCGTTGCCGCTCTTGGAGGAGAGCATGCCTTTGACGTTTTCCATCACGAAGACCGCAGGGCGGAACTCGGTGATGATGTGAAGGTATTCCTTGTACAGGAAGTGCTTGTGATCGTCCTTGAACGTGGCGTCGTGCTTACGCCGGGAGCGTCCGGCCATTGAGTAGGCCTGGCACGGCGGTCCGCCGATTAGGACCCATTCGGAGGCGTCCTGAAGAGATTCGCGGATCAACGCGTCGGACTCTGGACGGCTGTCCTCACTCAGGGTGAACTGCCGGACTTCGGCCTCCGCGTGCGCGAAAGCCTCAGCCACCTCCGGCGCGGCACGCATTTCGTCGTACGTCACGTCCTGGGCAAGGTACTTCTTGTAGATCTCAGGTTGACCTTCGGGCAAATCCAAAAGGAACCGGTGAGCCGCACGAAGGGTCAGAGTCTTTACTGCAGAGGTTTCCATCTCGATGGACAGAACCGTCTTGAAGACCCGGTTGCCGTCTTGGTCGCGGATACTGGAGAAGCCTTCGTTCAGGCCGCCAGGGCCAGCAAAGATGTCAACGACGGGGATCACGGTTTCCTCCAAAATTGGTGCGGCTCTCCAGGTTACCAAGCAGGAACGCGGAGCCTAGTAATCTTACCGGTTCCGCGCGTTCACCTCGCTCCCAGTGAACACCTCGGCACTGACAGTTTCGTCACCGTTGATCTCCGACCAGTCGACCCCAAGCCTTCGCCGCGATGTCACCTCGAAGATTTCGATACTGGTCGCGCGTGTCTGACCGGATTTTGGCTGGTGGCCACCACTGAACAACTGAAAGAGGGCTGAGGCCCGGGGCAGGTACGCCGATTAAACTCGAAGACGAGGTGAAACCCATGATTCCATGTGGTTGTGCGGGGCCAGCATCTTTCACGGTTGGGCCATAGCTCGAGACTGGCCACGCGTTTAACGAACATTCAGGCGGAATCTTTGGGGCAACCGTAGCTTGCACCACGGCGCTTAGAAACGTGTTTCTATGCGAAAGGTCAGAAGCCGTCGGTGTCTTGGTATGTTTACCAGGAACTAATGTCGATACCGGTCGCTTGTTACGCCGGTCCAATGGTCGTGACGGCGTTTGCGATTTTGGATACCGGCGTCTCTCGCGTTGAAATTGAATCATGCTTCTTTCATGAGCGATCGACGACATGTGAGCGGCTTATCCCCTCTATAGTGAGATCCATGACAAACACCACCACGATCGTCCCGCCCGGTTTCAAGTTATCCAAGTCGATTCGAGACGAATTGCCCCCTTCGGAACGCGCGTCCGCCCGAGAATCCTTGTGGCAAAAATCTCGAGGCAGGTGTTCTCTTTGTAACGAACCGCTTGCTGTGGACGGGACAGCGACTGACGTGGACCATGTGAAGGCACGCAAGGAAGGCAATGAAGGTGAAGGGGGCGTAACCGAGCTGAAAAACCTCTATTTGGCCCATAAGTCATGTAATCGAAGCAGGAAAAACCTTTCCTATCCTTTAGCGGCAACAGTTATCCGCTTTGGGAGGTGGTCCACTGCGCATCCTCGTCGATCCTTCGGAGATGTAATTAACCACTACATAGAAAACGGTAACCAACGCGTGGTGGTTTCTTTATCGGACACTACCGCGACTCTCACATTTGGTTCGATCGAGAGGTCCGCACCGATTTACGAAGATCCAGCCACCCGAACGAAATACTTTTTTATGAACGTTCCCATTGAGTACATTCAAAACGATGAAGGTACGCAACCGCGGTTTATAGAGCATGACCATGTTCGTACATTGGCTATCGACTTTAGCGACCGCCCCGTACATGAGCCGAGCAACTGTCGACTGGTTTCCTGCGATAATGGGCTTGCGGACCTGAAGCAATTCGACGGGCAACACAAAACGACGGCTCAGATTCTCCTAAAACGTACCGAGATTCCTATGAAGATGTACGTTGATCCGGATCCGGCTATGATCAACAACCTTGTAGTCCAAATTCAACAGGGGATCAAGAAACGCCCTTTGTCGACCACAGATACCCTGCAAAAACTCGACAAGGTCATGCAGGACAAAGTTGCTGCGTACAAGGCGAAGCACGACGGCAAAAGCCCTAGCGAAAGCGAGTTGGTCAGCGATCAGCCACTCCAAGACCAAGCGAAGTTCAAAAAGCAACTTCTCGCAAACTTCGAATGGGCAATCCTCAATCACGAAAACCTGGAACTGAAAAAGCAGAAGCTATTCAGTACCAAGTTGGATAAGAAGTTTCCGCTCACAGACCGCGTCTTGGTTACAAAGATTATTCGTCCCTTGGTCTGCCAAGAACTGTTGGATGAGCCGTTGGATAACTCAATTGCACGCGAGAATGAGCGCGAGGCGATAGTTCAGCTACTGAATCGAGTGACGGACAATATGCTCACTGATAAATGGCGGCCTCAGCCCCAAGGTGTGGAGGAAGACATTATGACGCTGCAAGCCCGCGCTTTCTTTATGCAAGGAGCTATTGCATGGTGGTTGAAGTCGATATTCATTCCCGCACTTCAGGGTCAGTTTCTTAAACAAAAGTGGAAGCGGCTGTTCCTTGAGCCACTATCCGAGGTTCAGCAGGAACGGCTTGATGGTTACATTGACCTGATCTGCGGATGGGATGTGTGGAGCACGACTGATGAAACTCATCTTGCGGCATGGCGAAGCAATACGGTTACGGCTGTTGAAAAGGCTTTCCCTGAATATTCTAACGTGTCACTCGTAAACCAGTTTGCCGGAACCTAACACGCGCTCCTCCGGGATCGTGACCCCTCGCTCCGGACATAGGCAGGCGGGCGAGGGGTGCGATTCCCGAGAAACAATCAGAGGAATCTTGGTTGGCGAATAGCCACTGATGGCGGACTGCGCCGACCGAACTAAACGGAGGCCCGATTACCTCACCGCCACATCAGGCCCGGGCCTGGACATGATAGCTATGGAGCAAATGTGCCTGATGCAGGGCAGCACCATGATCTGTTATCGCAGATCGATCTACAGGGAGGAACTGAACAAGGTAAAGCATCTTTTGCTGCACCCGCGTGAACGCTGTGTGATCATGAGACTTCGGTGGGGAAGCCGACGGCTCGGCGTCGGCTTTCGGGCCAGGGCACCTCGCCGGACGGAGTCTCCTCTGAGGGCAACAAACAGCGCAAAGTCCCCGTCACCGGGTTGGCCCACGTACTGCTCACCCCACCAGCCGCGAGGCTTTGCTCTCAGGACTTGGCGTAGGTAGAGAACCCCAAGACGACCAGGTGACTTTCCGTCACCGACATGACCGTCCGCAGGGTTGACGTCGTCGAACTCCACGACTTGCTCGGCCCTGCCATGGGCATCCCCGGGGCGCGACCTAGCTGCCGGAGCCCAAAGATCATCGCCGAGCGGGTCGGGCCGCGGGCTGGTCCCCGACACCCGGGCGTCGCCAGACTCCCTTTCCGATGCCAAACTCGCGCGCTACCTCATCCGTGATCTGCCGACGTCGGACCTTCACGTGTCTGACGAGCCCAACGCAACTAAGGCGTCAAGCTGTTTGTCGAACTAAGCCCGAAGAACCGATCGAAGTACGCGCCCAACTTCTCGAGAACCCGCTGCTTCTTCTCCCTGAGTCCTCCCGTGGGAGTGAACCGAGACACAGGAGGCAAAACCCTTGTGATCGCCGGGCCAGCCACCTGAATGCTCCCGTCAGCGAAAGCCATGTCAACGAAGCTCCGCGTTGCATCCGGTCGCAGGTTCTCTGCCTCGATGATCTTCTCGAGCTCACTTTCGCGGCGCTCCTCGATGAAAGCACGCCACTCTTCGTCGATTTCCCCGGTAATGGACACGCGGTCAATGAAGGCTTCGACCAGGTCCTTCTTGTTGCGCAGGGTCGGACTGGCGTCGACAGCGCGGGTAATCTCCGCGCGGATCTCCTTGTCTTCGCCATCACCGCGCTGCTCGCGGTACTTCTGGACAAGCATGAGGATGTAATCGACATTGATTTCGACCTGCTTGATCAGCTCAATCTCGAAGACGACGTCGTCGTTGATCTGTTCCTTGGCCGCAGTCTTTTCCTTGCGGAACTCCGCATACAGGTCCAAGTATACGCTCCGGTAGTCCTGGCCCTGCCGGGCGGTCAGGATCTCGTTGCCTGCGAACTCGTCGAAGGATGTGAGGACGTTCTGAAGGCGCAGGATTGTGCCGAACAGGGCGATGAATTCCTTCTGCGCGGATTCCCCGCTAATCGGTGTCCCGAGGGGGTAGGCGTTAAGGAGCTCGTCCACCTTTTCCTGATACTCGGAGTAGTACTCCGGGTACGGCTTCAGCAGGACGACGCCGCGGGCGTCCTTGTTGCCAAAGAGGGCGATGGCGTCGTTTGTCTGTTCTTCCAGATCCCGGAAAGAAACAATGTTGCCGTAGGTTTTTACGGAGTTGAGGATGCGGTTGGTCCGTGAGAAGGCCTGGATAAGACCATGAGCACGGAGGTTCTTATCCACGAACAGCGTGTTCATCGTCGTCGCGTCGAAGCCCGTGAGGAACATGTTCACGACGATGACGACGTCGATCTCCCGCTGCTTTAGGCGCAGCGACAGGTCCTTGTAATAGTTCTGGAATCGATCGGCGCTGGTGTCGAACGAGGTCCCGAACATCGCGTTGTAGTCCGCGATAGCTCCATCGAGGAAGGTGCGCGCATCGTCGCTAAGGCGTCCTGTATCGAACGCCTCTTCGTCGAGCGCACCGTCTTCCACGGCGTCGTTGGCACCGTACGAGTAGATGAGGCCGACCTTCAGTTTCCGGTCTGAGGGCAGATCCTTTTGCTGGGCCTGGAACTCCTGATAGTACTTCCGGGCAGCCGGAATTGATGCTGTGGCAAAGAAGGCATTGAACCCGCGGACCCGCTTTTCTCCCAGGGTGTATGCCTCGGCGCGCTTAGTCTTCTGGTCGAAGTGCTCAAGCGTGTATTCCACGATCTTGCGGATCCGCTCGGGCGCGAGCAGCGCCGTCTCCGTATCGATTGCGGACACCTGCTTGTCGACCACGTTCCCGACCTTGACCGTGTTCACATAGTCAATACGGAAGGGCAGGACATTCTTGTCCGTAATGGCATCCACGATCGTGTACGTGTGCAGCTTCTCGCCGAATGCCTGCTCGGTGGTCCTCAACCGCGGGTTGCCGCCGCTGCCGGCATTCTCGGCAAAAATCGGTGTCCCGGTGAAGCCGAAGAGGTTGTACCGCTTGAAAGCCTTCGTGATGGCGGTGTGCATGTCGCCAAACTGGGACCGGTGGCACTCATCGAAAATGATGACCACGTGGCCGCCGTAGATCGCGTGGCCCTTGTTGGCGTTGATGAATGTGGAGAGCTTCTGGATGGTCGTAATGATGATCCGCGCGCCGGGGTCCTCGAGCTGCTTCTTCAGCACAGCCGTGGAGGGATTCGAGTTCGCCGCCCCCTTCTCGAACCGGTCGTACTCCCGCATCGTCTGGTAATCGAGGTCTTTACGGTCGACGACGAAGAGCACCTTGTCCACCGACGGCATCTTGGATGCCAGCTGGGCTGCCTTGAACGAAGTCAGTGTTTTTCCCGATCCGGTGGTGTGCCAGACATACCCGCCGGCCGGCGCCGTACCAAGCTGCTTGTAGTTGGTGGAGATCTGGATTTTCTGCAGGATCCGCTCGGTTCCGACAATCTGGTACGGGCGCATGACCAGGAGCATGCGATCGGCGGTGAGCACGCAGTACTTCGTCAAGATATTGAGCAGGGTGTGTTTGGCGAAAAACGTCTTCGCGAAGGCCGTCAGATCCTGAATGGGTCTGTTCTGCGCATCCGCCCACCACGACGTGAACTCGAAGGAATTCGAGGTCTTGCGGGCGCGCTTCTTGCCGGTCACCTCGCTGATGTGCTGGCGGCGGGTGGTGTTGGAGTAGTACTTCGTCAACGTGCCGTTCGAAATGACGAACAGCTGCACATACTGGAAGAGTCCGGAGCCCGCCCAGAAACTGTGACGCTGGTACCTATCGATCTGGTTGAAGGCCTCGCGGATGTCTACACCGCGCCGCTTAAGCTCGATATGCACCATGGGGAGTCCGTTGACCAAGACTGTGACGTCGTACCGGTTGGCATAGTTTCCGCCTGCCTCACCCTGGGGAGTTTCGTACTGGTTGATGACCTGGAGTCGGTTGTTGTGGACGTTCTGCTTATCAATCAGGACGATATTTTTGACCGAGCCGTCGTCGCGGGTCAGGAGCTGAACATGATCCTCCTGGATCCGCACAGTCTTTTCGACGATGCCTTCATTCGTTCCGGCCAAGCGCTCGATGAAGAACTGCTCCCATTCGCTATCTGAGAAGGTGAAGTGATTCAGCGTCTCCAGCCGTGTGCGCAGATTGGCGGTGAGTTGCGCCTCCGAGGTGATCGGCAGGTACTCATAAGCCTGCGACTGCAGCAAGCGGATAAGTTCACTTTCGAGCTCGGATTCGGACTGATACGCACTTTCGGCCTTCGCATCCGGAACGTACTCGGCAACGACTGTGCTCTCATTCGAGACTGCAATCGGAGCGTACTTCCGCGAAGCTGCCTCGCTCATGCTGCTGCTTCCTTGAAGGTCAGCAGCCGGTCACGGTAGTACTCGTGCTGCTTCCGGCGCGCCGCAAGTTCTGCAGGGAGGCCGATACTTAGGTCGTTCAGGAGGATATCGAATCCATCGAGAATTTCGACAATGCGCTCCTGTTCCTCCATCGGAGGAACAGGAAGGGTGATCTTGCTCAGCCCTTCCCGCGATAGCCGCTTTACTTTAGCCCGGGAGACGTACTTTCCTTTTTGTGACTGAAACGCTTGAGTCTGTAAGTAGTAAGATACAAACTTCGGGTTCAATGGATGACGATAAAGGAAACAATCGTCGTGAATAGCTACATCTGTTTCCCCAAGCCAGGCAACAGCCTTCCCCACGTCTTCGACAGTCTCGCCAACGGCGGCAAGTATTACGTCCTTAGGCTTAGCAAGCCGAAGTTGCGAAACCATGCTTTCAGGTAGATGCGTGATAGTAGATGCGGTTGCAGTCCCATAAGACGTATAAATCTCGCCATAATGGATGCACTGAATTCCGGTTTTTGTAAAGTCGTCCTTAACGAAGCGCCGACCACGAATAAACTCACCAACGTGGCCCATAGGCAGCCACTGGAACTCCTGGCTGAGGCCCACGATTAGGAAATCGCGGTAGAACGCGTATTGAAGACGGCGAACTTCGAGCTCCGCTTCGAGCTCCGCTTCCAACTGGGTGAACCCATCCAGTATTCGCACGATCTCCCGCTGCACCTCAAGTGGCGGAACGGGGATCCGGAATGCCGAGTAGGTTGAGATCCACTGACGAGCATGATCTTGGGGTGCGTAACGAATGCAGCGCATCGCGTAGTAGGCGAAGCGGAAATCAATCGCCGCCCCATTCTTCGGCCGAAGCATCTTCATTGCTGATGATTTAGCTTTGAATGGAAAGTCAACCCATTTGAAAGCCGTGGTGAAGTCGTCAAATATGACTACCGGCTTGTTCGCAGATGCAGGGTAGATCCCGTTGACCTCATCGGTGTATCCCAATATAAAAGTTTGACCTGCGGTGAGCACTGGCGTGGGGAATGAGTCGTTGTATTGCGTTGATGCTACAAGGTATTTACCGGGTTGTTCGTAATCAAGCAGTTCACTGAGTGGCTGGAAGGGAACGCCGTCGGGGCAGAACCAACTGATCAGGTCCTGGAGTCGGCTCATTCCTGGCCCTCCAACTCGTTCACGATTGCGTCGATAGAGGTGCGGAGTTCCTGCTGCCGGTCAACGATCCGGGCTATCTTCGCATTTAGCTCGGTAATGTCGACGACCTCGCGGGTGTCTTCAGCCTCGACATAGGACGAGACCGCGATGTTGTAGGCGTTCGCAGCGATGTCCTCGTTTGGTACGAGCATAGCGAAATGCTCGGCGTCCTCGCGGGCAGTGAAAGCGTCCAGGATCTTTTGTTGATTAGTGACCGTGAGTTTGTTCTTGCTCCCGCCACGGGTGAATTCGGCGGACGCATCGATGAACAGGACGGCGTTGTCGTTCTTGGACTTCTTGAGCACGATGATGCAGGTCGCGATTCCGGTGCCAAAGAATAGGTCCGTCGGCAGTTGGATCACCGCGTCAACGTAGTTGTTATCGATCAGGTATTTACGGATTTTCGCCTCGGCACCACCCCGGTAAAGCACCCCGGGGAACTCGACGATCGCCGCAGTGCCGTTCACAGCCAGCCAAGACAGGATATGCATCGTGAACGCGAGGTCCGCTTTGGACTTCGGAGCGAGCACACCGGCGGGGGCGAAGCGGGGGTCGTTGATCAGCAGCGGGTTCGCGTCCCCTTCCCACCGAATGGAGTAGGGCGGGTTGGAGACGATCGCCTCAAACGGTTCATCGTCCCAGTGCGCGGGGTCCAGGAGGGTGTCTCCGTGGGCGAGGTTGAACTTCTCGTAGTTCACGTCGTGTAGGAACATGTTGATCCGGGCCAGGTTGTAGGTGGTCAGGTTGATTTCCTGACCGTAGAAGCCTTGGCGGACGTTGCCCTTGCCCAGGATCTTGTCGAACTTCAACAGCAGCGAACCGGACCCGACCGCCGGGTCGTAAACCTTGTTCACTGACTTTTTTCCCACTACGGTGATGCGGGCGAGTAGCTCGGAGACTTCCTGCGGCGTGTAGTACTCGCCGCCGGATTTGCCCGCGCTAGAGGCATACATCTGCATCAGGTACTCATACGCATCACCGAACAGGTCAATCGAGTGGTCCTCGAAGTTACCCAAGGGCAGGTCACCGATGGCGTCCAAAAGTTTCACGAGCTTCTCGTTGCGCTTGGCAACGGTGTTGCCGAGCTTGGAGCTGTTCACGTCCAGGTCATCGAAGAGGCCCTTCAGGTCGTACTCGCTGTCTCTGCCAACAGCGGATCCTTCGATGTTCTTGAACACATTGGCGAGGGTTTCGTTCAAGTTCTCATCCCGGGCTGCCCGCTTGCGCACGTTCTGAAAGAGTTCCGAGGGCAGAATGTAGAAGCCTTTCTCCTGAACGGTCACGTCCCGGCCGAACTCTGCCTGCGCATCGGGCAGGACGGTGTAGTTGAAGCCGGGACTCCCCGCGGCTCGTTCGCTCTCGTTGATGTAAGCGGTGAGGTTCTCGGAGATGAACCGGTAGAACAGCATGCCCAGCACGTAGCTTTTGAAGTCCCACCCATCGACTGATCCCCGCAGGTCGTTCGCGATGCGCCAGATGGTTTTGTGCAGCTCGGCGCGCTGACCTTCTCGAGTGGTGGGGGTCATATGTTGGTGTCTCCTGGGTAATACATGCGGTACGACAATACTTGGATTAGTACCTTCCTATGGTATCGACGGGGGCCCACAGCCGGGGCCGGGCTCGCCAGCCATGGAGGAACGAAGATGGTGAGAGGATTCCAGCCGACGAGATGACCAGTGTCGTAGACTGCCTCGACGGTATTGGTTATGGGAGGGCTCAATGACGGCATGGATGGTGAGAGCTGGCAGTTCGGGTGAGCGCGAACAGTGGGCCCTGGAAAACGGTTACACAGGCGCCGGATATGGTGACGTCGCCTCTCTAAACGGCTGCGCCACCCGCGAAGATGTCATGCAGAAGGTGAGCCAGGGAATCCCCAACAGCTCGCCCGGTGCTGTCAAGAACTTCGCTGCGCAGCTTTGGGCATTGAAGCAGCGCATGCAAATAGGTGATCTGGTGGTGATGCCTCTGAAGAGGACTTCTGAGATTGCCATTGGCAGCATCGACAGCGAGTACACGTACTTGGACGATCCGGATCCTCAACGGCGTCACGTGCGCCGGGTCACGTGGAAAGTCACCGACCTTGCCCGGTCGCGGATCAAGCAGGACCTGTTGTACTCCCTCGGCGCCTTCTCTACGGTGTGCCAGATACAACGTAACGACGCCGAGCACCGGCTTCGTTCCTGCATCTCAGGCGGTGCCGACCCTGGAGCACGTGTAGGCCTGTCAGCCTCCGTAACAGCGCCGTCGCCTATTGCACCCGTGCTTCACATCGAAGAAGCCGAAGAGCTCATAGAAGCTCCAGTGGACGTTGCACGCTACGCCGCCGACACTATTGCAAGTCGCACCATCGAAGCCTTCTCCGGACACAAGATGGAAGGGCTCATCGCCGATATCCTCAGGAGCGCCGGGTACGTCTGCACCGAGCACGGCGAAGGGACCGACGACGGAATCGACATTGTCGCAGGCAAAGGGATCCTCGGCTTGGAACCGCCGCGTCTGATCGTTCAGGTAAAAAGTCAGGCCTCGCCGGTTGACTCGCCGACCGTGTCGCAGCTGCACGGATCGTTGGCCATCCACGGCGCGGATCAGGGTCTGCTGGTGGCGTGGGGCGGGCTTACCAGGGCAGCGCGCAAGCTCCTGGAATCGCAGCGCTTCGCCATCCGGGTTTGGGACGCTGACGAAGTGGTCTCCCAGTTGCAGGAACATTACGCCTCGCTTCCGGCCCGGGTCCGCCGGGAACTTCCGCTCAAACAGATCTGGACGCTGGCCGACGAGGCCGGGTAAATCGGAGGGCATGGGACAAAAGCTCACCCGGCAGAACGCCTCGCGGGCATTACGAATTGAGGAATCCGTGCGTTTCTGACTACGGGCGCCGAAGTTTCCTTAGGGGAGTGGCACCGATCTGGCAGAGACGCAGCTCCTGTTCGGACCTTAACGACCGGAGACAACCACTCAATTCGGCCCCCGCCCCTCCGTCTGCAAGGATGCTGGTAAGCCTGCTGATAAAGGAGTCATCCATGCCTTCCCCCGCCCCCGTCGCCACACAAGGACCCGCCGCCACCTACGGCGTCCACTCCGAGGTCGGGAAACTCCGCAAGGTTCTGGTCTGCGCCCCAGGCCTCGCGCACGAACGGCTCACCCCCACCAACCGGGAAGACCTGCTCTTTGACGACGTGATGTGGGTGGAGAACGCCCAGCGCGACCACGCCGACTTCGTGACCAAAATGACCGAGCACGGCGTCGACGTCGTGGAACTGCATGACCTGCTCGGCGCCACCGTGGACATCCCCGAGGCGCGGACCTGGCTGCTGGACCGGAAGATCATCGCCAACCGGGTCGGCCTCGGCCTGGTCGCCGGCACCCGGGCCTTCCTCGATTCGCTGACCGGGGCGGAGCTGGCGCGCTACCTCATCGGCGGGCTCACGACGTCGGACCTCCCCACCGACTACCTCAGCGGCTACGTCGCCCTGGTCCGGGAATCGCAGGGCAGGCCCGAGTACCTGCTGCCGCCGCTGCCCAACACCCTCTACACCCGGGACACCACCTGCTGGATCGGCTCCGGGCTGACCCTGAATCCGCTGTACTGGCCGGCCCGACACGACGAGACCCTGCTGATGCAGGCCATCTACCGGTTCCACCCGGACTACGTGGGCGCGAAAATCTGGTGGGGCAACGCGGAAAAGGACTGGAGCCAGGCCTACCTGGAGGGCGGCGATGTCATGCCGGTGGGTAACGGCACCGTGCTGCTGGGCATGGGGGAGCGCACCTCCCGGCAGGCCATCACCCAGCTCGCCCAGGCCCTGTTCCAGGACGAAGCGGCGGAGCGGATCGTCGTCGCCGGCATGCCGAAGCTGCGCGCCGCGATGCACCTGGACACCGTGTTCACCTTCGCGGACCGGGACCTGGCGACCATCCACCCGGCCATCGTGGACGGCATCCACCCCTTCACCATCCACCCCTCGGACAAGGCCCCCGGCTTGGAAATCCGCGACCACCGGGACCGCCGCTTCGTGGACGTGGTCGCCGAAGCCATGGGCTACAAGCAGCTGCGCCTGGTGGAGACCGCCGGGGACTACCACGCGACCGAACGCCAGCAGTGGGACAGTGCGAACAACGCCGTCGCCCTGGAACCGGGCGTGGTGTTCACCTATGACCGCAACACCCAGACCAATGCGGCGCTGCGCAATGCCGGCGTCGAGGTTATCCCGATCGTCGGCGCCGAGCTCGGCCGCGGCCGCGGCGGCGGGCACTGCATGACCTGCCCGATCATCCGGGATCCGCTGGACTAACCAGACGACGACGGCGGCGTGCCGGATGCGGCGGCCTCGAGCTGCCGGCCGCCGATTCGGAGCCCGCCGTCTCCCTCTGAGAGGATTGTGGTGAGCCGCTGACGGAGGAGTTCCCCGCAGGAAGCGGTCGGTTTCTCCATCTAAGCGGTGTTGCCTCAGTGCCGCCACATCCGATTGGAAAGAACCGTGTCTAATGCGCCTGCTTCGGGGGACAAAGCTCCAGCGGCCAAACTCTCGCTGCTGACCCTCACCACTGTGGTGATCGGGTCCATGGTCGGGGCCGGGGTATTTTCCCTGCCCCAGCGCTTCGCCGAGGAAACCGGGGTGTGGGGTGCACTCGTCGCCTGGCTGATTGCGGGGTCCGGCATGCTGATGCTGGCTTTTGTGTTCCAGCGGCTGTCCATGCGCAAACCGGCGCTTGATGCGGGGGTTTTCGCCTACGCCAAGGCCGGCTTCGGAAATTACGTGGGGTTCTTCTCCGCAGCGGGGTACTGGGCCAGTGCCTGTGTTGGAAACGTCACCTACTGGGTGCTCACCATGTCCACGCTGGGAGCCCTGTTTCCGCAGCTGGGCGCAGGGGACACCCTCCTCGCCGTCGTGCTGTCCTCGGTCGGGCTGTGGGGATTCTTCTCCCTGATCAGGCGCGGCATTCGGGAAGCCACGGCCATTAACCGGATAGTCACGATAGCCAAGGTTGTTCCCATCCTGGTCTTTGTGCTGTTTGCCGTCTTCCTGTTCGACCCCGCCGTCTTCGCGGGAAACCTTACCGGGGCGGACTCTACGGGGCCGCTGTTCGAGCAGGTCAGCAACACGATGCTGGTGACGGTGTTCGTGTTCCTCGGTGTTGAAGGTGCCAGTGTGTATTCGCGCCATGCCCGACGGCGGGAGGACGTTGGCCGGGCCACCATCCTCGGCTTTCTGAGCGTTTTTGCCATCTTTGCCTCGGTCACGATCGTTTCCTACGGCGTCCTGCCGATGGAACAGCTCGCCGAGCTGCGCCAACCGTCCATGGCGGGTGTCCTGGAAGCGGGAGTGGGGACCTGGGGGCTGGTGTTCGTCAGCGCAGGCCTGATCATTTCGGTGATGGGCGCTTACCTGGCCTGGAGCCTGATGGCAGCGGAGGTTCTGTATGTGGCCGCCCGGGAGAAGGACATGCCGCGGTTCCTGTCCCGGGTCAGTGAGGACGACGTTCCGGTCAACGCCCTGCTGCTGAGCACCCTGCTCAGCCAACTGGTCATGGTCATCACCTACTTCTCCGAGGACGCCTTCAACTTTGCCCTGGACATGACCGCGGTCCTGACGTTGTTTTCCCTCCTTTTCGCGGCTCTCTACGCCCTCAAGCTCGGCTGGACCGGCGAAACGTATGAAGGAGCCCCGAGCCGCATTCGGCGGGGCGACCTGGCCATTGCCCTCATTGCCACCATTTACTCGGTGTTTCTGGTCTACGCCGCCGGGCTGTCCCTGGTGCTGCTTTCAATGATCTTTTATGCCCCCGCCACCGTCCTGTTTGTGATCGCGCGCCGTGAACAAGGCAAACGCGTCTTCCGGGGAGGGGAGCTGGTTCTTTTCCTTATTACGTTGGCAGGAGCCGTCGCATGCGTGCTCGCCCTGGCCCAGGGCTGGATAGAGCTCTAGGGATCCGCTGGACTAACAACGACGACGGCGGGTCACCGGCTCGCCCGGGCCGAGAGGTTCCGCCAATGAAGGACCACCGCAATAACGATCAGGGGCACGTGGATGGCCGGGAGGTTTCGAGCCAGCCAGCGCGGTAAATAGATGTCGGTGACCGACCCGGTGCTGTCTCCGAGATCGCGTGCCACCGCCGTCAGCGGGCAGTGGAATCCGTTGCCGGCGAAGACCAGGGTCTCCGCTGCCACCACAGCGGCGGCGATCCCCGCCCTCCGGTCAGACTGCCTTCGGAACCCGGCGTACAGGACGTAGAGCATGCAGGCCTCAATGGTGAACCACAAAAACGTGTGAAGAGCCTTTACCGCCCTAAGCAGTGCGCTGCGCCGGTCCATGCCCCATTATTGCTGCGTGCCGGCCGGAAAGTGAGCCCAGCAACCAGACGCGGATCCCTTCACCGGCCGTGATAGCCACCAGGCACTACAGCGCGACCTGCCCGGAAGCCCCGTAGAATCGACCGATGCCCGACACCTTGCAGCCCGCCACGTCCACCGCATCGCGTACCACCACCACCTCCACCCGCCTGGCCCGGATCGTCACCGAGATCTCCGCCCCGGCCGTCCTGGTGGGGATCCTCCTGCTGCTGCAGCCCCTGCTCACCCCGGACGTGACCTGGCTGCAGGGCATCACGGCGGCGCTGTTCACCGTAGGGCTGCCCTTCGCCGGGATCCTGGTGCTGAAGCGGCGCGGCCGAGTGACCGACCATCACGTGGGTGTGCGGACCCAGCGGGCACCGATCCTGGCCGCCTCTGCAGTGTCGATGGGCATCGGCGCCCTGCTTCTGGTTCTGCTCGACGCCCCCGCAGCGATGTTCGGCGAAATCGGCGGCGTGTTCATCGGCATGATGCTGTGTCTGGCAGCCAACCTGGTGTGGAAGCTGTCGGTGCATTCCGCCGTCGCCGCCTACGTCGGGTTGGCCCTGCTCGCACCCATCCCCACGCTCGGCGCGGCACTGGCCCTGCTGCTGGCCTCGGCCACGGGCTGGTCCCGGGTGAAGCTCGGCGACCACACGCCCACCCAGGTCTTGGCCGGACACATCGCCGGCTGCCTGGCCTTCGCCCTCGCCCTGCTGCTGCCCTAAGCCTCGCCGAAGCATCCCCGGATTGCGATAAAGTCAGGACAGTCTCTTCACACCAATGCAGTATGAATAAGTGTGGAAAACAACGATGGGGAAAGAATGACAATGCGTTTCGGGAAGTCCGCCGGGGAACGGGCCACCTCAAAAGCAGTGGTCGACGCCCTGAACCTGGGCGAGCACGTCACCTTCGATGACCTGCTCGCAGCCGTCACCAAGACACACGGCAAACCCATTGAACTGCGGGATATTGACTCCGCCGTCATTCCCTCCGTGACCGGGCTTTGGATTGAAAAGGACAAAAAGTCCATCATCCTGCTGCCCTCCGGTGACAATAAACTGCACCGCACGCACGCCGCCTGCCACGAGTTCGGCCACATCCTGCTGCGCCACCAGGGCTGCGGCGGCGTGGAAACCACCATGCCCTCCCTGTTCCAGCACATCGGCAGCCGCAAGGGCATCCGCCGGATGCTCGCCCGGTCCCTGACTTGGAACGCGACCGAACGCGCCGCCGAACAGGTGGCGTACCTGCTCTCCCTGGCCCTGCTGCCCAAGGAACCCGAGAGCCCCAGCAGCTTTGAACGGACGTTCCTGTGATCACCCTGCAGATGCTGCCGGCCGCTGCGCTCTGGACGCTCGTGGTCATCCGGCTGATCGGCCTGCGCTTCGGCTGGAAGCCCGGCATCCTGCCCGGCATCGCCGCCGTTGCCACCGGCGCAACCCTGAACATTGACCAGGTCTACCTCTTCGTTGATTCCCTGCTGGGGGAGCGGAACCTGCTCAACCTGATCGTGCACCTGATCATGGGCGCCGGCATGACCGAACTGTGCCGGCTGCTGCTCAAGGCCACCGGCAGGACGGACGACGACGGCGGGCGGCACGTCAGGGTACTGGTCGGCCTGGGCGTTGTCCTCGCCGTGATCCAGACGACCCTGTTGCTGGTGTCCGACACCCCGGGCTCCGCCACCAACTTCACCGACGCCTTCGCGTCCATCCCCACGATCGCCCCCTACCAGGCCAGCTTCTTCGCCTGGATCGGCGTGGTGCTCGGCTACACCGGCATCGAATGCCTACGCCGGGACAAGGCCGGGGAGTCCCGGGAATTCGGCATCGGCGTGCGCATCCTCAGTGCCGGCTGCCTCGCCGGCGTGGGCGCCGTGGCGGTGAAGATGCTGCTGATCGGGATGGAGTTCTTCGGCGTGCAGGCGCCCTTCGGCCTCTACATTGGCTACCGGATCCTCATGGCACTGACCATGCTCGGCTTCGCCGTCGGGTTCGCGGTGCCGTCCTACGCCCGGATGAAAACCGCCGCCGCCGCCCGCCGTCGTCGTGCCGAGGACCTGGACGCCCTTCGCCCCATCGTGCGCCGCCTGATGAGGACCTGCGAAGGCACCCGGGCGCTGGAAGCAGCCAACGTGTCCCTCGCCGCCCGCACCTCCAAGACCCAGCTCTACCGCTGGTTCATCCTCATCGGTGACATCCGGGTCCTGGAACCCGGGCTGCTCTCGCCGGAGGAGACCCGCATTGTTGATCAGATAGGCAGAAGAATTGAAGACACTGGAACACCCGCCCGCCGCGCAGCGCTCTCCGGCGGCTAGCTGGTACTCCACAATCCTGCCGCCGGCCCTGGTGCTGGCGGTCCTCATCATCGCGGCCGGCATCGAGGCCGGGCTGCGGCTGCCGGGCGTGCTTCTGCTGCTGGTGGGCATAGTGGTGGTGCCCGGGGTGATCTACAAGGGCACCAAGGGATGGTTCCGACGGCGCGGGATCTCGGACCGGTGGCGGGCCGCGACAGTGGCTGCGCTGATGCTGGCCGGCGCCGTCGTCTGCTACCTGCTGCCCGTGGCTTCGCCGGTGCCGCAAACGGTGACCGGGCTGCTGCTCGGCAACCTGGGGCTGGTGTTTTTCCGGCGCTGGCTCAATGTCTCGGCGCATGTGTCCGTGCTGACCTTCGGCGTGCTCTGGATGACGGCGACCTACGGGGCGGGCTGGGCGTGGCTGTTGATATTATCGCCGTTGATGATCCTCAGCCGGGTGTCCCTCGGCGAACACAGCCTGCGGGAGGCGCTGTCCGGCGCCGCCCTGGGGCTGGCAACCTTCTGCTGCTTCCTTGCAGTGATGACTTGGAGCTGACGCATGAATGATTTTGATCTTCCCCCGGAGCGCACTGCGGGCCTTCGGCGAGCCGAAACGCTGGCCCGGAAGATCAACCTCCTGCTGGACGTCATCATGTCCGAGTCCGGCAAGCCCTTTGACTACCCGGCCATCCGGGACGGGGCGCAGAAGGCCGGCTACTACCTCTCCCGCACCCGCTGGTCACTGCTGAAATCCGGCAAGGAGCAGGTGGTCCCGGACGAAGCGCTGCGGGCCATTGCCGCCGTTTTCGATGTGGACCCGGACTACCTGCTGCTGGAGGACGGCAACCTGCCCGAACGGGTGGAGGCCGAGCTGGAACTGCTGCGCAGCATGCGCCGCGCCGAGGTGCGCAACTTTGCGGCCCGTGCCCTGGGCCCGGTGGACCCGGAGGCACTGAAGGCCATTGCGAAGATTCTGGACGAGAGCGACTAGGCCTTCCTTTCCCAGCGGGGATCAGGTGCGGATCAGCGGAATCGGTCCCCCCGAATAGTTACAGCCGCGAGAAAAACTTTGCGCCCCGTAAAGGGCAGTGGTACGCTCACAAACATGTTTCACACATGTGTGAGACGTGTTTGATAACTCGATAAACGCTGGACGGGGCAATCCTGGTCCGGGGATGTTCGTGCACCGTGACTGGGGGGTCACCGCCGAATCTCTCCGCCGCAGGAGTTCCGCTGGTTTCCGGTTGGTGGCTCGGTCCTTGATCGGGAGTGAATCAGCGGGGCGTGCCCCGTACGGCGTTTGTTGCGGATCGGATCAGGTGCCTCGGCGCCCCCGAGTCCGGATCATCCGCTGCCTGTGGGGGGACAGTGCGTGATGACAACAGAAGCCAGCGGATACCGTCCGCTGGCTTCGCTGTTTTCCGGCCGTAACTACCGCGAGCTGAAGGCCGCATCAAAGGCGGCGTCCGGCGGATCCATCGCCAGCGACTTCACAAAGGCCAGCGCCTCCGGGGCACCCACCAGCCGGTCCATCCCGGCGTCCTCCCATTCCACGGAGATGGGCCCCTCGTAGCCGATGCTGTTGAGCATCCGGAAGGCGTCCTCCCACGGCACGTCGCCGTGCCCGGTGGAAACGAAGTCCCAGCCGCGCCGTGGATCGGCCCACGCCAGATGCGAGCCCAGCCGGCCGTTGCGCCCGTTGGACATCCGCTTCTTCGTGTCCTTGCAGTCCACGTGATAGATCCGGTCGGAAAAGTCCCAGAGGAAGCTGACCGGATCCAGGTCCTGCCAGACAAAATGGCTGGGGTCCCAGTTCAGGCCGAAGGCCGGACGGTGCCCGATGGCTTCCATGGCCCGCTGCGTAGTCCAGTAGTCGTAGGCAATCTCGCTGGGATGCACCTCGTGCGCAAACCGGACGCCTACCTCGTCAAACACGTCCAGGATGGGGTTCCAGCGGTCCGCGAAGTCCCGGTAGCCGGCGTCGATCGCTTCGGCGGAGACCGGCGGGAACATCGCCACGTATTTCCAGATCGAGGAACCGGTGAAGCCCACCACGGTCCTCACCCCCAGTGCGGCGGCGAGCCGGGCGGTGTGCTTCATTTCCTCGGCGGCACGCTGCCGGACACCTTCGGGATCCCCGTCGCCCCAGACCTGGTCCGGCAGGATGTCCCGGTGCCGCTGGTCAATCGGGTCATCGCAGACTGCCTGGCCCTTGAGGTGGTTGGAGATGGCATAGACCTTCAGGTGGTACTTCTCCAGGATGTCGCGGCGGCTCTGCACGTACTCTTGGTCATCCCACCGCCACGGGTCCAAGTGATCGCCCCAACAGGCGATCTCCAGGCCGTCGTAGCCCCACTCCGAGGCAAGGCGGGCCACTTCCTCCAGCGGCAGGTCGGCCCACTGGCCGGTAAACAGGGTGACAGGACGGGGCATGGCTGGCTCCTTCGGGACGGGGATTATCGACGGTGACTAACTCGGTCAGGCGACGGGCGTCCAGACACTGGACTTGCCCGCGCTGCGGGATACGGCGTCCAGCACTTCCTGGACCTGCAGGCCGTCAGCGAACGACGGCGACGGGTCGGTTCCGGCGGCAACGGCCTCGACAAAGTCCTTGGCCTGGTGCACAAAACCGTGCTCGTAGCCCAGCGAATGTCCGGCGGGCCACCAGGCCTCCATGTAGGGATGGGCGGGTTCGGTGACCATGATCCGGGTGAAGCCCTGCCGGTCCGCCGGCGCGGTGTAGTCATAGAAGTCCAGGAAGTTCAGGTCCTCGAGGTCGAAGCTGAGCGCCCCGCGCGTGCCCGAGATTTCCACGCGCAATGCGTTCTTGCGCCCGGTGGCCATCCGGCTGGCTTCAAAGCTGCCCAGTACCCCCGTGTCGAAGCGCCCGGTGAACAGCGCGACGTCGTCCACGGTCACCGGACCGCGTTCTTCGCTGCCGCCGGCCGTCCCGCCCAGCCCGCCGCCGTGTGCCTTCCCATCGGCGTCGTCTGTTGCAGCGGCGGGGGAGTCCGCAGGGATCGGACGGGTGGGCACCAGGGTTTCCAGGGTGCCGCTGACCTCGGACAGCCGGAGCCCGGTGATGTACTGGGCCAGGTCCACGGCGTGGGCGGCCAGGTCTCCGAGCACACCGGAGCCGGCCTGTTCCTGCTGGAGCCGCCAGGTCAGTGGCGCGTCCGCGTCCACCAGCCAGTCCTGCAGGTAGACCGCCCGTACCTGGCGTACGTCGCCGACGGCGCCGGCGGCCACGAGGTTCCGGGCATGGGTGGTGGCGGGCAGCCGGCGGTAGGTGAATCCGACCATCGCCCGTGCACCGGAGGAGGTCCGGGCAACCGCAGCTGCCTCGGCCATGGCGCGTGCCTCGTCGGCCGTGTTGGCCAGCGGTTTTTCGCACAGCACGTGTTTGCCTGCCTGCAGCGCCGCAATGGCGATCTCCGCGTGCGAGGCACCGGGGGTGACAATGTCGATCACGTCGATGTCCTCCCGCGCCACTGCCTCGCGCCAGTCGGTGGCAGTTTCCGCCCAGCCCCATTTCGCGGCGGCAGCGGCGGTGCGGCCGGCATCCCGGCCCACCAGCAGCGTGGGCTCCGGCTGCAGCGGCAGGTCAAAGAACCGCGGTGCCACCCGCCAGGCCTGTGAATGGGCGGCACCCATAAAACCGTGCCCGATCATGGCCACTTTCAGGGGCTTGTTCTCCTGCATGGATTTCCTCTTTCCGGGCCGTACGGGTGCGGCTGGGTAGTGCTGGATAGTGCGGCCGACGGCGGGACGCGTGTGTCGGTGCGTCCCGCCGTCGGGCTTCCCGGGTTTGGCCGGGACCAGGCCGCGTCACGAATCGAACGGCACGATTCGAACGGTCAGGATTCGAACGCGGTAGGCAGGTACTGCTCCACGTTCTCCGAGGTCACCACCGGGGCGTTGAGCACCACCCGGTTGGGTACTTCGATTTCCACCAGATCGCTCATCGCCTTGTCCTGCACCAGCAGCCGGGCCAGCCGGATGCCGTCTGCGGCCTGGGTGTGCGGATAGATGATGGTGGCCTGCATCACGCCGTCGCCGGACTGGATCTCGCGCATGGCGTTGGCCGAGCCGGCGCCGCCCACCATGATGAACTCGTCGCGTCCGGCGGCGTCGATGGCGGCCAGGACGCCGATGCCCTGATCGTCGTCGTGGTTCCACAGGGCATCGATTTCGGGTGCGGCGGAGAGCAGCTGGGATGCTGCGGCCTCGCCGCCCTGGACGGTGAAGTCCGCGGCCACCCGGTTGCTGACCTCAAGCCCGCAGCCGGCCAGGGCGTCCTCGAAGCCCTGGCTGCGGTCCTGGGTGAGCGGCAGCGAGTCGATGCCGGCAATCTCCGCCACAACGGCGTCGGGGTTATCGCCGACCTGTTCACAGATATAGGTGCCGGCGCTGACGCCCATGCCGTAGTTATCGCCCAGCACGGTGGCGCGGGCCGCAAACGGGCTGGAGAACTCCCGGTCCACGTTGATCACCGGAATCCCGGCCTCCATGGCCCGCGTGGCGACGTCGGTCAGGGCGGCGCCGTCCGTTGGCAGGAGGACAATCGCGTCCACCTGGTCATTGATGAACTGTTCCACCTGGCTGATCTGGAGGTTGGCGTCATTGGTGCCCTCCGCCACGCGCAGGTCAATGTCCGGGTATTTCTCGGCTTCCGCCAGGGCCGCCGAGTTGATGGCGCCCAGCCAGCCGTGGTCTGCCGCGGGGCCGGAGAACCCGATGACGGCGGTTTCGCCCTCAGCCTGGTTACCCTCGGCCGAGTTGTTGGTTGGTTCGCTGTTGCTTTCATCGCCGCTGGTACATCCGGTGAGGACCAGCGCGCCGGCGGCAATACACGCCGCGGTGGCCGCGAACTGCCTCCTGCCCGTCATGCGTCCATGCATGGTGTTCTCCTCTGTCGATAGAGCACTACTGGGGTGACATGCGTCACAGTAACAGAAGTCCGACGATAAAGCGCCAAGATACTACTGGCAATCGACATAAGTGTGTAAGCTCCGTCACATGGCCGCATCCCACGTCTCCTCCGAGCCCGCCGTTGCGCTGCTCGAGGTTCACAATCTCAGCAAGAGTTTCGCCGGAGTCCGCGCGCTCAAAGGAGTGAATCTGCAGGTACTTCCCGGTGAGGTGCACTGCGTGCTCGGCCAGAACGGTGCGGGCAAATCCACCCTGATCAAGGCCCTCTCCGGTGTGCACCAGCCGGATTCCGGCGAGATCCGCTGGAACGGGGAACCGGTGACACTCTCCGGCCCGACGGCGGCGCTGGACCTGGGCATTGCCACCATGTACCAGGAACTGGATGTGGTGGACGGGCTGAGTGTCGCGGAGAATATCTTCCTCGGCCATGAGGACTCCCGGGCCGGCGTGCTGCGGGTCCGGGATGCCCGCCGCCGGGCCCGGGAACTGCTCGCCCGGCTCGGGCACACCGACATCGCCCCGTCGGCCGAAGTGGGCAGCCTGTCCGCGGCCGGCAAGCAGATGGTGAGCATGGCCCGGGCCCTCTCCCGCAACGCCCGGCTGATCATTATGGACGAGCCCAGCGCCATCCTGGATGTGGGGGAGGTGGCCAACCTGTTCCGGGTGATCCGCGAGCTCACCGGCCAGGGCATCGCCATTGTCTACATCTCGCACCGGCTGGAGGAGATCCGGCAGATCGGCGACCGGATCTCGGTGATCAAGGACGGCTCCAGTACCGCCTCCTCGCTGCCGGTGGAGGGCACGTCCCGGGCGGACCTGGTCCGGCTGATGACCGGGCGCGACGTTGCCCACGCCTTTCCGCCGCGGATCCCCGTGCCCGGTGCGGCGCCCGTGGTGCTGGAGGTCCAGGACCTGGGCCTGGCCGGCTCCTTCACCGGGGTGAGCTTCACCGTCCGCGCCGGCGAGGTGTTCGGCCTCGCCGGGCTGGTGGGCTCGGGCCGCTCGGAAATCCTGGAAACCATCTACGGTGCCCGCCGTGCCACTGCGGGAACGGTGCGGGTCAACGGCACCACCCTGCAGCCCGGCTCCGTGCCGGCGGCGATAGGCGCGGGCCTCGGCCTGTCCCCGGAGGAACGCAAAAGCCAGGGCCTGCTGCTGGAGGAACCCATCTACCGCAACGCCACGCTCTCCACCTTCGCCCGGTTCGCCCGGCGTGGGCTGCTGAATGAGCGGCGGGAGAAGGAAGCCACCCGCACCCAGGCGGCCGCAGTGCAGCTGCATCCGGCGGACCCGGACCGGCCCGCCCGCACCCTCTCCGGCGGCAACCAGCAAAAGGTGCTGCTGGCCCGCTGGCTGCTGCACGGCACTAAGGTCCTGCTGCTCGATGAACCCACCCGCGGCGTCGACGTCGGCGCCAAAACCGAGATCTACGCACTGATCCGCAACCTGGCCGCCGACGGCGTGGCCGTGGTGGTGGTCTCCAGCGAACTGGAGGAGGTGCTCGGGCTGGCGGACCGGGTGCTTGTGCTCGACGCCGGCCGGGTGCTCGCCACCGGCAATGCCACTGATCTGGACGAGCACGCCGTGCTTGACCTCGTGCTGAAAGGAAACGCGCAGTGAGTGAGTCCAAAACGGCGGCGGTCCAGCCGCCCCCGGCCGACGGCGCCACCGCCCCGGCCATCCGGCAGAACCCGATGCGTACCTGGCTCGGCGGCTCCGCCGGGCGCAACCTGGGCCTGGCGCTGGCCGTGGTGCTGCTGTGCGTGGTGGGCGCGGCAACCAGCGGGGACCGGTTCCTGAACCTGGAAAACATGCTGACCATCCTTCGCTACGCCTCGATCACCGGGGTGATCTGCATCGGCATGACGTTTGTGATCACCGCCGGCGGCATCGACCTCTCCGTGGGCTCGGTGATGGGCCTGACCACCGTGGTGGCGTCGCTGACCGCAGTGCAGCGCACCGCAGGGGAGACCAGCTGGTTGCTGATGGTGGCGGTGGCGCTCGCCGTCGGAATGTTTGCCGGGCTGATCAACGGGGTGATCATCGCCTACGGCAACGTGGTGGCGTTTATGGCCACCCTGGCCATGCTGGTGGCCGCCCGCGGCGCCGCGGAACTGATCTCCGGACGGCGGACGCAGATTGTCATTGAACCGGACTTCCTGTCCGTGATGCGCTCGAACTTCCTGGGCGTGCCGCTGCTGATCTGGATCTTCGCGCTGGTGGCCGCCGCCGGCTGGTTCCTGCTCAACCGCACCACCTTCGGCCGGCGCACGGTGGCCATCGGCGGCAACCTGGAGGCGGCCCGGCTGGCCGGCATCAAGGTCAAACGGCACATCGTGTGGCTGTACGTACTCTCCGGCACCACCGTGGGTATTGCCGGGGTGATGATGATGGGCCGCACCACCGCCGGCACCTCCACCCATGGCCTGCTGTTCGAGCTGGACGCGATTGCCGCCGTCGTGGTGGGCGGCACGCTGCTGATCGGCGGGCGCGGCACCATTGTGGGCACCGTACTGGGTGTGCTGCTGTTCAGCATCCTCATCAACGTGTTTACACAGAACAACCTGGACACCTCGGTGCAGCAGGTGGCCAAGGGTGCCATCATCGTGGCCGCCGTCCTGCTGCAGCAGCGTTTCGCGGTGCGCGGCACCCGGCGCAAGGGCGCCCTATGAGCCGCCGGGCCGGGAACACGGGGGAGCGCCGGGCGGGAACTGCGGGGAGCTGTTCCCCGGCTGCCGGGTTACGGGCGCTGCCGGGTAACGCCGGTCACTATGCTTCAATTGGCCAGTGGTCGATATAAGGAAAACCGCGTCGGCTCCGGCCGGCGCCAGCGAACTCTTCCAGCTGCTGCGCGACGGGCAGCCCCGCACCCGGACCGAGCTGGCGGACCTGGTGGGAGTGGCCCGTTCCACCGTGGCACTGCGGCTGGATGCGCTGATGGACCTGGGCCTGGTGGCCCCGGTGGAGGACGCCATTTCCACCGGCGGCCGGCCCTCGGCGCAGGTGGCGCTGCAGACCGACACCCGGCTGGTCCTGGGCGTGGACATCGGCGCCTCGCATCTGCACGTGGGACTGACCGATCTCTCCGGCACCGCGCTGGCGGACGCCTTCCGGGACGGACTGCTGGTCAGCGCCGGCCCCCGGACCGTCCTGGATGCCGTGGTGGAACTGGCCACCACCGTGCTGGCGGAGGCCGGCCGGTCCGCCGCTGACCTGCTGGCGGTAGGCGTGGGCCTGCCCGGACCGGTGGAACACAGCACCGGACGCCCCATCAACCCGCCCATCATGCCCGGCTGGCACGGCTTCGACGTGCCCGGCTACCTGCACGGGCACTTCGGCGTGCCGGTGCTGGTGGACAACGATGTGAACGTGATGTCGGTGGGGGAGCGGGAAACTGCCTGGCCCGACGTCGAAAACCTGATTTTCGTGAAGGTGGCTACCGGCATCGGCGCCGGGATCATCTGCAACGGTGAGCTGCTGCGCGGCGCCGACGGCGTGGCCGGGGACATCGGGCACATCCGGGTGGCCAGCGGCGAGGAACTGCTGTGCCGGTGCGGCAACGTCGGCTGCCTGGAGGCACTGGCCTCCGGACCCGCGGTGGCCCTGAAGCTGCAGGCCGCCGGACACAGCGCCGAGGACAGCCGCGACGTCGTGGAGCTGGTGAACCGGGGCGACCAGGACGCCGTGCGCGCGGTCCGCCAGGCCGGCCGGGACGTGGGCGAGGTGCTCTCGGCCTGCCTGAGCATGATGAACCCCGCCGTCATTGTGATCGGCGGGTCCATGGCCCTGACCGGCGAGCACTTTATTGCCGGGGTCCGGGAAGCGGTGTACTCACGCAGCATGCCGCTGGCCACCCAGCACCTGCAGATAGTCCAATCCGCGTCCGGGCCGGACGCCGGCATGCTCGGAGCGAGCATGCTGGCCATCCACCACGCCCTCTCACCGGAGAGCGTGGACGGCATGCTGGCCGCCCGGGTGGGGTAGGGCGCGCCCGCGCGGGGCCCTATAGTTCCCCTCATGACAAAACCCTCGAATTACGAGATCCACGCCTGGCGCCGGCTCCAGCGGGTCCGGTCCCGTCCGGTCTCGCGGGTGATGAAACAGGCCAGCGGGCAGGTGGCCGACGGCGCGGAAGGGCTGGGTAGGCGCGCCGCCAAATACCTCGGGGACCGCCCCGGTGCCAAGGCGGCCGTCTCCCGCGGACAGGAACTCTTCGGCCGGGGTGCCGAGGCCCTGCGCGCCGGAGCACGCAAAACCGCCGGGTCCGTGCCCGAGGCCGTGGCCGACTGGGGCGGAAGCGCCGTCGACTCCGTGAACCGGGTGCTGGCTCGTGCCGGGCGGGCGGAACTGAACCCGCGCTGGGTGCTCGAGGCCCACCGCAAACGCGGCCACGAGGTGTCCTCCCTGGCGGATCTGCGCCGGCTGGACCTGGCGCAGATCGACGCCGTGCGCGGACGGGGAGTGAACCTGTACTACCCGATTGCCGCCGCAGTGTCGGGGATGGGCGCCGGACTGGTGATGTCCGGCGGGGCACTGTTCGCCGCCGCCACCGGTACCGCTGCGGTACCTGCCGGGGGAAATGTTCCCGGCGCCGAAGGCGACGCGGCAGTGCTCCTGAAACTGGCGCAGCGGTCGGCGGGACATGTGGGGCTGTTCTACGGCTATGACCCCGACGAGCCCGCCGAAAAGCTGTTCATCCTGGCGGTGGTGAACGCCGGCACGGCCCTCTCCGCCAGCGCGAAAACCGCTGCGGTGGCTGACGTGTCCCGGCTGACCCAGGCACTGGTCCGCCGGACGGCGTGGGCGGACCTGCAGGCACCGGTGGTTGACCGGGTCTCCGCGGAGTTCACGAAGGCCTTCGCGATGCGGATCAGCAGGCAGTCCCGGGGCAAGGTGGTGCCGGCGGCCGGCATCCTGGTGGGCGGCGGCTTCAACTGGGCCACGCTGGAATCCGTGGTGGACGCGGCCGACGCCGCTTACCGCCGCCGCTTCCTGCTGGAGAAGTACCCGCAGTTCGGTGCGGAGGATGCCCCCGGCGTGGTGATTGACCCGGAGGCGGACGAGGACGCCGACGAAGCCATCAGCGTGCTCGCCGAGCTTGCCCGGGTGGGCGGGCCGGAGCTCACCTAGCCGGCTTATCCGCTGGCCCGGACCACCAGTTCCGGGGCCAGCCGCAGGCTCTCCGCGGACCCGCCGCCCATCAGTGACTGCAGCGCCAGCAGTCCGCGCCGGCCCATTTCATGCATGGGGGAGCGGATGGTGGTCAGGTTGATCCCGCCGGCCAGCGGGGTGTCATTGAACCCGCCCACGGCCACGTCCCCGGGAACGCTGAGCCCGCGCTCGCGGAAGACGCCCATGGCGCCGATGGCGGCAAAGTCATTCACGGCAAACACGGCCTCGGGCACCCGGCCGGAGCCAAGGATCCGCCGGGCGGCGTCCTGGCCGGCGGCGGCGTCAAAACCGTTGTGGATGATCCACTCTTCCGGAACCTCCATGCCGGCCTCGGACAGCACGTCCAGGAAACCGCCGGTGCGCCCCTGCGAGGTGGAGGTATTCGCGGAACCGGCCACCAGGGCAAAGGACCGGCGGCCCGAGGCCAGGAAATGTTCGGCCATCAGCCGTCCGCCGGCGTAATCGTCGCAGGTCACGCTGACATGCCCGGCGGAGGACCGGCTGACCAGCACCAGCGGCACCCCGCGGCCGGCCAGCTCCTGAAGATACGGCTCATGCAGATGGGCGTCGCCGAAAATCAGCCCGTCGGAACGCCGCCCCAGCAGCATCTCGGCCTTGGCCCGCTGCTTGCCGGGATCATCCAGCGAGTTGGCCACCACGGCGAACAGCCCGTTTTCGGCGGCGGCCTCGTCAACGCCCTCGTAAATGGTGGCCAGGACAAAGTCCTGCAGCCGGGGAACAATTACGCCCACAATGTCCGAGCGGGAGGTCCGCAGCGAGGCCGCATGCGGATTACGGCTGTAGCCGCGCTCCCGGGCAAGGCTGAAAATCCGCTCCGTGGTGGCCGGCGCAGCCCACTTGGACTCGGTTCCGGCCGGATCATTCAGGACGCGGGAAACGGTGGAGACGTTCAGGCCGAGCTCCTTGGCCAGCAGCTTCAGCGTGACCTGTCCTGAGGATGGCATGTTTCCGTTTCGTTTCGTATGTCGGGGAAATGTAACGAGTGTGTGAATGTGTTGCGCTTCACATGATCTGCCCCATAGTATCTCTTCCACCGGTTACACAAACGTTTGCGGCAATCGTATGCGGCAATCGTTCGGCCGGCCAGAGGCAATCAACGAACGGAACTGGGCAGTGGCTTCAATTGTGGTTTTGGGTACAGGCGGCACCATCGCCTCCCGCGGACAGGGTCCGGAGGGAGCCGTGGCTGCCGACGGCGCGGCGTCACTCGCCGCGTCCCTTTCCGGCCGGCACACGGTGACCACCCGGGACATCCTCACCACGGGCAGCTACCGGCTGGACCTGGGCAACCTGCGGACCATCGCCGAAGCGGCCTCCGCCGCCGTGGCGCAGGAGGACGTGGACGGCGTCGTAGTCACCCACGGCACCGACACCATGGAGGAAACCGCGTTCCTGCTGGACCTGGTGCATGCCGGCTCCAAACCCGTGGTCTTTACCGGCGCCCAGCAGCCGGCCGACAGTGCTAACCCGGACGGCCCGCAGAACCTCGCCGAAGCCGTGGAGGCCGCTGCCGAGAAGCAGCTGCACGGCACCGGAGTGCTGATCAGCTTCGCCGGAACCGTCCGCACCGCCCGCGGCGCCCGCAAGGCACACACCACTGCCGCCAGCCCCTTTGCCGGCGGCACGGAGGTGGCGCACCTGGCCGGGAACGACGTCGTCGTCGCCGCCCGCCCGGACCGCTGCCCGCCGCTGCCCCTGCCCGGCGCCGCCTTTGATGCCGCCCGGGTGGAGATCATTACCGCCTACCCCGGGGCCACTCCGAACCTGCTGCGCCACGCGGCAGCCGACGGCGCGCAGGCCGTGGTGCTGGCCGGGACCGGCATCGGCAACGCGGGGCCCGGCTTCGCCGAAGCCGTGGCGGACCTGAACCGGGCCGGCGTCCACGTGATCCTGGCCAGCCGCACCCCGTGGGGCCCGGTGATCCCGACCTACGGCAACGGCGGCGGCAAGGACCTGGTCCGCGCCGGAGCCGTCACGGCCCGCACCCTGAACCCGTTCCAGTCCCGCATCCTGGCCGCGCTGCTGCTGGCCCTGGATCCGTCGCCGGAGACGTTCCCCGAACGCTTCTCCGCCTACGCCTAGACCACCCCGTCCCTACTTCCACCCCCACACCGCACGAACCCAGGAGGAACACCATGAGCAAGAAAATCCAAGTTTCAGTCGGTATCGACGTCGACGCCGTGGGCGGCTGGCTCGGCTCCTACGGCGGTGAGGATTCGCCCGGCGATATTTCCCGCGGCATCTTCGCCGGCGAGGTGGGCGTGCCCCGCCTGCTCAAGCTGGCCACCGACCGGCAGATGCCGGTGACCTGGTTCTGGCCCGGCCACTCCATTGAAACCTTCCCGGAGCAGTTCGAAGCCACCGTCGCCGCCGGCCACGAGGTGGGCGTGCACGGCTACAGCCACGAAAACCCGATCGCCATGACCCGCGAGCAGGAAACCGAGGTGCTGGACCACTGCATCGAGCTGTTCACCACCCGCACCGGCAAAAAGCCGGTGGGCTACGTGGCCCCCTGGTGGGAATTCTCCAACGTCACCAACGAGATCCTGCTCGAGCGCGGCTTCCTCTACGACCACTCGCTCATGCACAACGACTTCACCCCGTACTACGTCCGCGTGGGCGATTCCTGGACCAAGATCAACTACGACGCCGCGTCCGCGAAGGAATGGATGAAGCCGCTGGTCCGCGGCGAGGAGACCGACCTGATCGAAATCCCGGCCAACTGGTACCTGGATGACCTGCCTCCCATGATGTTCATCAAGGGCAGCGCCAACAGCCACGGCTTCGTCTCCCCGCGGGACATCGAGCAGATGTGGAAGGACCAGTTCGACTGGGTCTACCGCGAAATGGACTACGCCGTCTTCCCGATCACCATCCACCCGGACGTCTCCGGCCGGCCGCAGAACCTGCTGATGCTCGAGCGGCTCTTCGACCACATTGCCGGCCACGACGGCGTGGAGTTCGTGAACATGGAAACCATTGCCCGGGACTTCGCCGCCCGCAACCCCCGCACCACTTAACCCCCACTCAAGATCCCTCTGGTACAGGATAGGACCCCCCACAATGAGCGCTGCACCCCATAAACGCCCGCCCACCGGAACCGGCCGCCGAGCCGGCGACGTCGCCCCCTGGGACGTGGAGATCACCCCCAAGGTGGTCCGCAAGGTTTCGCTGGTCTGCTTCATCGCCTGGGTAGTGTCGGTCTACGACTTCACCCTCTTCGGCACGCTGCTGCCGGTCATCGCCGAGGACTTCGGCTGGACCGCGGCGGAATCCACTGCAGTGAACACCATTGCGCACGTGGGCATCTTTATTGTGGCGCTCGTGGTGGGCACCATCATTGACCGGCTCGGCCGCAAGAACGCGCTGATTGTGCTGATGCTCGGCGGCGCCGCCGCGGCAGGCTTCACCGGCCTGGCCGCCGGCGCCGTCAGCCTGATCATCATCCGCTCCTTCTCCGGATTCTCCATGTCCGAGGAAGTGGTCAACGCCGTCTACCTCAACGAGATCTACAAGAAGGTCAAGAACCGCGGCCTGATGTACTCGATCGTCCAGGGCGGCTGGCCGGTGGGCGCGCTGCTCTCCGCCGGACTCTCCGCAGCCCTGCTGCCGGTTATCGGCTGGCGCTGGAGCTTTGTGGTGGCCGCCGTTATGGCGCTGCTGGTGGCTGTGATGGCCTCCCGGCTGCCCGAATCCCCCACCTTCGCGGCCATCAAGGAAGTCCGCCGCCGCCAGGACGCCGGGGACGTTGAAGGGGCACGGGCGCTGGCCGCCGAGCACGATCTGGAAGAGGGCAGCCAGCACAAGACCGGCTTCAAGGACGTCTTCACCCCCGAGCTGCGCCGCCACACCACCCTGCTCTCCCTGGCCTGGCTGTTCAACTGGGCCGCCATCCAGGTCTTCTCCGTGCTGGGCACCACCGTGCTGGTGGAAGCCAAGGACGTCTCCTTCGAAAACGCCCTGCTGATCCTGGTCCTGGCCAACGCCGTGGGCTTTGCCGGCTACGTGTTCCACGGCTGGCTCGGTGACCGCATCGGCCGGCAGAAGACCGTTATCCTCGGCTGGTTCGGCGGCGGCGCCGCCAGCCTGATCATGCTGCTGGGACCCAGCAGCGAGGTCTTCATCATCATCATGTACGCCCTGACCCTGTTCTTCCTCACCGGCCCCTACGCCGCCCTGCTCTACTACATGGGCGAGTCCTACCCCGCCCACGTCCGCGGCATGGGCACCAACGTGGCCCACGTGATGGCGCCGCTGGGCGGCATCGCCGGCTCCGGCCTGCTCAGCCTCTTCCTCTTTATGGGACTGGGCATGCAGACCGCAGCCATCATTACCGGCACCGGCGGCCTGGTCATCTCCGCACTGTGCATGATCGGCACCCGCAAGGTGGACCAGGCCACCGGCAAAGCCACCGAAAAGAAGGTAACCGCATGAACCGCGATGACGGATTCGAAGGCAAAACAGCAGTAATCTCCGGCGGTGCCTCCGGCATCGGCCAGGCCCTGGCCGTGGCCTACGCCCGGGCCGGCGCCAACACCGTGGTGGGCTACCTGGAAAACGATCCGCACGACGTCGGCGAAACGGTGGCGCTGGTGGAGGCGGCAGGAGCCAAGTGCGTTCCGGTGCCGGTGGATGTGCGCAGCTACGCGGACACCGAAGCCCTGGCGCAGGCCGCGCTGGATACCTTCGGCCGGCTGGACATTGCCGTGGCCGCCGCCGGGATCCTGCGCCGCGCCTCGCTGGCGGACATGACCGACGAGGCGTGGGAGGACATGATGGCGGTGGACCTGTCCGGCGTGATGCGCACCTTCCGCTCCTGCGCCGCCCGGATGGAGCACGGCGGTGCCATGGTGGCCACCTCCTCGATTGCCGGCGGGGTGTACGGCTGGGAGGACCACAGCCACTACGCCGCGGCGAAGGCCGGCCTGCTGGGCATGTGCCGTTCCCTCGCCGTCGAACTGGCGCCCCGGAAAATCCGCGTCAACGCCGTCATCCCCGGGCTGATCGAAAGCCCGCAGTCCCTGGACGGCGTCAACTCGCTGGGCAAGGACGGTCTGGAGGCGGCCGGCAGCATCATTCCGTGGGGCCGGGTAGGCAACGTGGATGAAGCCGCCCGCGTGATCCGCTTCCTCACCGGCGATGACTCCGCCTATGTCACCGGCCAGCAGCTGATTGTCGACGGCGGACTCACCGTCCGCTGGCCCAGCTAGGCCGCACGCCAGTCCTTCCCCCCGGGAGGCCCCCTCAACCCTCCGGCCGTGGAGTTTCCCCCGGCTCCACGGCCGGAGCCTCAACTTTTGCAAAGGATGTATCCATGAGCTCACTTCGCGGCAAGACCGCCGTTATCACCGGAGCCGGCAGCGGCATCGGTGCCGCCATTGCCCGGCTCTTCGCCGCCGAAGGCGCGGACCTGGCACTGCTGGACCTGGATGAGGCCGGGGCCGGCGCCGTCGCCGCCGAGTGCACCGCCCTGGGCGTGAAAGCCACTGCCCGGCGCGTGGATGTGACGGACAGCGAGGACATGCGTGCCGCCATGGACGCCGCCGCCGGGGAGCTGGGCGGACTGGACATCCTGGTCAGCAGTGCCGGCATCCTGGACGAAACCCCGTTCCTGGAACTGAGCCCGGAAACCTTCGACCGCACCCTGGACGTGGACCTGCGCGGCGTGTTCCTTGCCGCCCGGTGGGCCGCACCGCACATGGTGGAACGCGGCGGCGGGCGGATCATCAACATCTCCTCGCAGCTGGGCATCAAGGGCGGCACCGGGCTGGCGCACTACGTCTCCGCGAAGGCCGGCGTCATCGGCCTGACCAAGGCGCTGGCCCTGGAACTGGCACCGCACTCGATCCTGGTCAACGCCATTGCGCCGGGACCGATCTTCACGCCGCTGATCGACGGGCTCTCCGAGGACTGGAAAACCGCCAAGCAGGCCGAACTGCCGGTGGGCCGGTTCGGCACGGCGGAGGAAGTGGCACCCACCGCGCTGCTGCTGGCCTCCTCGCCCGGCGGCAACCTGTACACCGGGCAGACACTGGGCCCGAACAGCGGCGACGTGATGCCGTAGGTCCCGAAACCCCACCAGCAGGTCCAGCAACAGGAAGGCAGAGCATGTGCGGAGCATGTCCCGGCGGGACGGTAATCCCACGGCTGTCGGCGTATGCCGCGCTGGCCGGAATCCGCTCCTCCGTGGCCGGGGTGCTGCAGGAGATTGCCGGCCGGCGGCTGACCGTGCGGGCCTTCGGCGATGCCTGGACTGTCCGCGACCGGCTCGGGAAGCAGCAGGTGCTGCCCGGGCTGGAAGAGGTTGCCGCGGCGGTGGCGGCGGGGCTGTTGGACTGGGACGCGGTTGCCCGGCTCACCGGCCAGGAGGTCACCGGCCGGGTGCCGGACCTGTCCTGCCCGGCGCTGCCCGTGCTGCAGGAGATTGCCGCTGCCCCGCTGTCCCCGGATGCTCCCCGGCCCGAACTCACCGCCGGGGAGTTTGCGGCGGGGCTGCTGGTGCATGCGGCCAATCGTGCCGGCTCAGGTACCGGCGCTGTAGCCCGGGACTGAGCCAAGGACGGGGCCGGCAGCAGGGGAGTGGCTGGAACCGGGTGCTGGGTCAGGGCCAGGGCCCGGGTCAGGCTCCGTGGAGGTATCCGGCGTCGGCGTTGTCCCCGTCGTCGTCCCCGGCGTGGCTGAGTGCGGCCGGTCCCGGCGGCCCGGAGCTTCGCCCGGGCTGAGATAACGGATGTCCCGGCGGCCGTCGGTCAGTATCCGCAGGTCCTCGTCGAGGTTCCGGCGCAGCTCCATCAGCTCAAACTGGTACTGCTGCGGCTCCGATGCGGTGATGCGCAGATAGCGGTTGCAGGCTGCGGACATACGCATCAGGACCTCTCCCGCGGTGGAACCGGGCTGAAGCCGGGCGAGGGTTTCCATCAGGTTTTCCCGGATATCGTGCACCGAGCTGCGGAACCTCGGTTCCAGGGCCGCAATTTGCGCGGAACGGGGAGCCATCGGGGCAAGCATCCGTTTCAGGTGCAGATACGTGACCAGTTCATTGAGCGCCCGGGCTTCCTCCCTGCGGGCCAGGCCGCGTTTCGTCAGCCATCCGGCGGCGAATCCCAGCACCACGCCCGTCACCGGCATCACGACAATCCAGATCCAATCCATCCCAGCCTCCTGTCGATGCATGGAGAGGCTACGGCTGCGCGCCGGTATCAACCAGAGGGGACGGCCGGTACCGGGCCCGCTACCCGGTTTCAGCTCAAAACTACTGGCGAGCCCTGGTCAACTGGTCCTCCACAGGTGCGGTAGCGTGTGCCTCGATGCATTCGCATCGACTTTCGCTTTTCTGTCCATGGGGGACCTATGCCTGCTTTGCCCGGCGTCCGCATCGCTTCGATGACGGAACACATCTCTTCTTCTCGCCGCACCAGGCCGTTGGCCTTCGGTGCTGTGGCGCTGAGCGCCGTCGTCGTTCTCACCGGCTGCGGAGGGGGTGAGATGGAGCAGGCTGCTGCGACGCCCTCGCCCACCAAAACGGCGTCGTCCCCCTCGCCGTCTCCTACGCCCACCGTCACGCAGATTGCCAACAAGGCCTGCAACTCCGCGGGCTCCACGCAGACGGTGAAGCAGGCTACAGCCAGCCCCACGCCGACGCCGTCGACGACCTCGGCAAAGGCCTCGCCGTCCTCCTCCCCGAGCACCACGGCGGCCTCACCCTCACCGACCACCACCGTCCAGAGCACCGTCTACGTGTGCACCGAGAACGACAACGGCAAGCTGATCTGGATGGAGAAGGACGAGTCGGAGAAACTGCTCGCAGACCGGAAGGAGACCGAGGAGCGGAAAGCCGCCGAGGACAAAAAGAAGAACTCTGAGCAGGCTCCGCCGCCGGTTGATCCCGGTCCGGCTCCGGCTCCGCCTGCCCCGGCACCTGCACCGCCCGCACCGGCACCGGCTCCTCCTGCCCCGGCACCAGCACCTCCTGCCCCGGCACCTGCACCGCCCGCACCCGCCCCTGCACCTCCCGCTCCGGCTCCCGCTCCAGCACCCTCGGTAGTTCACCCGGGCTCTTTTTGTAGCACCGGCGGGGCAGTCGGGGTTACGTCCAAGGGGACTCCGATGGTTTGCGCCATTGCAAAGGATGGACGTCTCCGCTGGCGTTCCGCTTAAAAATGCGCTGAGACGATCCGGTTTGGCTCAGCACTAGATGTTGCCCTCGGACCCGCCTAGCGTTGTTTCGAGGGCAACATCTGCCGGAGCAAAAACGGGCCACAGCGTCCGGGCATGTTGCCGCATCAGAAGCCGGACCGGGGCCCTGCCACGGCAGGCTC
This sequence comes from Arthrobacter zhangbolii, assembly GCF_022869865.1. NCBI lineage: Bacteria > Bacillati > Actinomycetota > Actinomycetes > Micrococcales > Micrococcaceae > Arthrobacter > Arthrobacter zhangbolii. The sequence goes on from NZ_CP094984.1 coordinate 808,912, forward strand.
CGGCAGATCCCCGCTGAGGCGCCATGTCCCACCACGCAGAACCCGTCCCATCTCCTTCTGATTCTCCGCGGCCGGGACAGTGGCCGGGACAGCGGCCGTACGGAGAGCCGGCGTCGGGCAGCCGGATGCCGGAGCCGCGGGGGCCGCGGCGAAGTCCCAGATCAGCCTGGCTTGTGCTGGGCCTGGCCGCAGTGCTGCTTTGTGTGTTGGCGCTGCGCGGAACGGTGGGGATTGCCGCGTGGATGCTGGCCATGGGGCTGCTGCTGCTGGTCACCGCGCTGTACTCGCTGGGATTTCGCCGCCGCAGTTGGGCGGCGCTGGACACCGTGCAGCAGAAACGCCTGGCCCTGACCGGCAGCGGTCTGGTGCTGGTGCTGGGCATGGCTGCCGGCGCGGTGGCGGCACCGCAGCTTCGCCCCGCCCAGCCCACAGCGGAGGACGTTCCGCAGGAAGAGTGGCCGAAGTCCGAACCGTTGCCCCCGCCGCTTCCCCTGCCGGCGGAGCCTCCTGCGGTGGCACCGGATCCGGACCTGGCGGAGACCAACGTTTTGAGCGGGATGCCGCACTCCGGTACGTCGCTTGCCGGTGCTGCCTGTGCCACGCCGGGGGATGCCCGCGGCCAGGACGATGCGGACTACCGGTGCACGCAGGACGACGCCGGGCGCCTGGTGTGGATGGAGCGGGCCGCCGCCGAACGGCTGGCAGCGCAGCGGGCGGAACGCGCCGCCCGGGACGCAGCACAGCAGCCACCCGCGGCACCCCGGCCGGCGAATCCACCACAGCAACCCCCGGCCGCGCCGGCCCCGGCACAGAAACCTCCGCAAACCCCGTCCGAGCCGCCGGAACCGCCGTCGGCTGAGCCTTCGGAGCCTGCACCGTCCCCGTCGGCTCCGCCCACCATTCCTGCGCCGGAACCGGAACTGCCCACGCCGTCGCCGCCGCCGGTGCCGCCGGAGCCTTCGCCCACGGCCCCGGGGACTCCCCGGATTCCGTCACCGCAGCCGCCTGCGCCGGTGCCGGGCCCGCCGTCGTCGCCGCGGATCGCCGAACCGGCAATCCCGCCCGTTCCCGCGCTGGCACAATCTGTCAGCTAGGCCCGGGTCCAGCGGCGGCCGCCCTGATCTATACGGTTGTTGGCGTGAACGCTCCCCGATAGGGGCTGCCCGGGTGGCGCGACGGCAGCCGGGCACCGTCTTCGAACAGCTTTTCCCGCAGGGTTCCGGGCCGGTATTCGGTCTGCGCCAGCCCGCGGCGCTGCAGCTCGGGCAGCACCCCCTCGATGAAGTCGGTGTAGGAGCCGGGCAGGATCTGGTTGATGATGTTGATGCCGTCCACGCCCGCGTCCTGCCAGGTTTCGAGCTGGTCCGCGATCTGCTCCGGGGTGCCGGCAATCTGCTGGTTGTAGGCACGGTAGCGGGCAATATCGGCGATGGTCGGATTCCCGCCGGGCACCGAGGCGAACAATGCCTCCAGCACTCCGCGGGCACCCTCGGTGCGCAGGTCCCCAAGCGTGGTGTCCAGCGGCAACCCGCCCAGATCCACACCGATGCCCCCGCCCACATGCGCCACAATTGCGTCCAGGTCCAGGTATTCGTCAAACTCGGCCTGCTTGGCTTTCACTTCGGCTTCAGTGGAGCCGACGACAAAGGACAGCCCGGCAAAGAACTTGATGTCCTCGTTCCGCCGGCCCAGCGCCCGGGCCTGTGTACGCACCGAGTCGGTGGTTTTTTTCGCGTACGCCGTGTTGGGGGCAAACACGAATACGGCCTCGGCGTTGGCGGCTGCGAACTGCTGGCCGCGCCCGGAACTGCCGGCCTGGAACAGCACCGGGGTGCGCTGCGGCGACGGCGCCACCAGGTGCGGGCCCTCCACGGAATAGCGCGGTCCGCGGTGGTGGATCTTGTGCACCCCGGCCGGGTCGGCATGCAGGCTGGCGGCTTTGTCCTGACGCAGCGCCCCCTCATCCCAGGAGCCCTCCCACAGCTTGTAGCAGACCTCCAGATATTCATCGGCCCAGTCATAGCGGCTGTCGTGCTCGGCGAGGCCGTCCCCGCCGAAGTTCCGGTGCGAGTTCTCCAGCACGCTGGTGACAATGTTCCAGGCCACCCGCCCCTTGCTCAGGTGGTCCAGGGTGGAGAGCTGGCGGGCGAACTGGAACGGTTGGGCCTGCACCACGGAACTGGTCAGCGCCAGGCCCAGGTGTTCGGTGCGGGCGGCCAGCGCGGACTGCAGCACCAGCGGATCATTGGCCGGCACCTGGAAACCCCGCTCCACGTGCGAGGCCCAGCCACCGTTGTGGTCCCCGTAGAGCCCGACGACGTCGGCCAGGAAGAGGGCGTCGAACTTCGCCTCCTCGAGCCGGCCGGCCAGATCGGTCCACAGGTCCAGCTCGTTGAACCGGTGCTGCTGGGCGTCGGGGTGGCGCCACAGTCCGCCCAGGATGTGGCTGGTGGTGTTCATGGCGAAGGCGCTGAGCAGCAGGCGCGGGCGCGGGGTGAAAGTAGCCATTAGTTGGTTGCTCCAGACGTGGAAGGGGTAGGGGAATCGGAGGCAGGCGCCGCCTCTCCGATGCTGTGCAGGCCCTCGGGGAGGGTCCCGTTGATCAGGTAGTCACCCACGGCGCGGGCCTTGAAGATGCGCGGGTTGTGCGTGGCGACCGTGCGGGCATTGCGCCAGTGCCGGTCCAGCGCCTTGTCCCGGCCGACGGCGGAGGCGCCGGTGACCTCGAAAAGCCCGCCCGCGACGTCGAGCACGAGCGGCGGCACCACTACGTGTGCCTGCTGGACGGCCAGTTCGGCGCGCAGGAACGCGTCCTCGGGGGACAGGCCCAGATCCGGATCCGACGCCGCGTCCAGGTCCCGGGCGGCGGCGGCCACCACCGCTTCGGCCGCGTAGGTCTTGGCCGCCAGGGTGCCCACATGCTCCTGGATCTGCGGGTCATCGCGGAACAGTGCACCGGACCCGGTATTAAAGGTGCGGGTGCGCCCCTGCACCAAGGTGGTGGCGTCCCGGACCGCGGCCCGTCCGATGCCGGCCAGGACGGCCAGCAGGCAAAGCTGGAAAAACGCCGGCTCCAGGGTGCTGGTGATCCTGCGCGTCAGGATGTCCTCCGCCTCCACCGGAACGTCCGTGAACACGGCGGAACCGGTGCCGGTCAGCGGCTGGCCAAAGCCGTCCCAGTCATCCAGGATCCGCACTTGCGGTGCGGACGCCGGGACCACCGCGTACTGCCGGCCGGCCACCCCGGCGGTGCTGGCCATCACCACCACCCAGTCCGCGAAGATGCTGCCGGTGGTGTAGTACTTCTCCCCGCTGAGCAACCACTGCCCGTGCTGCTGCCGCAGTTTGGTGGTGGTGGTACCCAGTGCGTTGCCCCGCTCGGAGGCGGCGTTGCCGAAGATCTGCCCGGCCAGGATCCGCGGGAACCAGCGGTCCCTGAACGGCTCGGGTTGCAGGGCCACGGTTTCGCCGAAGGAAAAGTGCGAGCGGAGCAGATGGGCAACGTTGGGGTCCGCTTCGGCCAGTTCCACCAGCAGCCGGAAGAGGTGCTCGTGGCTGACCGGGTCCCCGCCGTGGGCGGCCGGGACACGGAGGGCGGTGACCCCGGCGTCCTTGAGCCAGCCCACCTGTTCGAAGGGCAGGGTCCGGGTCTGTTCCCGGTCCAGGGCGCCCTCCGCGATCCGGTCGAACACCGGCCGGAACCGGGCGGCAAGGGCCGCATAGCGGGCTTCACCGGCGGCGGGAAGTGCGGACGTGGCGCCGGCTGCGCCGGCGGGTGCGGTATCAGGGAATGCAGTCATAGGGAGGCTCCTTGGGTAGGGGTCATCGGTGCGAAGGGGGTGGGGTGGAAGGGAGCTTGCGCTGAGTGTCAGCGGGCCGGGACCGGAGCGGGGAACGGCTGGCTGCCGGACAGCAGGGGAGCGGCATACCCGGAGCCGGCGAGCCGGCGCAGCCGGTGACCTGGATTGGCCGCCAGCAGGCGCCGGGTATAGGGATGGGCCGGCGCGCTGAACACATCCGCGGTGGGACCGGTTTCCACCAGCTGCCCGTTCTGCATCACGCCCACGTCATCGGAAATCCGCTCCACCACGTGCAGATCATGGGAGATAAAGAGGTAGGACAGTCCCAGTTCCGCCTGCAGGGACTGCAGCAGGTCCAGCACCTGTGCCTGGGTCAGCACGTCCAGGGCGGAGAGTGCTTCGTCCAGCACCAGCGTTTTCGCGCCCAGGGCCAGTGCCCGGGCGATGGCCACCCGCTGACGCTGCCCGCCGGACAGCTCCAGCGGACGGGCGCGGGCCGTGTGGGCAGGCAGGTTCACCTGGTCCAGCAGTTCGGCAACCCGCGCCCGGCGCTCCGTGCGGGAGCCGACACCGTAGTTCAGCAGGGGTTCGCCGATAATTTCGCCCACGCGCAGCCGCGGGTCCAGCGCGGTATCCGGATTCTGGTAGACCAGCTGCAGACTGCGCCAGAGTTCACGCCTGGCCCGGCCGTCCGCACGGGTCACGTCCCTGCCGGCCACCCGGACGGTGCCGGACGTGGGGTCCAGCAGCCGCATGGCCAGCCGCGCGGTGGTGGTTTTCCCCGACCCAGACTCGCCCACCAGCGCGAAGGTGGTGCCCTGCCGGAGGACCAGGGAGACATCATTGACGGCTCGGTGTTCCCCGTTGCGGGCGAAGACCTTCACCAGGTTCCGCAGTTCCAGTGCCGGCACGGGCGGAGCAGGGGTGAACGGTGCAACGGCCGACGCTGGAACGGGCACGGGCGACGGGTGCACCACGGCGCGGGTCCGCTGCCCGGCCCCGGCTTCGGCCAGCAGCTTCACGGTATAGGCATCCTCGGGTGCGGTCAGGATGGCGTCCACGCTCCGGTCCTCCCGGATGCGCCCGCCCTGCATCACCACAATGCGGGAGGCACGGTCCGTGGCCACGGCCAGGTCATGGGTGACAAACAGGACCGCGGTGCCGTGCCGGGCGGCGAGCCGCTCGAAGACCTCCAGCACACGGCTCTGCACCGTGACGTCCAGGGCGGAAGTGGGCTCGTCGGCAATCAGCAGATCAGGTTTCAGCGCAAATGCCATGGCGATCAGCACCCGCTGTTTCAATCCGCCGGAGAGCTCGTGCGGGTACTGCCGGAGGCGCTCGCGGGGACGGTCAATCCCCACCTGCTCCAGCAGTTCGGCCACCCGGTCCTCCAGCTCCCGGCGGCCGGGCGGGCCGCCGAGCCTGCGGCCGCCCTCCGGGTGTAGCCGGAAAACCTCCACCACCTGCGAACCGATGGTCTGCACCGGGTCCAGCGAGGCGCCGGGGTCCTGGGGCACCAGGGCAATCCGCCTGCCGCGCAGCGCCCGGAAAGCACGGTCCGGCAGGCCGGTGAGCTCCCGGCCGTCGAAGGTGATGGAACCGGCGGAGACCTGTCCGGCGGCGGGCAGCAGCCCGATCAGGGCCTTGGCCAGGGTGGACTTGCCGGAGCCGGATTCGCCCACCAGCGCCACCACTTCGCCGCGCCGGATGCTCAGGTCCACGTCCGCTACCGCCGGGGCAGTGACGGAATCCCGGCCATAGGCCACGGTGAGGCCGCGGACGTTGAGCAGGGGGGCGCCGTCGTCGTTCCTGGTGTTGTTAAGGTCTGGGGAGGAAGTCATGGTTCTGCACCGCTTTCGCTAGTACCGGAGGAGGGTGAGCAGCCGCCGGCCGAGGGCGGCCAGCAGGAGAACGGTGAGCACAATGACCAGGCCGGGCAGCGACGTCATCCACCAGGCGGTGCCCAGATACTGGCGGCCTTCGGCGATCATCAGCCCCCATTCCGGTGCCGGGGGCGGGGCGCCGAAGCCCAGGAAGCCCAGCGAGGAGATCACCAGGATGGCCGCCCCGAGATCCACCGCCACCAGCGCCAGCACCGGACCGGCGGCGTTGGGCAGTAGGTGCCGGCGCAGCACGCTCCAGTAGGTGCCGCCGTTCAGGAAAGCCGCTTCCACAAATTCCAGGTTCCGTACCCGCAGCACCTCGGCACGCACCACGCGGGCGAAGGAGGCAATGGAGGCAATGCCGACGCCGATGCCCAGGGACACCGGGCCGGGTGAGGACGCGGTGACAATGATCAGGGCGATCAGGAAACCCGGCACGGCCAGCAGGACGTCCACCAGGCGCATGGCCACGGCGTCGGCCGCGCGTCCGGCCGTTGCTGCGAACAGGCCCACTGCGGTGCCGGCCAGCAGGCCGATGGACACTGCCAGCCCCGCGGTCAGGAAGGTCTGGGCGGTGCCATGCACCACCCGGGCGAAGACGTCGCGGCCAAGGTGGTCCGTGCCGAACCAGTGTCCGGCGCCGGGCGGCAGGAACTTTTCCTGCGGTACACCGCTGATCGGATCCTGGCCGGTGAACAGCCCCGGGGCCACGGCCCACGCGGCGATCAGCAGCAGCGGAAGGACAGCGAGCAGCAGTGCGGGCCGGACGCCCGGTTTGCCCGGAAGGCGGGACGGCGCGGGCGCGGCGGTCGATGCGGCTGCGGCGGGCGCGTGGACGGGAGGAAGAAGTGTGGTCATCGGTTCGCCTTATCGGTTTCAGGCAGCGAGGGCACGGGCAGAGCCCTGCTGTGCGTCGGTGAGGATGCGCGGATCCAGCAGCGGGTGGATCAGGTCCACCGCCAGGTTGACTGCCACAAAAACCGCGGCGGTCAGCAGGACGAGCCCCTGGACCAGCGGCACGTCCTGGGCGGTTACGGCCTGCAGCACCACGGACCCCAGCCCGGTGCGGGAGAACACGGTTTCGGTGATCACGGACCCGGCGAAGAGGGTGCCCACCGTGATGCCCAGGATGGCCAGCGCGGGACCGGCGGCGTTTTTGAGCACGTGCCGGAAAAAGATCCGGGCCGGGGAAGCGCCCTTGGCCCGCAGCACGTCGATGAACGGCAGCCGGTAGACCTGGTCCGCGCTTTTCAGCAGCACCTGTGCCAGCGGCGCGGAGACGTGGACGGCCAGCACAAACACCGGCACGGCCAGGGACAGGAATGAGCCGTCCGGGAAAATGGACAGTACGCCCAGCCGGATGGAGAGCAGTTCCAGCAGGACCAGGCCCAGCCAGAACACCGGCACCGCCGAGAACAGCGGCGGCAGGTTCGCCAGGATCCGGCGCACCCGCCCGGACGGTGCCAGCACCGCGGCGGACACCACTGCCAGGGCAATAACGACGGCGGCCGCCAGGGCCGATCCGGCCAGCGCCAGCGTGGAGCCCAGCGCCCCGCCGATCCGCTGCATCACCGGTTCCCCGGAGGTCAGCGAGTACCCGGCGTCGCCCTGCAGCAGGGCGCCGAGCTGGTGGAGGTACTGCACCGCCAGCGGCTGGTCATACCCGTACTGGGCCTTCATGGTGTCGATGGCGGCCTGGTCCACGGCCGAATCCGCGGTGAGGAAAATGGTGACCGGGTCGCTGGGCAGCAGCTGCACGGCAAGGAAAATCAGGGTGTACGCCAGCCACACCACCAGGATGGCCTGGCCGGTGCGCAGCAACAGATAACGGGTCACGGCTTAGCTCCCCGCCGTCCAGGCGCCCTGGAAGATGGGCGCTGTTCCGGACGTGAAGTCAATGTGCGTGTCCGGGCCTGCGCCGTAGACCTGCACCTCGTCCCACAGCACCAGGGAGTAGGCCTGCTCCAGGACCAGGGCGCGCTGCTCCTCGGCCAGGATCCGGTCCCGGTCCGGTCCGGGGCCGGCTGCGCGCTCGGCGGCGAAGAGCTCATTCAGTGCCGGGTCCGAGGTGTGGGTCATGGTGTTGTTATCCGGTTCAAAAATGGGCCCGAGTCCGCCGTAAATGAACTGCCGGGTGCCGAAGAGTTCGACGGCGGGGTCCGGCATGGCGGTGGCCAGGAACGTGTTGTCCGCCGCCCGGTTCTTCAGCTGCACGCCGATCTGCCGCCACTGCTGTTCGATCAGCTCGAAGGCCGGTTTGATCACCACGGAGTTGTTGGAGCTGGTGACGGTCAGGGCCAGTTTCTCGCCGTCCTTCTCGCGGATGCCGTCAGCGCCCACCGTCCACCCGGCGTCGTCCAGCAGGTCCTTGGCCTGCTCCGGGTCATAGGCCAGCTCGGCGCTGAGGTCCACGAATCCCGGTGCCCCGTGGTTCAGCACGGAGGCGGCGATGGTGTAACTGTCCGAAAGCACGGTGTCCTTGATGGACTGCCGGTCGATGCCCAGCTGCAGTGCGCGGCGGACCTGCGGATCTGCGAGCCGTCCGCTGCCGGTCCGGACAGCGGCCATGTTTGACGTCAGGTCGGTTCCCGCCGGCGCCAGGACCTGGCTCCCGCTGGCGGCCAGTGCGGCTTCGTCTGCCGGCTGCAGTCCGCGGACCAGGTCCACCTGACCGGATTGCACGGCACCGGCCCGGTGCGCCACCTCGGGCAGGTACTTGATGACCACCCGGTCCAGATATGCGGCGCCCTGGTTGTCCGAGGTCTCGGGTGCCCACGCGTAGTCCCCGCGCTTGGCCAGCACCACCTCCTCGTCGGGTTTCTCGGATTCGAAGACAAACGGGCCGGAACCGGAAATGCGGGACAGGGCGGACTGCCCAGCGGCGTCAAGGCCCAGGGTGGCCGGGGAGACCAAGCCGGCGGTGACGGAGGAGGTGGCCCGCAGGAAGTTGGAATTCGGAGCGGCCAGGGTGACCTTTACCTGGTCCGGGGCCGTCACTTCACTGGAGGTATAGCCGGCGAAGTCGACGTTCGGCTGGATCTGGGCAGCGGGAATACCGAATCCGAAACTGTCCAGATTCGCTTTGACCGCGGCGGCATCCAGCGGCGTGCCGTCGCTGAAGGTGACACCGGGGCGGACGGTGAAGATGAACTCGGTGTGCTCGGCGTTGGCTGAGAATTCGGAGGCGAGCCACGGCACCAGATCACCTGACTCCGGATCGAAATAGGTCAGCCGGTCCAGCACGCTGTTCAGCACGTTGGCTTTTTCGTAAAACCGGGCGGACTGGGTTTGCCAGTTGTTGATCGGCGTGACCTCGGCGTAGATCAGGGTGCCGCCCTCCACCGGGGTTCCGGCGGCCACCCGGGTTCCGGGGCCCTGGTCCGACGCCGCCTGCTGGCAGCCGGTCAGGGCCAGGGCTGCCGCCGCGAAAGCGGCGGCGATCTTCAGGGCGGTGCGCCGCCGCAGCAGCGCCCCGGTAACGGGGGTGGCCCCTGGTCCGGGGTGAGGGTCTGTCTGGTTCAGGTAAAGCATGGGGCGGTCCTCTCAGTCATCACCGAGGCACACCGCATCCAGGCACGTTGGAGGCCATCACCGCATGGCAAAGCAGCGGTCATGGACCAACGGTGAATGAGGTTTCTCCATCGGTCCTGGCATTAGCACCGTCCCCCGAAGGGTGGTTGCTGCGACGTCAACGAGCCAGGTCTCTCAGCCGCTCTGGATGGTAAGTCGTCCAAAACAGGTTGTGCGGACAGGACCCATACAAACCCGCCCGGACCCGGTCCGCAAGGCCGGTGACGAAATATTTCCCTTGATGACAAAGACAGTTTTTGATGGGCCCTTACCGCGCGCGCGAAGGACCTGGCGGAGGATTGTTTTGTTCCTTTTTGCCGGGCCCGGCCGGGCTTGACAATGCGGTGCCGGCTGGGAGTACGGTTCTGCACATCCCGTTTCCGCCGGACCCCGGATATCTCAGCTGCCTCGCTGGAACTAGGGGTTTATGAATAGCGGGAAATATATCCCCGGCGGCTGTTTGTAAACCATTGTGACCGCCTGCTGAAGTTATTCTCTCCGACCGTTTCGTCCCTGCCGACAGCAAGGCGAAAGCCGGTACCGGCCGGTTACCGTTCACCGGCTTCAGGGGTGGGGAATCCGCCGCCGTCATGCGGACCCGCCGGGCCGGACACGAAGGCTGCGCAAAAATCAACCACATTTTTAAAACCCTTTTATAAACGTCAGGATTGGTGCTAAATGGGTATATCCACCGCCCCGGAAATATGCTGGAAGATTCCAGGCCATCGCGTGTATTCCGTCCATGAAACGGCAGCCTTGGTACAGCTGGAATGGCCCGCTGAATTGGATGAAAAGGACCTGCTGGAAGGAGGGCACGTTGCTGTTTCCGCTGCCGCCGCAACGGGGGTGCATACCAGCTATTTTGCGGTGCTGTCCGTAGACCGCGGGAGCCGCACCATGACCCTCTACGTGAAGCGGAGCGCACGCGGGTTGGTCAGTGCAGCGCTGCTGGACCCGGCAGGCGGTGCGGTGCTGTCCATCTCCCGGCCGGGCCCGGGCATCCTGCTGCCCGGCTCCGTCCACCGCCCCCTGTTCGTTGCCGCCGGTTCCGGTCTGGCCTCCGGTCTGGGCCTATTGGGGAGGCTGCTGCGGGACCCGGCACGGCAGTATGAACGCGCCGCCCTGTTTTTTGTAGGCCGCAGCGATGAATGCGACACGGTCCGCGACGTTCTTGCAGCCGGCGGGCTGGCAACCTCCGTTGAGTTGCGGCTGTGGGATACCGGCAGCCAGGGCCGGCGCGTCACCGCTCAGGATCTGCTGGGCGTCCTGGCTACCCAGCACCCGGACTGGATTTACGTCTGCGGACCCGCGTCCTTTGCCGGGATGGTCCGGGAAGCTGCTGCCGCAACCGCCGGACCGGCTGCGGCGGTGGTGGCCGAGTGCTACGACCCGCCTCTGGAACCGGCCCGGCCGGAGTGAGGCAGGAACCGGAGAATCCAGCCGGCGCGCACGGCGTCCGGTGATCCGCCGCACCCCGAATCGGGCAGGCTTCGCCGGGGGCGGTACATGTACTGTTTATCCTGCGGCTCAGAAGCGGAAGTGCTTGCCGGGGGATGGGGGATCCTGAAATGGACTTTGATGCTGGCACGGCTGACCAGCTCATAGCGGCCTGCGACGAGGCCGCCGCTGCGTTGGGTGAGCAGCGCGGTCCGCGGGCCTCGGCTACGGGAGAAGCGCTGGAAGAATTCCGCGGCCCGTTCGCGGACTCGTACCGCCGGAATGCCGCAGCGCAGCTGGCAGCACGGAACATCCTGATCGGTGCGCTGGAGGATGTTGCCCGTCAGGTTCGGTTCGCGAAGACCCAGGCCGAACAGGCCCGTCAGGACCTCAAGGAAAAGCAGGCGAGGACCCTGTTCAAGCTGCTTGAGGAGGGCATGGTAGCCGCTGGCGCCGATTACCTCCGGGACCGGCTTCCGGGGTTTTCAGCCCCGGGGGAGTTGTTCGAGTCCGAGGTGCCCCGCCCCGAGGTGGCCTTCCCATCGATGGTCTTCCAGCTCCACAATTGGGCAGTCAGCGGGACGCCGGGCACGAGTTCCGCAGTGCCGGATGCCCTGAAGAAGGCAGCATCGCTGATCTTTGACCAGGAGGATGCGGCTGAACCGGTCTGCCAGGATGTTGTCCGGGCTTTGGACAGCTTCCGGAACTCGTGTTCCTGGGTGGTGATCGACGTCGGCACCTTCGGGCCGGCGGTCTCCCAATATAACCAGGATGACCGTGACGACGCAGGAAAGCTGTGGCAGATCGGGCAGGCCTTCAGCACCGCAGGGCAGGACGGTGACCTGGCCGGTTCGGTGGAGCTGTCCTCCACGGCGTTGGCCCTGGCCATTTCCCCCGGATCCGTGCGCGGGGAGGCACTTCTGAAGTTCTTTGAAACGGCCTCGCCGGTTGACCTCGAAGTGGCGTCGAAGAATCCGGCGTGGCTCACACACCTGCCGTCGGTGTCAGCAGAACGCATCGCCGAGTGGTGGGCCGAGTTGCAGGCCTCGGGCAACGCGGCCAACGGCTTCACGGCTCAGCAGCTGGTGCTGCTGGAATCGGCGCCGAAGGTCTTCGGGTCCCTCGACGGGGTGCCGGCACTGGCCCGCGTGCACGCCAACAGCATCGCCGCGGTCAAGGACATTGAAATTGCCGAGGCGCAGCTGGCCCGGCTGCGGGAGATCGGCGGCGACTCCGAGGCACGCGAGGCGATGCTGATGAAGGAAATCGAGTACCTGAAAAGGGTCGAAGCCGGCCAGGTGCAGCTGTATCTGTACAACCGCGGCGAATCGCGGATCATTGAAATGCTCGGGACCCCGGGCCCGGACACGCAGCGCACGATCACGTATGTTCCCGGCACGTTCACGAGCATGAAGAGTTTCTATACCGGAGGAGTCCAGGACTTCGCGAACTACATGGTGGGTATGGCCCCGAATACGGTGGCATTTGTGTATAAGGACGGGCTTTTCCCCGGGGAGAATCAGGAGGAAGGCGGGGAGGACCTCCGGCGACTCCTGGAAGCCAATGATCCGCAGATGGGTTACGACGCCGGCAGACAGCTGGCCGGCTTTCAGCACGGAATGCTCACCGACCCGGCCTTGCAGGGCACCGAGCAGGTTGGCATCGGTCACAGCTGGGGCTACGTCAACCTCACAAGTTCGGAAATCCACGGGGCGGAATATGACAAGTCCCTGTCCCTGTCCGGGGCGGGGATGCACGAAGAATGGGAGCCGGACGAGGATACTAGTTATTCGAATTACGTTTACGGTACGGATGCCCTGCTCTGGGCACAAAGAAGGGGATTGGTCTGGGATGACAAGATTCCCAGCGAACATGATGCATTCACCAATCACGAGTATGCCGTCCCCAATGAGGGGACCTTCTGGCCTGACAGCACTCCGATTGAGGACCATTCGCTCCCCACAACGAACAGCAAGGACAATGCAGAATTGCTGGAAGATGCGCTCCGAGAGGTAATGCAATGACCCGAGCCAGATGCACCGCCGCAGCAATGATCCTGCTGCTAGGCCTCGTCGGCTGTGCAAGCAACGCGGCGGAGACGCCGACACCAGCAAGTCCTACCGAAGGGAACACATCCGTGGCATCAGAGCTGACCTGGCAGGACGCAAAGGCCCGAACACAGGCCATGGAATTGGAGATCGCCGATTCGCTTCCTTTGGACTTAGTGGCCGGGATCGAGCAAATGCCGGACGGGGTTCTGATCAAGTGTGGTGACTCTGCTGTGAACTGGCACGGCGCGACCACCGTTACTTTGAGTGAGGGAACTGAGCCGGACCCGCTCGTTCGGGAGTTGGAGGCGAAGTACCGGGACAGCCGCTTCCAGATAAAGGTGCGGGACCCCGCACCGGCGGGACATTACGAAGTTCAGCTGCGCTCTCCGGATACGGCCGAAATCTATATCATCGGCGAAGGACTTGATCCCTCCACGATTCGTATTGCCTCCGGTTCTGATTGCTTCCCTTGGCCTGAGGACGAATACATGGGCGGTAAGTTCTAGACGGCGGCCTTCTGGTGCGCAACGGAATGATTCGGGGGCAAGCGGCGGTCGTAGGTGTGATTCTCCTGCTTAACCTTGCAGGCTGCGGTGAGGATTCGTCCGCGCCCGCCGGAGGGGACGAGCTGACCTGGCAGGACGCTAAAGCCCGGACACAGGCCATGGAATTGGAGATCGCCGATTCGCTTCCGCCGGACTTGGTGGCCGAGGCCGAGCAAATGCCGAAGGGGGGGTCTGATCGAGTGCGGTGACTCTTCCGTCAACTGGCATGGCGCGACCACCGTGACCTTAAGTGAGGGAACGGAGCCGGAGCCGCTCGTTCGGGAACTGGAGGCGAAGTACCGGGACAGCCGCTTCCAGATAAAGGTGCGGGACCCAGCTCCGGCAGGACACTACGAAGTTCAACTGCGCTCGCCGGATACGGCCGAAATTTACATCATCGGGGAAGGATTTGATCCCTCCACGATCCGTATCGCTTCCGGCTCCGAGTGCTTTCCCTGGCCTGCGGACGAAACGATCCGGGGGGATTTTTGAGTTCCCGGGCTTTGAAAGGTGGAGGTGTGGCTCGGACACGGTCCGTTGCATCGCTGGTGCTGGTGCTCTGCGTCATGGGCTGCGCTGAGGATTCGTCCGCGCCGGCCGGAGGGGACGAGCTGACCTGGCAGGACGCTAAAGCCCGGACACAGGCCATGGAATTGGAGATCGCCGATTCGCTTCCGCCGGACTTGGTGGCCGAGGCCGAGCAAATGCCGGAGGGGGTTCTGATCCAGTGCGGTGACTCTGCAGTGAACTGGCACGGTGCGACCACCGTGACCTTAAGTGAGGGAACGGAGCCGGAGCCGCTCGTTCGGGAGTTGGAGGCGAAGTACCGGGACAGCCGCTTCGACATCAAGGTGCGGGACCCAGCTCCGGCAGGACACTACGAAGTCCAGTTGCGTTCTCCGGATACAGCGGAGATCTACTTCATAAAAAGGGGAGTGGAACCCGGCACGATTCGTATTGCCTCCGGTTCTGACTGCTTTCCCTGGCCTGAGGGCGAATACATGGGCGGCAAGTTCTAGCGGCCGGCCTACCGGAACGCGCCGATTCCGGTAATGTGCTGGCCCAGGATCAGGGTGTGGACCTCATCGGTGCCCTCATAGGTGCGGACTGATTCGAGGTTATTGGCGTGCCGCAGCGGTGAATAGTCCAGCGTGATGCCGTTGCCGCCCAGAATCGCCCGGGCGTCGCGGCAGATTGTGATGGCCTCGCGCACGTTGTTCAGCTTGCCTACGGAAATCTGTACCGGTTCCAGCGTTCCGGCGTCCTTCATCCGCCCGGTGTGGATGGCCAGCAGCACGCCCTTCTGGATCTCCAAGAGCATGTTCACCAGCTTCTCCTGCGTGATTTGGTAAGCCGCCAGGGGCTTGTCGAACTGCAGCCGCTCCAGTGAATAGGCCAGCGCCGCCTCATAGCTGTCCCTGGCCGCGCCCATGGCACCCCACAGGATCCCGTAGCGGGCCTCGTTCAGGCAGGAGAACGGTCCGCGCAGGCCCTTCGCGCCGGGCAGTACCGCCGTCTCCGGCAGCCGGACATCCTCCAGGAACACATCGCACTGGATGGAGGCACGCATGGACAGCTTCGGTTCAATCGGCACAGCCGTGAATCCGGGGGTATCCGTGGGCACCAGGAACCCGCGGATCCCGTCAGCAGTCTGCGCCCACACCACTGCAAGGTCCGCAATGGAAGCCAGCCCGATCCAGCGTTTGGCGCCGCTGAGAACCCACCCCTCGCCGTCGTGCTCCGCGAAGGTGGCCATGCTGGAAGGATCCGAGCCCGCGGTGGGTTCGGTGAGTCCGAAGCAGCCGATCAGCTCGCCGGCGGCCATGCCGGGCAGATACCGGTTCTTCTGCTCCTCCGAGCCAAATTTGTGGATAGCGGTCATGGCCAGTGACCCCTGGACGGAGACGAAGGTGCGCAGCCCGGAATCCCCGGCTTCCAGTTCCATGGCAGCCAGGCCGTATTCCACGGCGGAGCGGCCCGGGCACCCGTAGCCCTCCAGATGCATGCCCAGCAGGCCCAGGCTGCCCAGCTCCCGGACAATCTCCACGGGGAACACCGCGTCCTCATACCAGTCCTTGATGTTGGGCCGGATACGCTCGTCCACGAAGCTGCGCACCTGCTCGCGCAGCGTTCGTTCCTCCGCGGTCAGCAGCGCGTCCAGTCCCAGCACATCGGACGCGGTCCGCAGGGTATCTGCCGCGGACGGGGATGTTTCCCCGGTATCAGTGCCTGCGGTCGGAATGCCGTCTGCTGCGGGAATGTTCATGTGCCGATCCTCCTTGGGCGCCGGGCATGGGGTGCCGGCTCCCGAACGCGTTAACTGTCGTCTGGATCACACTACTATTTGAGGCGCAGTAGTATTCGTGCATGACTGAGGCCTATTTGATTTCCGGTGTCCGCACGCCCGTGGGCCGCTACGGCGGCTCCCTGTCCGGGGTTCGGCCCGACGATCTGGCCGCGCTCGTGCTCGGCGACGCCGTTGCCCGTGCCGGCGTGAACCCGGCCGATGTGGACGAGGTGATCCTGGGCTGCACCAACCAGGCCGGGGAGGACAACCGGAACGTGGCCCGCATGGCCACCCTGCTGGCCGGATTCCCGGAGACGGTCCCGGCCATGACGGTGAACCGGCTTTGCGCCTCGGGGCTCAGTGCCATCCTGATGGCGTCGCAGGTGGTGAAGTCCGGGGCGGCGGACATTGTGGTGGCCGGGGGAGTGGAGTCCATGTCCCGTGCCCCCTGGGTGCTGGCCAAACCGGAGAAGGCCTTCGCCAAGCCCGGGGAACTGGCGGACTCGGCCATCGGCGCCCGGTTCACCAACCCGAAGTTCTATGACCTGCCCGGCACCACCTATTCGATGCCGGAAACGGCCGAGGAGCTCGCCTCCCGGGAAGGGATCTCCCGGGAGGATTCGGATGCGTTTGCGCTGCGTTCCCATACCCGGGCGCTCGCCGCCGTCGACGAAGGCCGCTTCGCAGCCGAGATTGTGCCGGTGGAAACCAGGAAGGGCGTGGTGAAGACCGATGAAGGCCCGCGCCGGGAAACCGGCATCGAGGCGCTGGCGAAGCTGCGGCCCATCGTGCGGCCCGACGGCGTGGTCACCGCCGGGAACGCCAGCTCACTGAACGACGGCGCGTCCGCCGTCGTTGTGGCCAGCGCCGACGCGGTGCGCAGGCTGGGCCTGGACGCCCGCGCCCGGATTGTCGACGGTGCGGCCGCCGGGGTGGCACCGGCAGTCATGGGCATCGGCCCGGTGCCGGCCACGAGGAAGGTGCTGGAGCGCACGGGCTGGTCGCTGGGGGACATCGGCGCGGTGGAGCTGAACGAGGCCTTCGCTGCGCAGTCCCTGGCCTGCATCCGGCAGCTGGGCCTGGACGAGGACGTGGTGAACCGCGACGGCGGTGCGATTGCGCTGGGGCATGCGCTCGGTTCGTCCGGGTCGAGGATCACGGTGACGCTGCTGAACCGGATGGAGCGCGAGGGTGCTGCGCGCGGTCTGGCGACCATGTGTGTGGGGCTCGGTCAGGGCGTGTCGATGCTGCTGGAGCGGGTGTAGGGGCGGGCTGTCTCGAGTCGCGGGCTGCGGTCCGGGCCGGGCCCGGGGAATCCACAGGACGCGGGAATCCCGCTGGCCGTCCCGCGGAAGGTCCGCTAGTCTTCGCGCGGGTCTGGGAGGCGGGGAAATGAATATACGACGGCGGCGGATGGTGCTGCTTACCTACATCGTGGCGGCGATTGTTGTCGCTGTAGTTGTGTCGCTGCTGGTAGGCGATGCGTCCTGGCTGATTGCGGCCGGTGCAGGAATGGGTGTCACCTTGGGCGTGTACTTCGGCAACAGGAAGGCGCGTGAAGTTGATGCGTACCGTCGGGAATGGCTGGGCAAACGGGCCAGCGGCGGGAAGGGGTCCGGGCCTGACGGAGGGGAGCACTCCGGAGGTAACGAGCGCTGATCGGCCCCGGTAGCTCCATCGAGTCGGCAAGACTTACGGTTTTGGAGGCGAAAATCGGTAAATTGTGCCGACTCGATTCCTGGAAGGCGCGGACCGGGGCGCGCTACCCGTAGGCTTCGGGCCATGACTGCGATGATCTCTCACACCACTTTCGACAGCCTGGATGCCTACGCCCAGTCAGTGTTCTGGGCGAAGGTGCTGGATTTTTCCGAAGACCCGCAGGATCCCAACCGGCCCGGGGATGAGGAATGCATGATCTTTTCTCCCGACGGCGGGCAGCGGCTGCTGTTCATCAATGTTCCGGACACGAAGCACGTCAAGAACCGGCTGCATCTGGACCTTCAGCCCGCCGAGGTGGGCGGCCGGGACCAGGAGCTGCAGCGGCTGCTGGAGCTGGGGGCCACGCAGGTGGATGACCAGCGCCGTGAGGACGGAACCGGCTGGGTGGTCCTGGCCGATCCGGAGGGCAACGAATTCTGCATCCTGCGCAGCGAGGCCGAACGGTATGCGCAATAGGCTTACCGGCATAGGCGGATAACAGTTCTGCCTGTATTGAGATGATTTCTACATTAGGGTCCCCGGTGACCCGAAATAAATCCCCTTGAAAGTCGGATAGTCTGTAAATTCATTTGTTCAAAAGGGTTGGGGAAAATGCGTAAGCAATACGTCTCAGGAATATTGATTCTGAGTGCTCTCGGTTTCGTAGGTTGTTCGTCCGATAGTGAAGCAGCGTCGCCATCGGAGCCGGTGATCGCCTCACAAGCGACGAAGTCCACAGAATCCGCCGCTACGACTGTGCCGAGCGAGGCACCCACCGAACCCGAAACGGCAATGAGCGTGGCCGCAAAGTTGCAGGCGCAAGTGCCCACTATCAGCGCCGTCACTGAAGTAACGGAGCTAAACGATACAAACGGACTTATCGGACGCCCGGGACAGTACATCAGTGCTGCATGGATTTCTGATACCGCTGCGGATTCCGCAGAGACCGGTATTGATGGAGGCGCTGTCGTCGAGGTGTTCGCCGACGAGGCGGACGCACAGACACGCTCGGACTACATCCAGGGGGTCCTGGAGGGTATGGGACCGGCGTTCGGAACTGAGTACCACTACATGGACGGTGCCGTCCTGCTGCGCGTGTCCGGGGTGCTGATGCCCAGCCAGGCGGCTCTATATGAAGAGGCTTTTGCGGGATAATTCCACATCACGCATCTTTGGCTAGGGGCGCGCCGCGAGTACTTTCTGCGGCCTACGCTGTCGCCCGTAAATAGGTCTCTGGAGCTGGGGGCCACGCAGGTGGATGACCAGCGCCGTGAGGACGGAACCGGCTGGGTGGTCCTGGCCGATCCGGAGGGCAACGAATTCTGCATCCTGCGCAGCGAGGCCGAACGCACCGCCTGAATCCGCTGCGCAGGCCCGGATATCAGGGGTAGGCTGACCCGGGATCGATGCAGGGAGCGGGGGATGTTGTTCATCCCGGAGAAGGGGGCAGCCATGGCGTTGTTTAGTTCAGACCCGGTTGTGGCGAAGAAGGAACACTGGACATCGCCGCAGCCGCCGCACGTAGTCCTGCAGGCACTGACAGAGGCCTTCTCACACCACGGCGAAAAACTGCGGCACGTCGGGCCCCGGCTGGAAGTGCGCCTCGGCTCGCGCTGGAAGTTCACCCATTTGGGTCCCTTCTTCGCTCAAGGGCGGGCCAATATCCCGCTGGTACTGGTTTTCGTCACCGCGCCCTCCGGCTACGGGACGGCCATCACCGCGCACGCCTTTGATACGTTGGGCTTCCGGCTGGGCGACGGATCAGTCTTCGGCGTCCCGGAGGCACTCGCGTGGCGGGTGGAGGAATTCCTCACCTATGCGGCCGGCGTGGTGGGAGTCCACCGGCCCGGCCCTGCAGCTAGGCCCGCACCAGGTCCAGTACCTGGCGCAGAATCTCTTCCCCGGCAAGAACCCCGCGGGTTTCAGTGACCTGCAAGTGCGAATCAACCCAGCCGGCGTCGTCCAGTTCGCCGTGCGCGGGACGGAAGGCGACATCGGCGGCCTCGAGCATAGGCCGGTCCAGCAGCGAATCCCCGGCAGCAACAATGCGGTCCGATCCGGTGCGCCGGGCCACCTCGGCCACGGCATCCTGCTTCGTCACCGGCACCGGCACGCAATAGAGCTTCCGGCCCTGCAGCGACACGGTCCAACCCCGCTCCGCGCACCACGCTTCCAGCTCCAGCAGGAACTCTCCGGGCAGCGCCGCCCGGTCCACTACGGCGTAGGCGAACAGATCCTCGGCGGTGCGCAGCTTCAGCGTCCAGGCCGCGAACTCCGGCCGGGCCAGGTACGCGGACACTTCCGCCAGCGGCGCACAGCCACCGGCCACCAGTGAGCGGACCTTCTGCTGCCAGTCGGCATCCGGAACACCGTGGTGCAGCAGCACCCCGCCGTTGGTGGTGACGGCATACTCAGGTGCGGGACCGGGCAACCGGATCCGCTGGTACTGCGCCACCGTACGGGTGGTCACGGGCATAAACACGCACTCGCCGGCAGCGGTGACCAGCAGCTCTTCAGCAGCCCGGGTCATAAAGGACAGCGGCTTACCTTCATAGACCTCGGCCACCACCATGGCCGGTGCGGCAGCGTCTTCGGTGTCGAGGAACAGTGCGTTGGCCGAATAGATCAGCGTCCGGTCCAGGTCCGAGGCGAAAAGGGTCCTCACGCGCCGGCCCCCACGGAAGCCGCGTCGCTTGCAGCCGTATCGCCGGCTTCAGAAGCAGCCACGGCCTTGCCGTCCGCCCCCACGGCGCCGGCGGTGAACCGCGGATGGATCAGCCCCACGCAGCTGAACGGCAGGTCCGGCACCTCTTCCACCGGGACGCCGCGCTGTTCGGCCAGCAGCAGCACGTGCGCCACCTCGGAACGCGCCGCCGGATGCACCAGCACCTTCCACGGCACCCGGCGCAGCAGCACCCGCGTGGTTTCGCCGACACCTGGCTTCACCAGGTTCACGTTATGGATGCCGTATTCCTCGCTAAGCCGCTCCACGGCCTGCCAGCCCACCCAGCTGGGCGTCCGGTCCGCGGCAGCCAGTGAGGCTGCAGCGGCGACGGCGTCGGAGCGCACGGCGTCGAACTGCGCCTCCACGGCGGCCAGGAACTCCCGCGACACATCCGCGGAGGCCAGATGGGCGTAGAACTTTGCCCCGTGGAAATCCTTCGGCCCAATCAGCTCCTTGTTGAACACGGTGCGGGACACCAGCCCGGACACTGTCGAGTTCAGGCAGGCGGACGGGATCAGGTAGTCCTCGCGGGTGCCGAACAGCTCCACGGAGTGCCCCGGATCGGCCAGCACCGCCAGCTGCGCCGAGAACCGCACGCCGTCGCTCTGCTCGAACTTCTCCAGTGCGGCGGTCAGTTCCCGGGTGATGGCGCCCTTGCCGGTCCAGCCGTCCACAAACAGGATCCGCTTCGGGTCATACCGGGCGGCCAGATAGCGCAGGGCCGTTTCATCCATACCCACCCCGCGCACAATGCTCATGGTGTAGTGCGGCAGGTCCAGGCCGTGCATCCGCTGCGCCCAGCGGCGCATCAGGATGCCGATGGGAGTGCCTGCGCGGGCCAGCGAGACCAGCACCGGCTCGTTGTTCCGTGCGGCCAGCGCCATCTCGGTCACGGTGCCGACGGCGGTTGCGACCCGGGGTGCGGACCGGACCAGTGCCTCCGCATAGAGGTCCTGGTACTGGGCCGAGGGCAGGTACTCCATGGGCAGCGATTCGGCGTAGTTCGCGCCGCCGGACTGGATGGCTGCTTCCCGCTCTGCGGTGGGTGCTTCCAGCTGGGCGTCGCGCAGGTCCTTGAGCAGCCAGGTGACATCTTCTGCGGCGTAGGAACCGAACTCCGGTCCGGTCAGCGGCACGGCAGCAGACGGCTGCGGCGTCCAGGCCCCCGGGGCGGGGACGTCCGCGGGCATCAGCACCACAACGACGGCGCCGGTCACCGCACGCAGCGCCTCGGTGACGCTGCCTGGCCCGGTGATGGAGGCAAGCTCGGTGCCGGGCTCGGGCAGGAGGACGATGCTGCCGAAACCCTCTGCTGCGGGAGCCGCCGTCCCGGCTCCGGGATCCACGCACCCGGCAGGTCCCCGGCGCCGCCCCACGTTGTAGGCGTGCCGCGGGCCGGGACCGTCCTCGGTGACATCATGGCTGGCGAAGTCCACCGAGGTGTTGATGGCGTAATCTGGCCGGTCGATCGGCACGATGGGGGAGCGGGTGGTGGTGGAGAACCGGACCCGCCCGCTCTGCAGGGCTTCGGCCAGCGCGTTGGCGACGGTGAGCGGTACGTGGATGAATTCCTCGCAGCCGAGCACCAGCACCGGGGCATCCGAGTCCGGGAGCACATCCCGGATCCGGGCCGCAATGTAGGCCAGGTGTTCCCCGGACACGGCGCCCGGCAGCGCTTCGGGCAGGGTGCCAAGGTAGTCGGAGGATACTCCGGCGGGGTTGCCGAACCGGTCGCTGCGCAGCCGGCGGGTGGTAATGGCGCCCAGATCCAGCACGTCCACCGTGCCCGGCGCTTCGGGGGAGGCGGTCGCGGCGGCAGCCGGTTCCGTGGCCGTGCCGGGCAGCGTACTGATGAGCTCCTGCGCCCGGGCCAGGATGTCCTCACCGAGTTCGATCCTGCCGGTGCCCAGGGCCACGACCTTGATCTCGCAGTCCAGGCCGGCGGCGAGCTCATCAAACCGGGCACGGTCCGGGTCGGAGCGCAGGTCAATGAGGGTAGCCACCACATACAGCGGGTGCGGGGCGGCGGCGTGGAGCTCGGCGATGGTGTTGATGACGGTGGCCCCGGTGCTGAGCTCGTCATCGACCAGCACCACGGGGGCGTTGCTGTTCAACGCTGCCGGGTCGGTGGGCAGCAGCCGGTGTGAGGTGGCGTGCGAGTGTGCTTCCTCGAACGCCCCGTAGGCCACCGCGCCGGCCGGGGCATGGCGGGTGGAATGGATGTAGTAGGAGCCCAGGGTGTCAGCCACCAGCCGGCCCAGCCCGGTGGCGGTTTCGGCGTAGCCGATGGTCACCACCTCGGGGTGGGAGACGGGCAGGTCCCACAGGGTTTCGCGGGCGTACTGCAGCCGTGTCCGCGGCGGGCGGACTGCGCCCGGCCCTGCGGCGTCGTCGTGCGCCGTGTTGTCCTCGCCCCGCAGCACCTGCTGCAGATCGGCGGCGACGGAACGGAGCACAGCGGAGTCCACCGTGCTGCCGAGGGCAGCACCGGCGAGGGTGCCGAGCAGCTCGCCGGCGGCCAGTACCAGGGCAGGTTCGGTGGGGACGTGCTTGGCCAGCACGCGGGAAACCAACAGATGCGCCCGGCGCGGGTTGCGGCGCAGCGCCAGTCCCACCAGATCCTCCACCGGCAACAGCGCAGAGGGGTCGGAAATGATCCGGACGCCCAGGGCCTCGTGGACAAAACCGCCGGTCCAGGGGTGCTGGCTCAATTCATGCTCGCTTCCAGGAGATCTACGTAAGTGGTATCGGGTGCGGCGACGCCAAAAGCGGCGGCACGGACGAGGGTGGAAGCAGCCCACGCCTGATGCGGTTTCATTTCATTCATCTTGTTCCGGTACGGCGATGCCGCTGCCCCGCCGCCGGCCTCGCCGGAAATGTGCAGGGCATCCAGATACGCCTCGTGGCTGATGACGGACATGGCGTGGACCAGCGGGACGTGGGAGGGGTGGATCACTGTTTTGCCCAGCAGGCCGTTGGCCAGGTCCAGTTCGATTTCCCGGATCAGTCCGTCCAGGTTCGCGGTGAGCAGCCGTTGCCGCAGTCCGAGTTCATCCGCTTCGGCGAAGGGCGTGGCGCGCAGCTGGGGCCGCAGCAGGCGTTCACCGGAACTGTAGTGTTCCCAGACCGGACCGCTGATCACAAAACCGTTCGGGCGGCCCAGTACGTTCACAATGTCGCCGATAACGGCGGAGACCACCTTGACGTCATAGATGGTCAGATCGCGGGAACGGCGCAGGCCGAAGGCGCTGGACATGTCCGTGGCGCCGATCCGGACCGAGAGGATATCCGCCCGGTTTGCCTGCAACACCTGGTAAATGCCGGAAAGGGTCTCCGTACGGGTTTCGGCATGGATCATCAGCGGGGATTCCAGGATCGGCATGATCCGCAGCGGCCGGGCAGCCGGGTTGCCGGAACGGCGGGAGGCATTAACGCTGTGCAGCGCATCGAGGAAACGCTGGGCCGCCCCGCTGCTGTTTTCGAACTTGGGGATGACGAAACCGGTCAGCACGTCGAGGGCGTCACCGCAGCGTTCAGCGAGGCTGAGCAGCTGCTCCGGGCTGCGGACACGGACAAACAGCATCAGCCCGACGGTGTTGCCGGCGGTGGTTTCGGCGTGCAGCTGGCCAAGGGCCGCCACCACGTTGGTCTCCGCCGCCGGGACATCGGCGTCGGCAATGGAATCCTCAAGGCACAGGACCATGCTCAGCGCCCCGCGGGTGCCCTGTTTGCGGATGTCCTTGACCAGCTCGGTCCGGGTGGCAGGGCAGTACAGGGTGGCGCCCAGCGCGGTGGCGAGCAGTCCGGGCTCGGAGGCGAGGCTCAGCTCCTGCGGCGGAAGATGGAACAACCGTCCGGTTTCGGCCTCGCTGAGGTAGGCAAAGTGGCGCATCCGAGCTCAGTTTCCCCGGAAGGGGAACTCCGAGGACATGGTGAATCCGAAGGCCTCCCAAATGGCCTTGAGTTCCATCCCGTACGGAATCACCTCCGCCCGGAGTTCCAGCACGTTGCCGATCCGCAGTACCGAGAGCACGTAGAAACTGCGCTCGCCGGCCTTGGCCGGGACGGTCAGTGACCTGCCGTTATAGATGCCCACGCTCATGGGCTGTTTCGGCTTGGGGAAGAACAGGGCGCGGCGGAGCATGGATGACCGGCGCAGCGGAATGAGCGCCAGTTCCTCTTCGTAACCCACCACCGGCCGGTTACCGGGGGTGTCCACAACAACCCCGGAGAGGTTCTCGCGGCGCAGTTCCCCGGATGATACCGATCCGGTACGGAAGTCCGCGGCTTCCCACACCGCGCGCATGGAGCCGGCGACGGCGAGGGTGCCCACTGCCGATTCCATCGGCGTCAGGCGGACCACCGGGTTCTGCTTGTCCAGGGTGCGCACCTCCTGCATCCCGGGAGCCGGGAACAGCTTGGTGTGCAGCGGTGCGCGTCGCTGCGGGGTGCCGGCAGGTGCGCTGCCCTGGCCTGCGGCGGCAGCGGGCCGGGACGACGGGCCGGCTGCCGGGGCCGGCTCGCGGGAGTTCCCGAGCGAGAGTGAGGTGGTGACCGGCGGCGGTCCCGCTGCCGGCCGGGAGGGCGAGGAGAGGGTCAGCGAGCCGGGCGGCGGCGTTGTCGGCGTCGTCGCAGGGGCCGGCGTCGTGCGCGGCGGTGCAGCCGGTGCGGCCGGTGCGGCGGCCGACGGCGGGGGAGTGCTTGGGCGGGCGGGCGCAGGGGCAGCTGCCGCCGGAGCCGGTTGCGCGGGCGGAGCCGGGCGCGGTTTGACCCGGCGGCTCAGGAAGGGGAGGTCGGTGCGGGGAGCCGACGATCGGTTGACGGCCATCGCCTAGAGATCGAATCCGAAGTCGGCGGCCAGCCCGCGCAGGCCAGTGGTGTACCCCTGTCCGAGGGCACGGAATTTCCAGTCCTCCCGGTGCCGGTAGAGCTCACCGAACATCATGGCGGTGATGGTGTCCCGGTTGGCGGCGGGCAGGTCGAAACGAACGAGTTCGCTGCCGTTGGGGCGGGCTACACGGATGTGGGCGCTGCGAACGGCGGCAAAGTTGCCCGGTCCGCGCATTTCCGGATCCGCGTAGACGGCAAAAACAATCTTGGACACCTGGGCGGGCACGCGGGAGAGGTCCACGTCGATCTGCTCGTCATCCTCCTCGCCGAGGAACTGCACGGAGGCTTCCGGGCTGGCGATCTGGTTGAAGAACACCAGATGGTCATCGGAGAGGACACGTCCGTCGGGGCCGCACAGCAGGGTGAGCGGGACCAGCTCGGACTGCGGCCCGCGGCTGGGAATCACATCCCAGCCCATGCCCACCATGATGGAGGTCAGGCCGGGGTTCTCCGCGGTCAGTGCGGCGTTGGCGCCGGCTACCAGGGTGCCCATCAGCGGTCTCCGAAGGTCAGTGAAGAGGGGGAGAACTTGTCGTCCAGGAACCGGCCGTGGGTGGACAGTTCAGCGATGGCACCGGTGCGGACCTGGTTTTCCAGGTCCCGGGCGATGCCCTCGAGGATGGTCAGTTGTTCAACGAGCAATGCAGTGGCCTCGGAATCGTCGGTCCGCTCCCGTTCGTTCAGGGCCACGTAGGCCCGCAGGGGAGTGGGGAGGTAGCTGGTAATGATGGAATTCAGCAGCACCCGCTGCTCGGTGGAGGCCCCGTTGCTGCCGATGTACTCCACCAGCGGCGCCAGGATGTCATCGATCTGGCGTACCTGGGAGGAAATCAGTGTGGGCATGGCAGCTCCGGCGCGGCGGACGGCGGTACGCAGGTTCACCAGGGAGCGTGCGGTCTCCCGGTGCTCGGCGTCCGGACCCGACGGCGGCTGGGCGGCAAGCTGTGCCTGCTGCGCCTGGCCGTCCGCGGGCCCGGACTCGGATGAGTTGCCAAAGAGGGATCCGATGAACCTGCCGATTACCACGTGGATGTCCTTTGCCTCGGAGCTGCCGTGCCCGGCACCTAGCGGGACTCGCTCTGGCGGGAGCGCTCCAGGTAGGGCTTGGCCTGGGTAATGGTGGACTCCAGCGACTTCACGGTGCCCTCCATGTTGCGGGCGGCCTCGGAACGGAAGGTGTCAATGGCGTCCATGGTCTGGAACACGTTGTCGAACGCCTTCTGCAGCGTTTCCACGCTCACTCCGGAGCTGGAGGCCTGCTGGTGGATCCGGGCCGTCTGGTCCTTGAGCATTTCGCTGGTGCTCAGGATCATGTTGTTGGTGGTGGCGTTCACGGCGTCGATCTGGTCCAGGACCATCTTCTGGTTGGCCAGGGCCTGGGCCACGATGACGGCGGTGCGCAGCGCGGAAATGGTGGTGGTGCGGGCGCGTTCCACGCCCTTGATCAGTTCCACGTTGTTCTTGCGGATCAGGTCCATGGCCAGGTAGCCCTGCACGGAGACGGCCAGCTGGGTGAGGATGTCCTGGCGGCGCTGGCGGATGGGGAACAGCACGTCCGCTTCCAGGGCGTTGGCCTGCTCAATCTGCCCGGAGTTCTTGAGCTTGTCCACCTTCTCCACGCACGCGGCGTCCAGGGATTCGGCCAGCACCGAGTATTCGCTCAGGGTCTGCATGGTCTTCCACAGCTCAACCTTTTCCCCGGCAAGGGAAGCGTTGTCCTTGAGCAGTTCATCCTGCCCGGCCATCAGGGACTTGATGATGTGGTCCAGCTGCACCTGGGCGGATTCGTACTTCTGGAAGTACTTGGCCAGCTTGTTGCCGCCCGGGATCAGGCCCAGGATCTTGCGGCCGGTGCCCAGGTTCGCCTGGTTGGGGGTCAGGTCCTCCACCGTGCTGCGCAGGTCGCCCAGTGTTGAGGCCACCTTCTTCTGTGCGTCGTCACCGGAGCGCTTGGCGCCGGCCACCGAGGTGGAGGAACGGTCCAGCAGGCGGGTGGAGTACCCGGCGGAGGCGGTCATTTCCGCGCCGGCGAGCTTGTTGATGGAGTCCACCTGTGCCGTAAACTCCGGGCTGCGGGCATCAAGCTTGGAGACCTCATCCATGAAGGAACGGGCCTGGGCGGCGATTTCCTGGCGGCGTTCCTCCGGGACCGGGACCATGCCCGGGGCGTCGGCCGGAGCAACCGGGGCGGGCGGTTCGGGCGCCTGAAGCACCAGGGAGGCTTCGGAGGCGTCCGGAGGAGTCAGCGGTGAGGTCATTATTCAGCCTTTTCGTAGGTGAACTGCGGTATGGGTGCGGGGAGTGTTCCGGCCCGCGGAACACTCCCCGCAGGGTAATGCCAAGAAGGCGAGCCTAGCTGAGCTGCACGCCGAAATCGGTCACGATGCCGGCCAGTCCGCTGGCGTAGCCCTGGCCAACGGCCTTGAACTTCCATTCGCCGTTGTTGCGGTAGATCTCGGCAAAGATCATCGAGGTTTCCGGTGCGGCGTCCTCGCTCAGGTCAAACCGGACAATTTCGCTGTCGCTGTCCTGGTTGACCACGCGGCAGTAGGCGCCGCGGACCTGGCCGAAGTTCTGGTTGCGGACATCGGCCTGGTCGATGGACACCACAATAACCACGCGCTCGACGTCGGCGGCCATGGTGCTGAGATCGATCAGGATCTGCTCGTCGTCGCCGGCGCCCTCACCCGAACGGTTGTCACCCAGGTGGGTGACGGATCCGTCCTTGGCGGCGGGCTGGTTGTAGAAGATGAAGTCATCGGAGGACCGCACCTTCCCGTTGGCGGCGATCATCAGTGCCGAGGCATCCAGATCGAAGGGCTCGCCCGTGGTGGTGCGGGGATCCCAGCCAAGGCCCACGAGGGCCTTCTGCAGTCCGGGATCGGTTTTGGTGAGGGAAAGGTTGTTGCCCTTGGAGAGGGACAGACCTGCCATGGTGTTCAGCTCCTTGTAACGAGGTATGGGGAATTAGTCGAGGACGACGCCGAAGTCGGTGGCGATGCCGTACAGGCCGGAGGCGTAGCCCTGGCCGATGGCACGGAATTTCCATTCGCCGCGGTTGCGGTAGACCTCGGCGAAGATCATGGATGTTTCCGCTGCAGCGTCTTCGCTGAGGTCGTAACGGACCACTTCGGCGTCGGTGTCCTGGTTGACTACGCGGCAGTACGCATCGCGCACCTGCCCGAAGTTCTGGTGCCGGACATCGGCCTGGTCAATGGAGACCACAATGACCACGCGGTCAACGTCGGCGGGCAGGAGGCTGAAGTCAATCAGGATCTGCTCGTCGTCGCCGTCGCCCTGGCCGGTGCGGTTATCGCCCTGGTGGACCACCGAGTTGTCCTTGGCCGCCAGCTGGTTGTAGAAGATGAAGTCGTCCTGGGAACGCACCTTGCCGTCGGCGCCCAGCAGCAGTGCCGAGGCATCCAGGTCAAACGGGTCCCCGCTGGTGGTACGCGGGTCCCAGCCCAAGCCCACCAGGGCCCGTTCCAATCCGGGATCGGCTTTGGTCAGGGATAGGTTGTTGCCTTTGGTCAGTGTCAGGCTGGACAAGGTGCGCTCCTTCGCGACGTTCGGTTTAGAGTGTGCGGGCTGCCGTGGGAATCAGGTCCATGACAGTGCGGCCCTGGGCGCGCTCGCCGAGGGCCTTGAAGGTCCAGCCTGATCCTTCGCGGGCAACCTTGGCCATGATCATGGCGGTGTGGTTGCCCGAGTCGGTCAGCTGGTAGCGGGCGATTTCCGGGCTGCCGGGAGTGGAGTCATCCACCAGCCGGCAGAACGCGTTCTCCACCTGGTCGAAGGTCTGGCGGCTGTAGCTGGAGATGACGAAGACAATCTGCTGCACGGCCGGGGATACGGCCTGCAGGTTGACCAGGATGACTTCGTCGTCGCCCTCGCCGGCGCCGGTCAGGTTG
This sequence comes from Arthrobacter zhangbolii, assembly GCF_022869865.1. Lineage (NCBI taxonomy): Bacteria > Bacillati > Actinomycetota > Actinomycetes > Micrococcales > Micrococcaceae > Arthrobacter > Arthrobacter zhangbolii. The sequence goes on from NZ_CP094984.1 coordinate 837,709, forward strand.
TCTCCGGTGTGCTTGGAGGAGCCGTCCTTGCTGGCCAGCTGGCCGTACCAGACCTGGTCCAGGGCGTTGCCGTTGGCATCAAAGAAGATGGCCGAGGCATCCAGGTCCACTTCAGCGGCCTTCTTCGTGCCGAAGAGTCCGCGCTTGACCGGGGCTGCGGAATCCCAGCCCAGTCCCAGGCGCGTCTTGCTGAGTGCGCCGCCGTCCTTCTTCGTCAGTGACAGCGACTGACCTTTTTGCAGGCTCAGGCCCATGATTCTCCCTTGTTAGTTCGAGTAGACAGGTTTTGTGGGGGTGCCGGAGGACGCGCTGCGCCTGTTGCGCACGATCGAGGAGATCAGGGACGCCAGAATGAAGACGACGCCGATCAGGCCGGTGATGATCTCGTTGATTTCCAGTTCAATGGTCAGCAGCAGGATCGCGGCGAGGGCACCGATGGCCCAGTGCGCACCGTGGTCCAGGTAGACGAACTCATCCAGCGTGCCCTGCCGGACCAGGAAAACGGTCAGCGAGCGGACAAAGATCGCGCCGATCAGGCCGAGGCCGAGGGCGATGATGATCGGATCCGAGGTGATGGCGAACGCGCCGATGACGCCGTCGAAGGAGAAGGACGCGTCGATCATTTCCAGGTAGAGGAAGAGCATAAACGCTGCCTTGCCGGTGGCCTTGACCAGCTCGCCGTTGCCGGACTTCTTTTCCACCCGCTTGATGGCGTCTTCGTCATCAAAGTCGCCGTCGCCGTCGACGTCGAACAGGCCACCCAAACCGGTGACAAGAAGGTAGGTGATAAGGCCTGCGGAACCGGCGACAAAAATATCGGTGGTGTGCTCGGCGTCGGCCAGGCTGGCAGCGGCCAACAGGACCGCAAGGCCGGCAATCAGGGACGCACCGTTAAGCTTTCCGATTTTGGCCAGCGGGGCCTCGATCCAGCGCAGCCAGCGGATGTCCCGGTCCTCGAACATAAAGTCCAGGAAGATCATCAGCAGGAACATGCCGCCGAAGGCAGCGATCTGCGGGTGCGCCTCGTGCAGCAGGTAGCCGTAAGTGCCCGGCTGCTCAGGGTCGCCCTTCTCCAAGGCCAGCCGCAGCGCTTCAATCGGGTTCATGCTGGCTGTGACGCCCACAATGACCAGCGGGAACACAATGCGCATACCCACCACGGCAATCAGAATGCCTACGGTGAGGAACATTTTCTGCCAGAAGGGGCTCATTTTTTCGAGGATGCGGGCATTGACCACCGCATTATCGAAGCTGAGGCTGATCTCAAGAACACCGAGAATGGCACAGAGGATGAGTGCCTCTATCCCCCCGTAGAAGAACGCTGTGACCAGCGCGGCGGCCGTGATGGCGAATGACCAGCCGAAAGTCTTGAAAAACACTCTGCCTTGCAGCTCCTTCAGTTCCTGCACGCAGCCGGCGGCCGGATAAGGCAAAAACTTTGATAGAGGATTGCTCGATCCAAGAACGAATAGGCTTCAGTATGTCGCACCCCGGACACCGCGGGCAACTATCTCCGGCCGCTGGCGCGCGGAATCCTAGCCTGCGCCGGGGGCGCCGGGCCAGAGCCGGGGCCGGTTCCGGCAGCATCCGGGTGCGTCTTTGTCTTCTCCCGTCCCCGATCAGCGCTGCCGGTGCGGACGGTTTGGGCTTGGTGCCGGGGTCTGCAAGGATGATTGAAAGCCTACTGATAAAGGCCCGCGTTTGAAGGAGGACTGCATGCAGGACGAGATTCAGAAGCCAGGACACCGGACGGCAAGCCCGGTCATGAACATTCCCGCTGCCGATGTAGTGGCGGATGCCGGCGCCTCCGCCGCCCCGGCCTCCCGGGTGAATCCCGCGGAAGTGGCTCTCCTGGCGCAGGCCGAGGATCCGGGGACCAGCTCCCTCCGCCTGCAGGAGCTGGCCACCGATCACCCGATGGTGCGCCCTGCGGTGGCGGCAAATCCGGCAGCCGGGCCGGAGCTGCTGAGCTGGCTGAAGGCGCTGAACGACGACGGCGTGAACGCCGCCATCGCCCGCCGCGGCGCGTAGCGCGGCTGCCGGGCCAGAAAGCGCGTTCACCCAGGCCGACGGCATCTTCGGCCGCCGTCAGCGCATGCCTGCAGCTCCGGCCTACAGCTCGGCCGAGGCCAGCAAAGGCAGCGTGGGGGTTTCCGAGCCGCCCTCCGGTTCCACCGTCATGGCCACAGCTCCTGCATCGGTGACGTTGCCGCTGAGCCAGATGCGGACGTCGTCCCCGCCGTCGAAGCGAACATTCGGGATCGGCGTTTCTTCCTCAAGCAGCCACAGCTGGTATTCCCGGCCCTCGCCGGGATCCGGAAGGTCTCCGGCAACAAACAGGGCAGAGTCCGCGTCCCGGGAAACCACCAGGGTGGCCGGAACACCGTTGACGTCCAGCTGGCGGGTGGTGACGTCCGGTGCCGACAGCAGCCGGTTCTCCCGACCCTGCTCGGCAGCCGCGATCTGCTCCTGTTCCCGCTGTTCGGATTGGACGCCCAGCGCCCAGCCGCCCAAGGCAATGCCCGGCACCAGCACGGCAGCCGCTGCCGCGGCGAGCACCGTACGGGTCCTGCGCCGCCGCCGGTCCTGGAGGGAAGTGACTTCCTCAGCCGGCAGTGGGCGGGTCCCGGAAATGGCGGAGAGCACGGCGGTGCGCAGCTCCGGCGGTGCTTCCTGCGCGGCTCCGGCTGCCAGGGATGCTCCGACCTCCGAGTAGTCCTCCACCTCGGCACGGCACTGCGCGCACCCGGCCAGGTGCTGTTCAAAATCGGCCCGCTCCTGCGGGTCCAGGGCGTCCACTGCGTACAGCGGCGCCAGATCATGGGGGCTGCCAGCGTCATGGAAGCCTCCGGATCCCGGCGAATGGTTGTGGCTGCTCACCGTTCACCTCCCAGTGCTGAGCGGAGACTTTTCAGGCCGTCCCGGATGCGGGCCTTGGCCGTCCCGAGGGGAATATCCAGGTATTGGGCCACCTGGCGGTACGTCCGGCCCTGATAGTAGGCCAGCGAAACTGCCTCCCGTTGGAGGGGGCTGAGGGTATCCAGCCCGTCGCGGACCTCATGGGTGTCCATGCTCTGTTCCACTTCCTGCCAGGTCTGGTCAACCGGTGTGTCTGTCCGCTGGTCCTCGTACGTCTGTTCCCGCTCACGTTCCCTGGCCACCTGGCGGATCCGGTCCACGGCCCGCCGGTGGGCGATGGTGCACAGCCACGCCAGCACCGAACCCCTGGACGCATCGAACCGCGCCGACTGCTGCCAGGCCATCAGATAGACCTCCTGGACAACTTCGGCGGCAATCTCCGGCGACCGCGTCACCCGCACGGTGAGGCCGTAAACCTTCGCCGAGGTGGCGTCATACAGGGCGGCGAAGCTCGCCTCATCCCCTTCACCGCTGCGGCGCAGCAGGCGGGCCAGCTCGGCAGCCTGATCCTCCCGGCCGGTCGCGGCGACGGGCTCCGGAACGCCGGGCGGCGAACCGGCGCGAAAAGCATCAGGGGAGGGCAGCTCAGTCATGCGCTTCCAAGGACGTTCCCTTCGACGACGGCGCCCCGCCGGGTCGGCGAACGGGGACATTCCCGGGGAGAAGACTGCCACATCTTCGCTCGGGGCCGCCAGCCGGGGCAGCACCGGGCCGGCCGGAGCCGGGCTTCGGTGATGCAGGGGAATGTCCATACCTGCTGTTCGGTGCGGGTGGCGGAACGGACGGGTGCCCGTCGCTGTGCACGTGTTTCAAAACTTTTTTCAGGTATTTCGATCCGGGACACATCCGCCCGGCGCTCAGCTCCGAACCTGTGGTGTTGCTAGAGAACCCACGACGAAGGACACGATGATGAATAAGAAGATGCGTCTGCTTGCCGTCCCCACACTGGCCCTGGGAGCCCTGGCTCTTTCCGGCGGTCCCGCCATGGCACACGGCGAAGATTCCTGGAGCAGCCAGGCCACGCTGAACACCATGAACAATTCCGGCACCACCGGACAGGCCATGGTGGATGTGCACGGCACCGAGGCAGTTGTAACCGTCAACGTTTCCGGTGCAGCGGAAACCTTCATGGACGGTCCCTTCCCGCACGCCCAGCACATCCACATCGCGGCGCAGGGAACCTGCCCCGGCCCGGAAGCGGATACCGACGGCGACGGCGTGGTGAACACCACCGAGGGCCACCCCTTCTACGGCCACATCGGCACCTCGCTGACCACTGAAGGCGATTCCAGCCCCGATTCCGCCCTGGCGGTTGAGCGCTTCCCGGGCGGATCCGCCTACACCTACGAGCGGACCCTTGAACTGAGCCCCGAGACCGCTGCGTCGCTGAAGGACGGCAGTGCGGTAGTTGTGGTGCACGGTGTTGATCCCACCAAGATGCCTGCTGCGGCGGCTGAGAAGATGTCGGACCTGGATCCCAGCCTCCCGGCAGCGGCCACCCTTCCTGCAGCCTGCGGCACCCTGGTCGGTTCCCAGATGGCTGCCATGCCCGAGGGCGGAGCTGACACCGGTGTGGAGACGGCCTCCGACAACGGCGTTGCCGGCACTGCAGTTGCCGGTGCGGGCGTTCTGGCCCTGGCCGGTGCGGCAATGGTGGCCCTCCGCCGCCGGGCCCGCGCCTAGGGAACCCGTGAGTAGCTGAGGCGATCCCCATGAAGGAATCCCCGAACGGCCGCCGTGCAGGTCTGCTGACCTGCGCGGCGGCCGCGCTCCTCCTGTTCACCGGGTGCAGCACCGCGTCCGCGCCGGAGGCCGGAGCCCCGACGAGCGCGTCAGCGACCGCATCCTCCGCCGCGCCGTCAGCCCCCGCGCCCACAGCGGCCACTCCGTCGCCGGGGACCGCTGCACCGGCTGAAACGCCGGCCGCCGCGCCGCCTGCCTCCCTGTCCATCCCGTCCACCGGAACGGAATCCGCGCTCCTTCACCTGGGGTTGCGCGAGGACGGTTCCCTGGAAGTGCCGCCCGAACCGCCCGGCTCACCGGCCAGCTGGTTCACCGGCTCGCCGGCTCCCGGCGACCAGGGTCCGGCGGTACTGCTGGGCCACGTCAATGCCACCGGCGGGGGACCGGGCGTGTTTGCGGACCTGCGGGCCCTGAAACCCGGGGACCGGATCAACATTGCACGCGAGGACGGCTCCACGGCGGTATTTGCCGTGGACAAGGGGGAGCAGTACGGAAAAACGGACTTTCCCACCCTTGAGGTTTACGGAAACACCGAGCAGCCCGAACTGCGCCTGATAACGTGTGACGGTTTTGATGCCGCCAGCGGGGAATTCGAGGATAACTACGTTGTGTATGCCACGCTGATCCCGTAAATCCCCTCCGCGCAATTCCGCCCCGGGTCCCGTCATAACCGGCGGCGTATATATGCCCCGTGTTAGGGTTTTATGCGAACGTATCTGTTGGCTCGGGGGGACCATCACTTACTCCTTCCGGGCGTTTACTACCTGGGGGAGAATTGAAGAACTGCACGTCCTGCGGCGCTGAACTACAGTCGCACTGGAAATTCTGTACCAACTGCCAGGCGCCGCAGCCGGCACAGAGCGGCGGCAGTGCGGCCGCCGAAACCACTCAGCCGGACCGCGACGCCATCCGCAGCGAGCAGCCCACGCAGCGCTTTGAGCAGGCACCCGGCCAGAGCGCCGCAGGCGGGCAGCCGGGGCAGCGGGCAGAGAGCACCGCAACGTCCACATCGGTTTTTGATCCGCCCGTTATGGCGCCGGCCGCCAAGTCCGCCGACGCGACGGGTACCAGCGGTTCCGGCTTCGCCGCGCCCGGCACCCCCGCCGGTCCCGGCGGCACGGGCGGCACGGGCGGCACGGGCAACAACGGTCCCGGCGGCATGGGCAACAACGGCCCATCCGGTCCGCAGGGCCCCGGCGGAACGAACACGCCGCCCTCCGCCCCGAAGGGACCCAGGAAACGGTCCCGCAAGGTCATCATCCTCGTCTCCGTCCTCGTTGTCCTGCTGGCAGTGGGGATCGGGGCCTTCTTCTACGTCCAGAACCTGATCCGCGGCGGAGCCAGCTCCCCGCAGGGTGCTGCAGACCAGCTGATGGAGTCCATTGAAACCAAGGACATGATCGGTCTTGCCACGCTGGTCCCGCTGGAAGAGCGCGAACCCATCCAGCGGATCCAGGAGCACCTGGCGGACAAGATGGAGGAGTTCAAGCTCGAGGAAGCCCTGACGAAGGTGGGACGCGATGAAGAGCTCAGCGAGGACGAGTTCTCCTTCGACGGCGTCACCATTTCCATGGAAGGCGTCGAACCCGAAATTAAGGAAATCGACGAGAGCACCGCGCTGATCAGGTACGCCAGCGGCGAGGTCAAGGTCGACATCGATCCGGCGGCAACCACCGGAACGCTGCGCACCATCTTCGATTCCCTGGAAGAGGAAGAAAAGGTCAACGAGACCATCGAACTGGGCGAACTGGGCCCGGACGGATCCCCGCTGACCCTGGTCGCCACCGAACGAGACGGCCGCTGGTACGTCAGCCCCATGTACAGCGTTGCCGAAATGGTCAACGCCAGCGAAAGCTATGACCGCGGCAGCGTCCCGGAGGCCTCCACCGGCAGCAACAGCCCGGCCGAAGCAGCCAAGGCCATGGTCGAAGCCGTGCCCTCCGTGATCTCCGAGGGAAGCCTCAGCCCGCTTGCCGGCACGCTCTCCATTCATGAAGGCAGCCTGCTCTACCTCTACCAGGACATGTTCGACGACGCGATGTCGGGCATGAACGGCGAAGAGATCAGCGTCAGCGACGTCCGTTTCACGGAAGGCGAGAAGGACGGCAACCGTGCCACCGCCGTCGTCGACAACATCAGGCTGGAAAATGACTACGGCGACGAAATCACCCTGACCAGCGAGTGCATCAAGGGTGAAAGCGATTCGGACAGCTTCTGCCTCAACGGGTCCGGTTACACGGTTGAACCGTCAGCCCAGATGTTCGGCGGCCTGCAGAATCTGTCGGTGACCACGCTGGAGGAAAACGGCAAGTGGCGGGTCAGCCTGGGCCACACCCTGGCCGACGCGGTTATTGACTGGACCGATTCCCTCACCCGCGAGCAGGCACTCGCGCTGCTCTCCCTGGCGCACAGTGAAGATGCCTCCGGCGACATTGCCGTGGATGACTCCACTGACGTGACCTTCAATTCCGCCGGCTTTGCGGTACTGAACCTCCGTGTTGACGAGGAAATGAGCCTGGCCGCCGAAGACGAGTACGACTTCGGTGACATGACCGTCTACTCCAAGGACGGCAAAGAGGAAATCACCACTCTCGGCTACGGCGACGAGATCCCTGAAGGGGACTACAAGCTCGTGGTGTTCGCCGGCCCGGAATGGGATGAGGAACGCGCTGAAGACGGCGGCGACATTGACTACTCCAAGGAACTGACGCTGGTGGAGGATTCGGGTACCTCCTTCTCGGACTCCTACCTGGACCCGGGCAAGGATTACTTCTACGGCCTGCTGTCCCTGAGCGGGGAGGCCATGACCCACACGCTGAAGGGCATTGAGGACGACGGCGAGCTGATGTTCGAGGTGTCAGGTTCGGTGCTGCCCATCGGTACGCCCGGCACAGTGGTAGTGACCATGGACGGTGAGGAACACGAACTGAAGCTCGTGGCCGGCGAGCCGGCCACCGTAACCATCCCGTACCCCGGTGACGGTGAGGAACACGAGGTCACGGTAGAGCTGTTCCCCGGTGAGGGAGCCACCACCGCGTTCCTCAGCTACAACGGCGAGCTGAGCGCAAACTAATACCCAGGGACGGTCCTGCCGCAGCGCGCGGCGGGACCGTCCTGCCCTTTGCCGGCTACGGCATCCACAGTTTTCGAAAATCCAAGGAAGGCACCATGAAATTCTGTCCCGAATGCGGCAAACAACAGGAACCCGGAGGCCGGTTCTGTCCGGAGTGCGGGTTCGCGATGGGCACTGATGCCTCTGCCGCGCCGTCAGGGGCGCACGCTCCCGCCACGGCATCACCGGCTGCGTCACCGGCAGCGGCACCGGAACGGCAGCCCGAGTTCGCAGCAGCCGGCCACCCCGGCCAGGGCATGAGCCAGCAGCACCAGGACCAGCACCTGGGCCAGGGGCAGCCGTACTCCGGGACCCCCGCCCCCGGTAATTCCCCCTACGGCCAGGCGCAGGCTCCGGCTCAGCCGGCCCAGAAGCGTCCCTCAGCCTTCGCCGGCGTTCCGGTCAGCGACTACGTGAGGGACGGTATTGCCGTCCTGCTGCTGTTCTTCTCCCTCTTTATGACCTGGACCTTTGGCTCCGGAAGCTACTACGGGGCCGAGTCGACGGCGGGCACCCGCCTGGACGTCCTGCTGATTACCCTGCTGAGCATCTTCTCGGTGGGCGTGAGCTACCTCTGGCGCGCCGGGGTCTTTGGCCCCAAGATCGGCTACCGGCAGGTCCAGGACATCAAGGCACTGGCCAACCTGCCCTACCTCATCCTCGTGGTGGTGTATCTGGTGATGAGCATGGCGGCAGCGGGTTCCTTCGACTCGAGCCTGAGCATCCTCGATGCCGCTCCGGCCTTCGGGCTGGCAGGCGCCATCATGGCGGCACAGCCCCGCCGCGGCGAAATTGCCCCCGGCACCGTGGACGCACCCCGGAACCGGCGCTGGGTCTTCGTCACCATGGGAATCGCCGGCCTTGCCGCAGTGACGGTCCTGGCACAGATCATCATCCGCATTGTGGAGGTTGCCGGCCGCGGCGACGATCCCATCTACCAGTCCCTGGGACTGGGCAACCCCTGGATCCCCACCCTGCTGCTGTCCCTCGTTGGCCTGGTCTCCGTAGCCGTCCTGGCCCTAGTGGCACTGAACGTCTTCCGCGGATCCGACACCTGGCGGTTCACCGGAGTCTGCATCGGCGTCGGCGCCTTGTTCCTCGGCCTGATCTCCCTGATGGGCGCCTACGGAGTATCCCTGGACTACTACGCCGGCTCGCCGTCCTTCTCGCTGATCTTCTGGATGGCCTTCGGCGCTGCCGTTTCGGCGCCGTCGGTCGCACGCCTGACCCAGCACACCCAGGCAGCTCCGGCGGACCGGCGCACCGCGCTGAAGCCGGCGATCCTGCTCACCCTCATCCTGACGTCCGCACTGGCCGCCCTGTCCCTGTTCTCCATGGTCTGGACGCTCGTTGAAGATTACGACGGCGCCGCCACCTGGGCCATCTCCTTCGTCTTCGCGCTGGTTATGGTTGCCGGCGCCGTCATGCTGCCCAAGGTAGCTGCCCGCGACCAGCGTTCCGCCTACGTGATGGGCAGTGCCTACGCAGCCATCCTGTTTGTGCTCGGACTCGTCCTGATGATCATCCGGATTGTCCGCAACGACGGCTCGGCAAATGAAGTGGGCACCGGCAGCACGGCCACCATCATCATGGTGCTCACCTGGGTCATGCCGTTTGTGATCCTGGCTGTCCTCTGGCTGGACAAGGCGGCCCGGGAACACTTCAGGACACTGGCACCGACCGGCGGCGTTGGCGCCGGCTTCACGTTCGACGCCGCTCCGCAGCAGCAGGCGCCGGGTCACAACGCACCGGTCCAGCACGTGCCGGGTCAGCCGGTTCAGCAGACTCCGGTCCAGCACGCACCGGTTCAGCCGGCCCCGGCCTCGGCCAGCCAGGCAGCTCCGGCCGCCTCGGCCGCAGGACAGGGTGCTGGCGTGGAAGCCCCGGCTGCCGGATCCCCGGTTGCCGGCACCGGCAGCACCGCTGACGAGAGTGTTCAGCCCGCCGCAGCAGGAACGGCTCCGGAAGCCGAAAGCGCTGCCGAAGCCGGAACGGCTGCGGACCCGGATGCCGCACTGATCGCCGGGGCCGCTGATCCGGCCACGGCTCTGGCCCGGCTGCAGGAACTGGCCACCCACCCGCGGGCACGGGTGGCCGTTGCCGGCAACCCGTCCACCTACCCGGATCTGCTCAACTGGCTGGGCCAGCTGGGGGATCCGGCAGTGGACGAGGCACTGCGGCGCCGGCAGTAAGCATGAAACGGCTGGCGGCGGGTGTCCTGGCAGCGGTGGTAATCCTCACCGCCTGCACGGCGACGCCTGCCGCCGGCCCCTCCGGCCCGGCCGGAGAAACAACAGCATCGGGGCTGTCACCGTCGGCGGCAGCCCCGGTGTCGCCGTCGGCACCCGTACCGTCGGCACCCGTACCTTCAGCATCGGAGCCTGAACCCTCCCGTCCCACCGGCTGGCTGGCCGCCGTCACCGGCGACACCGGGCGCCTGGCCATCCTGGGGGATTCCTTCGCCTCCGGCGAGGGCGCCGGCAGCTACCGGCCCGCCGGCGACGCTCGCCGGGATTCCTGCCACCGCAGCACCTACGCCGTGGCCTCCGAGCTCTTTCCCCCGGACAGTATTGCCAACCTGGCCTGTTCCCGGGCGACCACCGGGCATCTCACCGCCCCGCAGACGCTGGCGTTCCGTGAGCCCACACAGCCCGGCGCCGGGCCCGGGTCCGTTCCGCCCCAGCTGCAGCAGCTGCAGGGCTTCGACCCCACGCTGGTGATCCTTTCCGTGGGCGGCAACAACCTGGATTTCGCCGGTATTCTGCAGGCCTGCCTGCTGGATACCAGGCCCTGCACCGAAAACCCCGCCCTGCGCGCGGATGCCGCTGTGCAGCTCGCGGCGCTGCAGCCGGACCTTGAAGCGGCCTATTCAGCACTGGCCAGCGCCGTTGCCGCACCCGTCCTGGTGCTTCCCTATCCCCAGCTTTTTGATGCGCCCGACGGCGGCTGCGGGCGCCTCAGCGTCGAGGAACAGGGGTTCGCCCGAGAGCTGGTGGGAGAACTGAACACCGTGATCCGTGCGGCGGTAAACAATGTCCCGCAGGCAAACGTGTATTTCGTAGAGGCGGCGCAGGACGCCCTGGACGGCCACGGTGCCTGCAGCGAGGAACCCTACCTGCATGCCGCCAATGTCTCCGGCCTGCTGCAGGCCGCCGATTCGCCCACCGCCAACCAGGAACTGCTGCACCCCACCCGGCAGGGATACCGGGCCATGACCGATGCCATCGTCGAATGGGCTGCGGCGTACCCCGTCACAGCCGGATAACCGGCCCCGCCCTCTACCAGGGGACTGCCGCCGTCACCGCCGGAAGGACTGCCGCCATCGCCGCCGGGAGGACTGCCGCCGTCGGCAAGGGACCCGGCAACCACTGGACCTAGCCACAGGACCGACAGCCACAGGACCCGGCAGCCACTGGTCCCAGCCACAGGACCCGACAACCACAGGACCCGGACACGGAAAGACCCCCGGGACGTGATGTCCCGGGGGTCCGGTAAAGCCGTGGGGTGGACTATGCCTGCGTTGCGGCCTTGCGGGCGTCCTGCCCGGCAGCGTCCGGCAGTTCGTCCTGGGTGCTGAAGCTGTCCGAGCTGGCGTACCCGTCGCCCATGTTCCTGGACCGCGCCAGCAGGCCCAGCACACAGCCGATGGTCAGGCCCACGTGCACCAGGGCCAGGGCGACCACCGCCAGGATGGAGCCGCTGACGTTGAGCAGGTACTGGCCCATCATGGGCGCCGTCCCGGCAAACAGGGTGGAACTGAGCTGGTAGCTCAGGGAAATGCCGGTGTAGCGGATATTCGGCGGGAAGGATTTGGCCAGGATCCCGGCCAGCGCGGCGTAGTACATGGAGTGCGGGATGGTGGCCACCGCCATGCCCACCACGGCCAGCAGGTAGTTCCCGGTCCCGATCATGATGAACATCAGCGGCATAAAGACCAGTTCCGGCACCAGCAGCAGCAGGACGGCCTTGCGCAGGTCCATCTTCGAGGCGATGAGCGCGCCGAAGGGCTGCACGCAGAACTGCACCACCAAGGCAATGGTCACAATGGTCAGGAAGGTGGAGCGGTCAAACAGCCCGCTGTCCACGGCCCAGGCCAGAGCGAAGGTCCCCTTGAAGTAGGTGGCGGAGACGGCGATGATGCAGGCGCCGATACCCAGGACCACAATGCCCTTGGAATGGCGCAGCACCTCGGTGAACGGGGTCTTGGCGACGGTCTTGGTGACCATCATTTCCTTCATGGCCGGGGATTCCTCGATGCTCAGCCGGATGAACAGGCCAATGCCCACCAGGACGGCGGAGAGCAGGAACGGAATGCGCCAGCCCCAGGAGAGGAACTGTTCGTCCGGCAGCTGTGCCACGGCGAGCCAGACCAGGGTGGAGAGCAGGTTGCCCATGGGGGAGCCCTGCTGGGCGAAGGCGCCGTAGATGATGCCCTTGCCCTTGGGTGCGTGTTCAGCGGCCAGGACGACGGCGCCGCCCCACTCGCCGCCCATCGCGATGCCTTGGATGAGGCGCAGGAACACCAGGATCACGGCGGCCCACATGCCGATCTGTCCGTACGTGGGCAGCAGCCCGACGGCGGTGGTGCAGATGCCCATCATCAGCAGGGTGGTGACCAGCGCCTTCTTGCGGCCGAACTTGTCACCGAAGTGGCCGAACACCACGCCGCCCAGCGGGCGGGCCAGGAACCCGACCCAGAAGGTCGCGAAGGCGGCAAGCGTGCCCACGGCGGCGTCCTCGGCCGGGAAGAAGATCTGCCCGAAGACCAGGGCCGAGGCGGTGCCGTAGGCGTAAAAGTCGTACCACTCGACGGTGGTTCCGGCGAAGGAGGCGAAACCGGCCTTCTTTGCCATCCGGGTGCGCGTTTCCGCGTCAACCGCTGGGGTTTGATTAGTGCTCACAACAGCTCCGGTGTAAGTGATGGGGGGATGTGTGACAGGCCACACATAAAGATTTCCTCACTCACCTTGCCAGTACGCACTGAGAGCGTCCAATAACCAATCTGACCAACAGTAGGACGAAATATTACTGAATTCCTGAGGGAAGCCGGCTTTCCTCAGGAATCGGGGTGGGAAGGACTTCTTCGGCAATCTTCAGCACCGCCTGAACCGCTGCGGAAGCATTGTCCTTCCGCCAGGCCAGGACGGCCGCCATCTCCGGAATATCGTCATCAAGATTCCGATAAACCAGTCCCGGGGTATTGATGTGCTGGACCGAAGAAACCGTAATTGTTACGCCAACGCCCGCGGCCACCAGGCCCAGGATCGTGTAGGAATCCGGAGCCTCCTGCATGATGCGCGGCGTGAAGCCGGCATTCATGGCCACCTGGATCAGGGCATCCCGGACGGTGGAGCCGCGGGTCCCCGGGAACGTCACGAAGGGTTCCTCGGCCAGGTCCGCCGCACTGATGCTCTCGCGGCCGGCGAGGGGGTGGTCGCTCGGCAGGGCAGCGACCAGCCGCTCGTATTCGTACACCCGGGTGCTCAAGGCCGAATCACGCACCGGCAGCCGGGCAAAGCCGATGTCCAGGGTGCCTGCCGTGACTTCAGCCAGGGCCGCGCCGGCGTAGGTCTGGCCCTGCAGGACCAGCTCGATGCCGGGTTGTTCGGCGCGTACGGCCCGGGCCAGTTTGGGCAGTGCAGCACGGCTGCTGGCACCGGCGAAACCCACCACCACCCGGCCCACGATTTCCGAGTTGCCCAGCACCGCTGCGCGTTTGGCCACTTCGACGTCGGCGAGCACCTGCCGGGCCGGGCCCAGCAGTGCCGCACCGGCGTCACTCAGCGTCACGGACCGGGTGTTGCGGTGGAAGAGCTGGACCCCGAGTTCCTTTTCCAGATGCCGGATCTGCTGGCTCAGCGCCGGCTGGGCCGTGTGCAGGCGCGCGGCGGCCCGGCCAAAATGCAGTTCCTCCGCCGTTGCCACAAAGCCGATCAAATGCCGAAGTTCCATGGTCCGTCCCGCTACTAGGCAATCATTGAGATCTATTTCTTATCACACAAGGCATTTCTAGGTATTGGACCGTTATAGATCGGCGGTGCCAGTATGAGGGGCACCACAAAAACCCGGAGGCCGTACAGAAATGATCCAAAAGCAGTATTCCCTTCAGGATGCCGTTGCCGAATTCGTCAAAGACGGGGACACGGTGGCGCTGGAGGGATTCACGCACCTGATTCCCTTTGCCGCCGGGCATGAAATCATCCGGCAGGGCCGGACCGGACTGACCCTGGTGCGCATGACACCCGACATTGTGGCGGACCAGCTGGTAGGCGCCGGCGCCGTGGACAAAATGATCTTCGCCTTCACCGGCAACTCGTCGGTGGGCTCCCTCTACGCCATCCGCCGTGCCGTGGAGGCAGGCGGTCCCGGCTCACTCGCGCTGGAGGAATACAGCCACTACGGACTCCTGGCCCGCTACCAGGCCGGCGCTGCGGGGATCCCGTTTATGCCGGTTCGCTCCTACGCCGGCAGCAGCCTGCCGGAGGTGAACCCCAATCTGCGCAAGGTTGCCTCACCCTTTGACCCCGGGGTGGAGACCTACGTGGTTCCGGCACTGAATCCCGACGTTGCCATCATTCACGCCCAGCGTGCGGACCGGCACGGCAACATCCAGAGCTGGGGCATTCTCGGACCGCAGCAGGAAGCGGCGTTCGCCTCCAAACGCACCATTGCCCTGGTGGAGGAGATAGTGCCTGACGAGGTGATCCGCTCGGATCCGAACCGCACCGCCGTCCCGGGGTTCGCCGTCGACGCCGTGGTGGAGGTGCCCTACGGTGCCCACCCCTCCTTTGTCCAGGGCTACTATGACCGCGACAACACGTTCTACCGCTCCTGGTCGGCCATCAGCAAGAACCCTGAACGCCTTGAGGCCTGGCTGCAGGAATGGGTCCACGACACCGGAGACCACGCCGGCTACGTCGCCAAACTCGGCCCGGACTTCTTTGCTCCGCTGACCCCCGAACCGCACCTGTCCACCCCGGTAAATTACGGAAGCGTCCGATGACTCCCTTCACCGCCCTCCCGAACAACACCGCCGCCGCAGACGACGCGGCGGCACCCGCATACACTTCCAGCGAACTGCTGGCAGCGGTCAGCTGCCGTTACCTGCAGGGCACCCGCCGGGTCTTTGCCGGCATCGGACTGCCCACCCTCGCCGTGGCCCTGGCCCAGAAGTCCACCAGCCCGGACATTGAGCAGGTCTATGAATCCGGCGTCTGCGGCGCCCATCCGCCCCGGCTGCCCGAGACCATTGCCGATGCCTCGCTGGCCACCGGTGCCGAGGCCATCCTCACCATGCCCGTGCTGTTCGGCTACGTGCTCCAGGGCGGCTGGATTGACGTGGGGTTCCTGGGGGCGGCGCAGATTGACCGGTTCGGCAGCCTGAACTCCAGCGTCATCGGAGACTGGGAGTCTCCGGACGTCCGGTTGCCCGGTTCCGGCGGCGCGGCCGAAGTGATGGCCAACTCCGCCGAGGTTTTTGTGGTGATGCGCCGGCACAACCCCACCTCCTTTGTCCGCGAGCTGGATTTCTGCACCAGCCCCTCACCCCGGATTGCCCGGGAAAAGGACCCGCTGGTTCCCGCCCAGGGCCGCGGGGTGACCACCGTCATCAGCGATCTTGGCGTGCTTAAGGCGGATGAAACCGGGGAACTGTGCCTGGCCACGGTGCACGAGGGTGTCAGCGCGGGACAGGTGATCGAGGCCACCGGCTGGCCGCTGAAGGTGCTGCCCGGCTTGTCCGTCACCCCCGCGCCCACCGCGCAGGAACTGGACCTGCTGCGCAACGAGATCGATCCCGGCCGCGTGTACCTGCGCTGATCACGGACAAGGAGACCAGCATGTTCAGTACCCCCGTTTTCGCCGGGCGCACCGCCCTGGTGACCGGCGGCAGCGCGGGCATTGGCCTGGCGATCGCCGGGACACTCGCCGGCCTCGGCGCGAAGGTAGCGGTGGTCGGCCGGAACAAGGACCGGTTGGACGACGCCGTCGAACAGCTCCGCGCCCACGGCGGCCAGGTGCGCGGCTACGCAGTGGATGTCCGGGACGCCGCGGAAGTGGCAGCCGTGGTGGACGCCGTCACCGGCGACCTCGGCCCGGTGAGCCTGCTGGTGAACAACGCGGCGGGCAACTTCCGCGTGGACCCGCTGCAGCTCTCACCCAACGGATGGGCCGCCGTCGTGGACATCGTCCTCACCGGAACCTGGAACGTCACCTCCGCGGTGGCCCGTACCGCCGTGGATACGGGCACCGGGCTCTCCGTGGTCAGCATCGGCACCTCCGCCGCCGTCACCGGCAGTCCCAGCACCGTCCACTCAGCCAGCGCCAAAGCCGGCGTGGAAGCCATGACCAAATCACTGGCCAAGGCCTGGGCACCGCACGGTTTCCGGCTCAACGTCCTGACCCCGGGACTCACCGAGGGCACGGGCGGCACCACGGCGCTCTACCCGGACGCGGACGCGGTGCAGGAGCATGTGCACCGGATTCCGCTGCGCCGGCTGGCCCGCCGCGAGGAAATAGCCAATGCCTGCGCCTATCTGCTCAGCGATTACGCTTCCTACATCACCGGCACCACACTGCTGATCGACGGCGGCCGGCAGCTGGGCGACCAGTGAGCCCCGCACCCGTTCCTGTTCCACCGACCCTAAGCGAGACCTGACAATGACGTCCCTTTTTGCCGAAACCGCGTTCACCACGCTGCTGGTCACCGAGACCGAAGACCGGATCCAGGTCCAGCTAAACCGGCCCGAGGTGCGCAACGCCATCGACGCGGCCATGGTGGAGGAACTGCACGCCGTCTGCGCCGTGCTGGAGCGCCACCCGCGGATCCTGATCCTCTGCGGCACCAGTGCCGGCGGCCGCGGGGTGTTTGCCTCCGGCGCCGATATATCCCAGCTGCGCGAGCGCCGCCGGGATGACGCGCTGGCCGGCATCAACTCCAGCGTTTTTGCCCGCATTGCCCAGCTGCCGCTGCCGGTGATTGCCGCACTGGACGGTTTCGCCCTGGGCGGTGGCGCGGAACTCGCGTACGCCGCCGACTTCCGGCTGGGCACACCCACGCTGAAAATCGGCCAGCCGGAGGTGGGCCTGGGCATTATGGCCGCCGCGGGGGCCACCTGGCGGCTGAAGGAACTGGTGGGGGAGCCGCTGGCCAAGGAACTGCTCCTGGCCGGCCGCATCCTCAACGCGGAGGAAGCCCTGCAGGCACGCCTGGTCACCGAACTGCACGAACCCGCGGACCTGCTGCCCGCCGCCCATGCCCTGGCGGACCGTATTGCCGCACAGGATCCGCTGGCCGTCCGGCTGACCAAGAGCGTGTTTGCCGCCCCGCGGGAGGCACACCCGATGGTGGAAACCCTCGCACAGGGCATCCTCTTTGAATCCGAGGCCAAGTTCGAGCGGATGCAGTCCTTCCTGGACCGCAGCGCCGCCCGGCAGGCCGCCAAGCAGGCAGCGGCACCCGCCGCATCCAGTTCCACGCCGGCATCCACTTCCACACCCGCACCGAATTCCACTCCCGCACCGAAGGACAACGCATGAGCACCGCCGAGAATCTTTCCTCCCCGACCAACCCGTCCGCCGAAACAACCGAGGCCGGCACCGCTGCCGTGCCCGCCGTCGTCGGCGTCCTGGGCGGCGGCCGGATGGGCGCCGGCATAGCCCACGCGTTCACCGTCGCGGGTGCGGACGTGGTGGTGGTGGAGCGGGACCAGGCCGCGGCCGACGCTGCCCGTGAAAGGGTGGCAGCCGCGCTGGCCAAGAGCGTGGAACGCGGTACCACCACACACAGCCTCGATGAGCTGACCGGCCGGCTGAGCGTTTCCACCGACTACGCGTCCTTTGCCGGGTGCGATCTGGTGGTTGAGGCCGTGCCCGAGGACTTTGAGCTGAAGTCCTCGGCCCTGAAAGCTGTGGAGGAACAGCTGGCCGACGGCGCCTGGCTGGCCACGAACACGTCCTCGCTGTCCGTGGCGAAACTGGCTGCCGGCCTGGCCCGGCCCGAGCGCTTCTGCGGCCTGCACTTCTTCAATCCGGTTCCCTCCTCGCTGCTGGTGGAGGTGGTGCTGACGGATAGCACGTCCGCGGAACTGGGGGAGGCCGCCCGGGAGTGGACCGCCGCGCTGGGGAAAACCGCCGTCGTTGTCCGGGACGCCCCCGGCTTCGCCTCCTCCCGCCTGGGGGTGGCCATTGCGCTGGAAGCCATGCGGATGGTCGAAGAGGGCGTGGCCTCGGCCGAGGACATTGATGCGGCCATGGTGCTGGGCTACAAACACCCCGTGGGACCGTTGCGCACCACCGACATGGTGGGCCTGGATGTGCGGCTGGGCATCGCGGAGTACCTGCACGAGACGCTCGGAGAGCGGTTCGCGCCGCCGCAGATCCTGCGGGAGAAGGTGGCCCGCGGGGAATTGGGCCGCAAGAGCGGCCAGGGCTTCTTCAGGTACTGATCCGCTTTTTTAGCTACTGATCCAGAACCAAAAGGAAGGGCCGGGGCACCATTGAAGTGGTCCCCGAAAGTTGGACTGGCCAAATAAAAGTCTAGGCCGCGAGGGCCTGAGCACGGTATTGCACCGGGCTCAGGCCCTCGAGCTTTGTCGAGATACGTTCAGTGTTGTACCAGCGGATGTACTCATCCAGCTGGGCCCTCAGGGCATCGGTGTTCAGGAACCGGACCCGGTGGAAGAGTTCCTCCTTGAGGTGTCCGAAGAAGTTCTCCATCACCGCGTTGTCGTAGCAGTTGCCCTTGCGGGACATCGATTGGACCGCTCCGGCGTTCTTCAGCAGCGTCCGCCACGAGACGTGCTGATACTGGAATCCCTGATCCGAATGCACGAGCGGCTGCGCCCCGGGCTCGAGACCGGTGAGGGCTTCACGCAGCGAGGAGTTAGTGAGCTCCAGATTCGGGGATAACCCGATCGAGTACGAGATGATCTGCCGGTTGAAGAGGTCCATCACCGGGGAGAGGTAGAGCTTGCGGTCACCGACGCTGAACTCGGTCACGTCGGTCACCCACTTCTGGTTCGGTGCAGCAGCTTCGAACTCCCGGTTCAGCAGATTCGGTGCCACCACGCCCTGTTCACCGCGGTAGGAGACGTAACGCTTCCTTCGCCGTACTTTGCAGACCAGCCGCAGCGAACGCATCAGCTTCAACACGGTCTTTTTCGCCACCGTCCACCCGTGCTTGAGCAGCTCAGTATGAATGCGGCGGTGCCCGTACCGGCCGTGGTTCTTCTCGAAGATCTCCCTCACGGCAGCCTTAATCTCAGCTTGCGGGTCTGGGCGCTGGAAGCGGGCCTGATGATAGAAAAACGTCGAACGGGCCAGGCCCGCGACGTCCAGGAGCACGTCCAGCCGGTGTTCGGCCTTGAGAGCGATGACAGCGCGGACCTTTACGGCCGTTCCTCGTCCCTCAAGGCCTGCACTTTTCCCAGGAACGCGACCTCTGCCCGCAGACGCTCGTTCTCGCGGCGCAATCGTTGTATCTCTGACTCTGGCTGCGTCGATGCCTCAGGATTTGTCTTCGGGCGGCCCTTGGGCTTCGCGCGCAGTCCGTCTTCGCCTTCCGCCCGGTACTGACGTGCCCACTTCTCGATCAGCTGCGGAGAGGACAGCTGGAGCTCTTTAGCCAGGGCGACTTTGCTCTCTCCAGCTTGAAATCGGCGCACGGCATCGAGTTTGAACTCGAAGGAGAACAAGCGTTTGGTTGGCTTGGCCACTAGCGTCGAACCTCCGCGAACTCTCCACCGGTCGTATAGCCGGCGGATTGCTTTCACGCGCACCCCGAGCCTTGTTGCTACGGAGTTGGGACCCCAACCGGTCTCGAACAACGCTACCGCGGCCTTGCGTTGTTCCTCGGATAACGAACTGCTCTTCTGCAAAAACTGCTCCCCGAAAGTCAGAACTGATTTCTCAGTCCAACTTTGGGGGAGCAGTTCACATGCCCCGGCCCTTCCTTTATGTGCGCTGCGCTGCTGCTGCCTACTCGCCCTTGAGCGCGTTGATGCCGGTAATTTCGCGGCCGATCAGCAGGGACTGGATGGAATCCGTTCCTTCATAGGTGTAGACCACCTCCATGTCCGTCATGTGCCGGGCCACCTGGTACTCCAGCAGCAGGCCGTTGCCGCCGAGCATGTCCCGGGCCTCGGAGCAGATCCAGCGGGCCTTCTTCGCGGTGTGCATCTTGGCCATGGAGGACATGGGGCCGGTGAGCTTGCCGGCCTCCTGCAGATTGGTGATGCGGAAGCAGATCAGCTGCATGGCGGTCAGCTCGGCCAGCATGTTCGCCAGCTTGTTCTGGACCAGCTGGAACCCGGCAATCTGCTTGCCGAACTGCCTGCGCTGCAGCGAGTAGGCCAGTGCTGCTTCATAGGCGGCCATGGCGTGGCCCAGTGCTTCCCAGGAGGCGTTGCCGCGGGTGGCCATCAGCACCCGGCTGACATCGCGGAATCCCTTGGAATCCACCAGCACGTTCTCCGCCGGGATGCGCAGGTTGGTGATGGTGATGTCCGGCTGCAGGATGGCCCGCTTGCCCACCTTTCCGGTGATGACCTCCGCCTGGTATCCCTGCGGATAGGTGCCGTCCGCGTTCTTCTCCATCACGAAGCCCTTGACCTTGCCGTCGGCTTCATCCCGCGCCCAGATCACGACGACGTCGGCGAAGCTGGCGTTGCCGATCCACCGTTTTTTGCCGTTGAGGATGTAGGAGTCGCCGTCCCGGCGGGCCGAGGTCTCCAGCCCCACCGAATCCGAGCCGTGGTCCGGTTCGGTGAGGGCGAAGGAGCCGATGGCGTCCAGGTTCGCCATGCGCGGCAGCCAGCGGTTTTTCTGTTCCTCGCTGCCCAGCAGGTTGATTGAGCCCATGGTCAGGCCGGACTGCACACTCAGGAAGGTGTTGACGCTGCCGTCCACCCGGGACATCTCCATGGAGACCAGGGCGGAGGAGAGCCGGTCCATGCCGGGGCAGCCGTAACCCTCAATGGTGGTCCCCACCACGCCCAGGCCGGCCAGCTTGGGAACCAGCTCAAAGGGGAACTCGGCACGGTCCCAGTAGTCGTTGATGATCGGTGCCACCTGCTCGTTCGCGAAGGTGCGAACCCGCAGCTGCACCTCGCGCTGCTCATCGGTCAGGGATTCCTCGAGGAGGTAGAAATCGGTTGCGTCGGTCATTGCTTCTCCGTAGTTCTGCCGGGGCGAGCCGGGGGGTTATCGTGGGGGTTCGGTGGGGGAAAGGTAGCGGGACAGGTAGTCCGTTTCGGCCGGCTGCAGCGTGCGTGAGGTGCCGGCTGCCGGGTCCAGCGGCACCAGGACGGTGCTGCCGGTAAAGCAGGCCTCACCGGACTGCAGTGCCCGGTAGGCAATGGTGAAGGACCGCGAACCGATCCGGCTGATCCACAGTTCCATCTCCAGCTGCCGGTCATATTCCACCGGGCGGCGGTACTCCACGTTCAGGGAGGCCACCACCTTGGGATCGCTGAAGCTCCCGACGCCGGCGGAAGCCGCCTGCCGGTTCAGCCACAGGACCCGTGCCTCTTCCATGAGGGTCACAATCCGGGCGTTGTTCACGTGCCCGTTCAGGTCCTGGTCCGACCAGCGCAGCGGCAGGACACAGGTGAACATGCCGGCGGCTGCCTCGGGCGCAGCTGCTCCGGGTGCGGCTGTCCCGGCTGGGCGCGCCTGGTCCTGCGCGGAAGTGCTGTCCATGGGTGTCCTTTGTCTCTGCCTGATGGTGGGTGCCGGGTGGCGGTGCCGGGCATCGGTGGCTGATGTCCGCGGGCGGGAACCGAACCGGTGGTAGCGGGGTGCCGGGGTTCAGTGTCCGGTGAAGCCGGGGGAGCGGCGCTCGCGGAAGGCAGCCTTGCCCTCGGCGAAGTCCGCGGTGAAAAACAGCTTGGGCTGGTGTTCGGCCTCTGCTTCCAGCGCGGCTTCCAATGTGGGTGTTCCGGAGGCCAGAACGGCCTTCAGTGCGGCGACCGCCAGCGGTGCCTGTCCGGCCAGGATCTCTGCCTGCGCCAGGGCAGCGGCGGGCAGATCGGCGGCGGGATGCACGGCGTCGGCCAGCCCGGCTGCCAGGCACGCGTCCGCATCCAGGACGTCGGCCTCCAGCAGGATCCGGCGGGCACGGGAGGTGCCCGCCCGCTGCGCCAGCGTGGCGAGCAGGCCGCCGTCCGGGATCAGGCCCAGGCGGGTGAACGGGAAGAGCAGGCGCGCGTCCGCAGCCATCAGGACATAGTCGCAGGCCAGGGCCAGGCCGGCGCCCATGCCCGCGGCAGCCCCCTCCACCACAGCGATGGTGGGAACGGGGAAGCCGGCCAACAGCCGGATCATGTCCCCAACGTCGCGGAGCCGCCGAGCGGCGGTGGCCGGGTCTTCGGGCGGCATGGCGGTGAGATCGCCGCCGGCGCAGAAGCTGCCCTGCGCCCCGCGCAGCAGCACCACCCGCACCTGCGGGTCCTGCGCGGCGTCCGTCATGGCGGCAACGAGCTCCTCGCGCATGGCATTGCCCATGGCGTTGCGCCGTGCCGGGTCATTAAGGGTCAGCGTCAGGATGTGATCCTGCCGGTCCGCTTTGATGAGCAACTGCGTCTCCTGTTTTATTTAAACCGGATGTGTCCGCTGCCACTCTTCCAAACGCGATTATAAATATCCAATACTTATTGCCTATCCGATTTATCGGTAAATCAGCTTAGTGAGGAATCATTCATGCACTCACCGGTACCTGTTAAGCACGTGGCGGTCCTGGGCGGAGGCATCCTGGGGGTTTCGACGGCGGTGCACCTGCTCCGGGACGGCGCGTCCGTGGTGCTGGTGACGGAAGCAGGCGTGGCCAGCGGGGCCTCCGGGCGGTCCCTGGCCTGGCTCAATTCCGCCGGCGGCCGGCCCGAGGCCTATCACCGGCTGCGGATGGCCGGCATTGACCGGTACCGGACCCTGCTGGCGCAGCATCCCGGAATTGACTGGCTGGGATTCGGCGGCGGCATTCACTGGGACGGACCCGGCAGCGGGGAGGCTCTTCGGGAGCGGCACGACGCCGAGACCAGCCATGGTTATGCCTCCCGGCTGCTCCGCGAGGGCGAGGTTGGGGAAGCTCTGGCCGGAATTGATCCCGCGGTGGACCCCGGATCGGTAGCCGGTCCGGCGGTGTCCAATCCCGGCGAGGGATGGGTCAGCCTTCCGCACCTGATCCGGCACCTGCTCGTTGAGTTCCGGGCCCTGGGCGGCGAGCTGCATGAGCATGCCGGCAAGGCCGCCGTCGCCGTCGAAAACGGCCGGACCACCGGGCTGCAGCTGCCCGGCGGCGGTACCGTGCGCGCGGATGCGGTGCTGGTGGCCGCCGGTGCCGACACCCCCGCCGTGGTCGGGGAGCTGGGCATCAACCTGCCCGACGCCTCGGACCTGGCCATGCTGGTGATTACCGAACCCGCCGGCACGCCGCTGTCCTCGGTGCTGAACACACCCCGGGTTTCGGTGCGTCCGCACCCCGGCAACCGCCTGGCCATGGACCATACCTGGTATCTGGACCGCATCATCCGGGATCCCTCCGGCGGCTACAGCATTGATCCGGCCACCGTGCAGGAACTGGCCGATGAAGCCTCCCGGGTCCTCGCCGGGCACCCGGCCCTTCATCCGGCGGAGTATCTGATCGGCCGGAAACCGGTCCCCGGAGACGGGCTTCCGGTGCTGGGGGAACTCGAGAGTGCACCCGGATGCTTTGTGGCGTTCACGCACTCCGGTGCCACGCTGGGGCTGATTGCCGGCGAGCTGCTGGCGCAGGAGATCCTCACCGGCCGGCGGCATCCGATGCTGGCGGAGTTCCGGGCGGAGCGGTTCAGCTAGCTTCGGTGGCCGCTATCCCGTGCGAGGGGGCGGCCAGCAGCGGGGCAAAGGCCAATTCGGCGGCCCCCACCAGTAGTAACTCGGAGCGGAGTTCGGCCCGGCGCAGGCTCACCCGCTTACCCAAACCGGCAATGGCCTCTGCGGCCACGGCATCGGCAAGCCGCTCCGGTGCGCAGGAAAACAGGGTGCCCAGGAAGCCGCCCAGCACCACGGTTTCCGGGTTGAAGATGTTCACGAAGTTCGTCAGCGCCACCGCCAGGTAATCAAGCTGCCGTTCCACCTCCGTCTGGAGTGCCGGGGTGCGGGGGCCGGCCACCGCGGCGTCGAGCGCATCCTGGTCTGCGCGCTGAAGTCCCAGCACCTCCAGCAGCCGGGCCAGGCTCACTTCGGTTTCCAGGCAGCCGCGGCGGCCGCAATGGCACCGTGCGCCGTCGGTGCGTACCAGGGTGTGGCCCAGTTCCCCGGCATACCCGTCGGCACCGCGCAGCGGACTGCCCGCTGCCATGATCCCGCCGCCGATGCCGCTGGCACTGCCGTTGAGATACACCGTGTTCCCGGCGTCGGCGGCAGCACCGAAGAGGCTCTCAGCCAGCGATCCGAGGGTGGCGTCATTGCCGGCAGCAACCGGGAGGTCCAGTGCCTCGGCCAGCGGTGCTGCCAGCGGCTCCTGCTGCCACCCCAGATGCGGAGCCAGCAGGACCAGCCCGTCGGAGGTGCGGGTGAGGCCGGGAACGGCAACTCCCACCCCAACAACCCGGTCCATGGCGGCCAGATCGGTGGACATTCCGGCAAGCACGGCCCGGGTGATGGTGACGGTCTCGGCGACGCTGGGAGCGGTGGCGGTGTCGTGCCGGACGCGCCGGTGCACCCGCCCGCCCAGCCCCACGAGGCCCACGGTCACGGCGTCCACATCCGGATGAACCACGACGGCGGACACCTGCGAATTCGGGTGTACCAGGGGGCTCGGCCGTCCCACCCGGCCGGCGGGGGAATCGGTTTCGTAGGCCAGTCCCATGGCGGCCAGCTCGGCGGCCAGGGCGCCGACGGTGGAGCGGTTGAAACCGGTCAGCCGGGTCAGTTCGGCCCGGGAGAGCGGGCCGCGGCGGTGCAGCAGAGTCAGCACCCGGGAAAGGTTGGCGGTGCGCAGGCTGTCGGAGCCGCCACCTGCAGGCACCGGTGGGGTGCCGCCGTTGCTACCGTCCATCGCCGTACCTTCCCTGAATCCGTTGCGTCAGCCTCCACAGTACCTGTCCCGGACGCGGATTAGTTGGGATGGCAAACAAATGGGGCTACCACCGGCTGTGCCGTGCGGCGGAGTACTGGGGGCGCGGCCGAAACGGCGGATCGGTCAGTTGAGAAAACCATTGACAGGCCGCGTGCAGGCCAATATGTTGTGGCTACCAACTAATTCTGTGATCTGGAGCTAACGTGACAATGACGCCATCGCCTTCCGACCGGTTTACCTTCGGCCTCTGGACCATCGGGTGGACGGGAACGGACCCCTTCGGCACTCCCACCCGTGCGGACCTGGACCCCGTCGAGGGCATGCGCAAACTCGCTGAACTCGGCGCCTACGGGGTGACCTTCCACGACAATGACCTGGTTCCCTTCGACGCAACGCCGCAGGAACGGGATCTGATCCTGAAGAACTTCACCAACGCCCTGGCCGAGACCGGTCTCAAGGCACCCATGGTGACCACCAACCTGTTCACCCACCCGGTCTTCAAGGACGGGGGCTTCACCTCCAATGACCGCTCGGTCCGCCGCTTCGCGCTGCGCAAGGTACTGCGCAACATTGACCTCGCCGCCGAACTCGGGGCGGAGACCTTCGTGATGTGGGGCGGCCGCGAAGGCAGCGAATATGACGGGTCCAAGGACTTCGCCGCCGCCTTCGAGCGGATGAAGGAAGGCGTGGACACGGTTGCCGGCTACGTCAAGGACAAGGGCTACGGCCTGCGCCTGGCCATTGAACCCAAGCCCAACGAGCCGCGCGGCGATATTTTCCTGCCCACCATCGGGCACGCCCTGGCTTTTATTTCCCAGTTGGAGCACGGCGACATTGTGGGCCTGAACCCGGAAACCGGGCACGAGCAGATGGCCGGGCTGAACTTCACCCACGGCATCGCCCAGGCCCTCTGGTCCGGGAAGCTGTTCCACATTGACCTCAACGGGCAGAAGTCCATCAAGTTCGACCAGGACCTGGTCTTTGGCCACGGCGACCTCACCAGTGCGTTCTTTACCGTGGACCTGCTGGAAAACGGCTTCCCCAACGGCGGCCCGCGCTACGAGGGTCCGCGGCACTTTGACTACAAGCCCTCCCGGACCGAGGGCTACCCCGGCGTGTGGGAATCGGCCAAGGCCAACATGGACATGTATCTGCTGCTCAAGGAACGGGCCGCGGCCTTCCGGGCCGATTCCGAGGTGCAGGAAGCGATGGCCTACGCGGGCATCGGTGAGCTGGCCGAACCCACGCTTGCGGCGGGTGAAACAGTCGGCGATTTCCTCGCCGACGCCGCCTCCTTTGAAACCTTCGACGCCGCTGCCGCTGCGGAGCGGGATTTCGGTTTTGTGAAGCTGAACCAGCTGGCACTGGAACACCTGATGGGTGCCCGCTAGGCTGCCTCCACCACTCAGCACCGGTAGTAAAAGACTGCTGCCGCCCGGCCTGTGACGGGCCGGGCGGCAGCACCCCGTGGAAAAGCAGCACCCGTTGAAAGGCGCCGCCCGTTGAAGGGCGCCCTCGTTTGAAAGGCACAGCCATGCCCCTTGTCGCCGGAATCGACAGCTCAACCCAGTCCTGCAAGGTTGTCATCCGCGACGCCGCAACCGGCGCGCTGCTGCGTGAGGGCTCGGCCCGCCATCCCGCCGGTACCGAGGTGGACCCCGAGGCCTGGTGGACAGCCCTGCAGCAGGCCGTGGCCGCGGCCGGCGGCCTTGCTGATGTTGCCGCGGTATCCGTGGGAGGGCAGCAGCACGGCATGGTCTGCCTGGATGAGACCGGCGCCGTCGTCCGCCCGGCGCTGCTGTGGAATGATGTCCGTTCCGCTGCCGCGGCGGAGAAAATGGTGGCCGACGCCGGCCCGGACGGCGCTCGCTACTGGGCGGAGCGCACGGGGTCGGTGCCGGTGGCCTCGTTTACCGCTGCGAAGCTGCGCTGGCTGGCGGAAAACGAACCGGCGAACGCCGCGCGCACGGCTGCGGTCTGCCTGCCGCACGACTGGTTGAGCTGGCGGCTGGCCGGCTACGGGCCCGGATCAGGTGCTGACGGCCTGGCCGCACTCACGACCGACCGCTCCGATGCCTCCGGCACGGGCTACTGGTCACCGGCCAGCGGTGAATACCTGCCCGATGTCCTGGAACAGACCCTGGGTCATGTACCCCGGCTTCCCCGGGTGCTCGGGCCGCTCGAGGCGGCGGGACGGACCCCCTCCGGCGCCCTGATCGGACCCGGTGCCGGTGACAACGCTGCGGCCGGGCTGGGTGTTGCCGCCGGTGTGGGGGACGTTGTGGTTTCCATCGGCACGTCCGGCACGGTGTTCGCCGTCGCCGATGCCCCTACGGCGGATTCCACCGGGCTGGTGGCCGGCTTCGCTGATGCCGGCGGGAACTTCCTGCCCCTGGCCTGCACTTTGAACGCCTCGCGGGTGCTGGATGCCACCGCCGGGATGCTCGGCGTCGACCTGCCCGAACTGACCAGGCTGGCACTGACCGCGCCGAGCGGGGCGGAAGGCCTGGTTATGGTGCCCTATTTCGAGGGGGAGCGGACCCCTAACCTGCCCGATGCCACCGGCTCGCTGCACGGGATGACGCTCACGAACTTCACACCCGCCAACCTGGCCCGCGCCGCCGTCGAGGGCGTGGCCTGCTCCCTCGCGGACTGCTTTGCCGCCCTCAGCGACACCGGCGTCACATCAGAACGCGTGATCCTGGTGGGCGGTGCCGCCCGGTCCGCGGCGATGCAGCAGATGGTCGCGGCAGTCTTTGAGCTGCCGGTGAGTGTGCCCGCACCCGGGGAGTACGTGGCCGACGGCGCCGCCCGGCAGGCCGCCGCCGTCCTCACCGGCGCCTGGCCGGCCTGGGATGACGCGGCGTCCACCACCGTGATCACTGCCGATCCCGCGCCCGCGGTGCTGCGCCGCTACCGGCAGGTGGCCGGACACGCGGGACTTCCCGCCACCCGATAGGCTCGATGCCATGACTACTTCCTTCGGCCCCAACGGCACCCCCGTGGAACTGTCCGCCGGCCCGTACCGCGCCACCGTTTTCCCCGTCGGCGCCACTCTGGCCGCCCTCACCCGCGACGGCCGGCACGTGGTGCTGCCGCTGGCCGAGGACACCGTGCCGCACGCCTATACCGGCAAGGTGCTGATGCCCTGGCCCAACCGGATCACCGGCGGCCGCTACTCCTTTGAGGGCACCGACTACCGGGTGCCGGTCAACGAACCCGAAACCGCGATGGCGCTGCACGGGCTGGTCTGCTGGGACGAGTGGGAGGTCGCGGACTCCGCGCAGGACCGGGTGGTGCTGAAGCACCGGCTGATGGGCCAGCCGGGCTATCCGTTCCCGCTGGAGCTGGAAGCGGTCTACATGCTCGACGCCGACACCGGGCTCAGCGTGGAACTGGCCGCGCGGAACGCGGGCACCTCGGCGGCCCCGTACGGTGTCTCCACCCATCCGTATCTGACCGCAGATCTGGCGCCGGTGGACCGGTGTGTGCTGGAGGTGCCGGCGGCGCAGGTTCTGGGCGGACCGGACCAGCCGGGACGTCCCCTGGACCTGTCCGAACTGCAGGATGTAGCGGGCAGCCCGCTGGAGTTCACCTCCGACGAGCCCATCGGCAGCCGCACCGCCGATCACGCCTATGCCGGCCTGCCCGACGGCGAGTGGCAGGTGCGCCTGACCGATCCGGAAACCGGCATCGGGTCCGTGCTGTCGGCGGACGGTAAGTCCGCGCCCTGGCTCCAAATCTACTCGGGTGAGCAAATGGGCCGCCTCGGTGTTGCCGCCGAACCCATGACCTGCCCGCCGGATGCCTTCAACTCCGGCGAGGGCCTGATTGTGCTGGCCCCCGGGGAAGAACACCGGCTCGGATTCCGGATCGCCGGGATCTAAGCGCCGGGCTCTGTTCCGGGCCCGGCTATGGTCCTAGCATTCGACACATGACACAGGACCCGGTTGAGACCAATCCGGACAGCTATTCGGTGGTGTTCGAGAATGAGCGGGTGCGTGTCCTGGAATACCGGGACACCCCCGGGCATGTCAGTACCCTGCACCGGCACCCGGACAGCGTGATGATTACGGCCAGCGCGTTCCGCCGCCGTCTGCACTCGGCAGGCGGCGGCGCGATGGACGTGGAGCTGCCTGCCGGGGTGAGCCGCTGGCTGCCGGCGCAGGAACACTACGGCGAAAACACCGGCGACACGGACACCCACGTGTTCTTCGTGGAGCTGAAGGAAACCGCCCCCGCGGGGCAGGCACCTGACGACCTGCTCGGCCCGGCGGCGCCGTAGCCAGCTGTTGCATCCGGAGGCGTCCGGATGCGCATGCTGATGCGGGCAGTTCGGCCGCTGCCCTGACCGCTTCTGCAGGGCACTGAGCTGACTGTTAATGAGCACCGGTCTCTGCTGCGGGTAAGGGACCTGGTCCGGGAGCGCCGCCGGTGATGGCATCCGAGGTCTCTGCCGGAGGGGTCGTAGCCTCCGACCTGCGGATCAAGCCAATGTCAGGGGTGAAGCCGTGCCACTCATTGAGGTCGCTGGTGGGGTCGTCGCCGACAACGATGCTGTCAACGGGTTCCCGCTCCCGGATGAGGAAGGTCAGGACCCTAAACGGCCGGGGTATCTCACCGCGCCGGTCCATGGACATGCGGCGGGCGGCCGCCAACCGGTGGTTGCCGTCGAGAACCAGGCGCGCGGTCCCTCCCGTTTTGCAAATGAGCTCATATGCCAAAACGCAGATTGTCGGAGAAGGCTGCTTGGTGAGTACCTGGCAGAGGTTCGCAATACCGGAGATTCGTATCCCTTCCGGCAGGTTGCCGTGCCTGAGCGCCTCCGGCCACAGGGGAGTGGAAGCGTCAACGTGGAGATTGTCGTGCCGTGCCCGTTCCTGGAGCTCCCTGCCCAGAACGTTCACCGGCCGCGGCCGGCTGTCGTCGGCCGTGCCCACGTACCACGGGGCCAGCCAATCGTCCGTGGCTGCAAGATCAGCGAGCTCGACGTCGCATTCGAGTTTGGCGGCGTGGTGTGTGAGGGTCCTCCAGTCATGCCGGACGGTCAGCTCGTACTGGTAGAGGGCCTCGAATCGCGCCAGACGGTAAGCGGTCTCGTCACTTTCGGAAGGTCTCCCTGGACGGGGAGCGCTGTGGGACAGGTTCGTTCTGTCCCACACAGCGGGCAGGGGCCGGATGTCTCGGGAGGATAAATCCGGACCGGAGTTCTCCCGCAATGCGCACCCCAGCAGTTCAATGAAAACAAGGTGGTCGGCTACGGATTTCAGGTCTTCGTCCCTGTGCCGGCTGCCTCGGCCACGAGCCAGCTGGTCCGCTTCGGCCACCACGCTTTCCGTCCCCTCACGCAGCCGTTCCCATACTGAACGCGCCAGGGCGTCGGAGTGCAGAAACGTTGAAAAGGCCAAGTCGTTGTAGGCGCCGATAACTGCCCGTACAAGCTGCTTTCGGGTTGCCGGCTGAGCGTCGGGGTAATGCTGTAACGCTGCCCGGGCATCGGCCGCCACCCGGAGGGCAGCAGGGTCTGAACCCGCCAGGCTACGGGCGCTGTTGACCGCCAACACACCGGTGGAAGTAATGAGATTGGCATTTGCCACCGCTGCTGCACGACTGTTGGCACTGCGGTTGACGCCTTCGGCGAGCAGGAAGAAACATATTCCAAGCAGCAGAGAGATTGCCAGGTCTGCCCAGTTCGCGATGGTCCATGCTGAGGGGCATGTCAACCACGCGCCCACAGCGACGGCGAGTGAGGCGACACAGAAGAACACACCAACGGTCAGCATCATGTTGGCTCTTCGAGGACCCCGCCCGGCTCGGGACATGCCGTCCTCCAATCCGCAGTCCGCCGGGGCAGCGGAGTTGGACAGAGCCTAACCGGACCCGGGAAAACCCGGGAGTATCAACGCATCGGGACGTGGGGCCATACTCGCGAGGTCCTGCCCCCGCCCTACCCGTCGCCGAGCTCTCTCTGCAGGAAGTCCAGCGCCGCCAGCTCGTCCTCGATGCCGCCGGCCTCGTGCCCGTTGAACGGCCACACCTCCAGATCCTTGGGACCGGCATAGTTGTTGTATGCGGCGTAGACCGTGGACGGCGGAGTGATCGTGTCCATCAGACCCACGGAGAACAGCGCCGGCGCCTTGGAGCGCCGGGCCAAATGGACGGCGTCGAAATAGCGCAGTGTTTCCATCACCCGGTCGGTGGACCCGCGATGGACGGCAAGGAAGTCACAGACTTCCCGGAAAGGGTACGCATCTGTGACGCTCACCGCCCGCGGAATATCTGCGAGGTACGGGACAAAGGCGACAACGGCCGCCACTTCGGGGCAGAACGCGCCCGCCGCCAGCGCCACGGATCCTCCCTGGCTCTGCCCCAATACGGCCACCCGGTCCGGATCCACGACGCCGCGCAGGTCGGCAGCACCGTCCGGACCGCCAATTTCGGCTGAATCCAGTGAACGCAGGGACTGCACCGCCCGTACGGCGTCAGTAAACAGCCGTCGGTAGTAATAGGTCTCCGGATCCAGTATCCCGCGGGTCATCACACCGGGACCCTGCGGGCCGGCACTGCCCGCGCCGTCGGGCGTTGCGCCCTTACTCCAGCCGGCGCCCTGGCCGCGGGAATCCATGTGAAGATGCGCGAAGCCGGCGGACGCCCAGAACAGGTTCTCGTGTGCGTCGCCGCGGCCACCGCCGTACCCGGCAAACTGCACCACACCCGGGATGGGGCCCTCGGTGCGCAGTGGCTGGGCCGGCAGCCGCAGCCAGGCGCGGATCAGTTCACCGCCGAAGCCGGAAAAGACGACGTCGTACAGTTCCACCGTGCGCAGTGTTGCCGGGCACGGGGTGACTTTCAGCGCCAGCGGGTAGAGCCGGGCATCGTCCAAGGTGTCTTCCCAGAACGCATCAAAGTCCTTGGGCTCGCTGGTGGTGCCGCGGTACGTGGCGAGCTGGTCGACAGGCAGATCGGAGTACATCGGCGGGTCCTCGTTTTCAGTGCTTGTTCCGGTGCTGGTGTCAGGCCGGGGTCACGGCCGCGGGGCAGTGCAGCCGCCGGGTGTGGTCCACCTCCCAGACTGTTCCGATCAGGCTAACCGGCAGGGCGGCGCGGATGTCGCCGCTGGAGGCCCCGAGTCGCAGTTCCAACTCTCCGGGCTCCACAATACGGTGCCCGTCCCGGCCGGTGAAGGACGCAGCGTCAGCGGGCACAGTGAAGGACACCCGTGCGGACGCACCCGCGGCCAGCGGCACCCGGGCGAACCCGGCCAGCCGCTGCACCGGACGGACCACGGAGGCCACCGGATCATGCAGGTAGAGCTGGACGATCTCCGCGCCGTCGCGTTCGGACGTGTTGGTGACCGTCACGCCAACCGAGGTTTCCCCGTCGATACCGAACTCCGCCGGACCTTCCAACGCGGCATCGGACCAGGCGAAGGTGCTGTAGCCCAGCCCGTGGCCGAACGCGAACGCGGGCGTCGGGTCAATGCTGGAAACGTCACTGGACTGTGCCAGCGGCGCCGCCAGGTAGGTGGAGGGCTGGGCGCCGGAGGAGGCCGGCACACTCACCGGCAGCCGGCCGCTGGGATTGACCCGGCCGCTGAGTACCCCCGCCACGGCTGGTCCGCCTTCCTCGCCAGGGAAAAAGGCCTGCACTATTGCTGCTGCCCCGGTTACTGCACGGCCCAGCGCGTAGGGACGGCCGGTCAGCAGCACCAGGACCACCGGGGTCCCCGTGTCCAGCAGCGCCTCGAGGAACTGCTGCTGCACGCCGGGCAGTACCAGCGATTCGGTGTCGCAGCCCTCCCCGCTGGTGCCGCGGCCAAACAGCCCGGACCGGTCACCCAGGACGGCCACCGCAACGTCCGCGCCCCGGGCCGCTGCCAGCGCGGCAGCGAATCCGTCGGTTTCCGGCCCGTCCACGCTGCAGCCCTGGGCCACGGTGATCTCGCTGTTCGGGAACTCGGCCCGCAGCGACGCGGCCACGGTGGGCAGCTCGATTCCGGCGGCCACTTCCGGATGCTGCACTCCCACGTGGGCGGGGAAGGAGTAACAGCCCAGGAAGGCCATGGGGTTATCCGCATTGGGCCCGACGACGGCGATCCGTCCCGGCGCTGTCAGGGGCAGGACGCCGTGGTTGGCGGTCAGCACCAGTGCCTGTTCGGCCACTTCGGCGGCCAGGGCACGGTTCTGCGGCCCGTCCAGGTCCACGGAACCCCGGACGGCGGCGGGGTCCGGATCCGTACCGGACAGGACCGGGGGTGCGGGGGACCAGTCCGGGTCCAGCAGGCCGAGCTGGATCTTCTGGGTCAGGACGCGGTGCAATGCCGTGTCGATGACGGCTTCGTCCAGCCGGCCGGACTCCAGCTCGGCCAGCAGCGGCTCGCCGAAGGCATCCACGGTGGGCAGTTCGACGTCGACGCCGGCGGTCAGCGCCGCCGCGGCGGCCTGGCCCATGGTGCCGGCCACGCGGTGCAGCTCCTTGAGGAACCCGACCCCGAAGTAGTCCGCTACCACGGTGCCCTCGAACCCCCACCTGTCCCGCAGCAGCCCGGTCAGCAGGTCCCGGTCCGCGGCGGAGGGCACGCCGTCGACGTCGGTATAGGCGTGCATCACCGAACGCACCCCGGTTTCCCGCACCGCCATTTCAAAGGGGACCAGCAGGACGTCGTTGCGCTCGCGGACGCCGATGGACACGGGGGCGAGGTTGCGCCCGGCCTTGGACGCCGAATAGCCCACGAAGTGTTTGAGGGTGGCCACCACGCCGGCGCCTTCCAGGCCCCGGATGTAGGCGCAGGCGATACTGCCCACCAGATAGGGATCCTCGCCGATGGTTTCCTCCACCCGTCCCCAGCGGGCGTCGCGGACAACGTCGAGCACCGGGGCCAGGCCCTGATGCACGCCCACCGAACGCAGGTCCGTACCGATGGCGGCCCCTACCCGGCCAATGAGCTCCGGGTTGAAGGTGGCGCCCCAGGACAGCGGCACCGGATAGGCGGTGGCACCCCAGGCAGCGAAGCCGGCAAGGCATTCCTCGTGCGCCATGGCCGGGATGCCGAACCGGTTGGCTGCGGCGATCCGCTCCTGGGTGCGCATCAGGGACAGGGCCCCCATCCCGGCATCCACCGGATGTGTGCCGAACGGCCGGGTGAGCTGGCCGAGTCCGTCGGGGAGCAGGTCCTCCAGCGGTACGGGTTCCTTCATGTCGTGCTGGTGCGGAGCCACCTGGCCGCCTTCGCTGGAGGCTCCCACCCAGACGCCGAAGAGCTGGGCCACCTTCTCGCGACG
This sequence comes from Arthrobacter zhangbolii, assembly GCF_022869865.1. Lineage (NCBI taxonomy): Bacteria > Bacillati > Actinomycetota > Actinomycetes > Micrococcales > Micrococcaceae > Arthrobacter > Arthrobacter zhangbolii. The sequence goes on from NZ_CP094984.1 coordinate 871,820, forward strand.
GGTCATCTGTGCCGCCAGCAGGGAAGCACGGTCCTCAGCGGTCCGGGAGGTGTCCCGCCAGGGGAGGTAATCAACGGTTGTTTCGCTCATGTCTACTTTCCGCCCACGCCCATAAGGCCCTGGACCAGCGCTCGGCGCGCGAAGAGGTACACCAGCAGCACCGGAACCATGGAGAGCATCACTGCGGCGAGGATGCCCGGCACGTTGATGCCGTACTGGGTTTGGAAGTTGAAGAGGCCCAGGGTGACCACCTTCGTGGCATCGGACTGGGTCAGGATCAGCGGCAGCAGGAACCCGTTCCAGCCCTGCAGGGCGGCAAAGACGGCAATGGTGGACAGCCCGCCCTTGGACAGCGGCAGCACCAAGCGGATAAAGGTCCGCCAGGTGCTCGCACCGTCCACTGACATTGCCTCATAAAGCTCAGGGGTAATGTCCCGCATGGTTCCCGAAAGGATCAGCGTGCAGATGGGCAAGGCAAAGGCCGCAGTGGGCAGGATGATGCCCAGCAGCGTGTCATACAGGCCCACCGAGTTGATCAGATAGAACATCGGCACAATCACGGCCTGGACCGGAATAGCCAGGCCCAGCAGGAAGAACCGGAAGATCAGCGTAGTGGCCCGGGACTGGCTGCGGACAATGGCGTAGGCCAGCGGCGGCACCACCAGCAGCACAATGCCCACCACACCGGCGGTAACCAAAAACGTGTTCAGGAAATACCTGCCGAAACCGCTGTTGAACACCTCCAGGAAGTTGTCCAGGGTCAGGTTGGTGGGCAGTGCCACCGGTCCGTTGGCACTGAAATCGGAACGGGTCTGCACGCTTGCCGCCACCATCACGTACAGCGGCAGGGCCACGATCAGGAGCCAGACGGTGACCGCAGCACCGGCAATGTAATTGGGTCGGGTACGCATCAGACTCCCTCCATGGTGCTGCGCATCTTGTCGTAGCCGGAGAGCTTGACCATGATCAGCGAGATGGCAGTGGCCACCACCACCAGGACCAGCGCAATGGCCGAACCCATGCCGAAGTTGTAGCGGCGGAAGGCTTCCTCAAACATGTAGAAGGCGGTGATGGTGGTATCCGTGCCGGGACCGCCGTTGGTCAGGATCAGCACCGTTTCGAAGGTGGTCAGTCCGCCCACCACCATCAGGATCACGGAGGTGATCATGCTGTTGCGCAGCTGCGGAAGCGTGATGGAGAAGAACTGCCGGATCCGTCCGGCCCCGTCCACCTCCGCGGCCTGGTACAGCACCGGCGGAACGGACTTGGCGGCGCCCTGGTAGATCAGCGTGTGGAACGGGGTGAACTGCCACATGCTCACAAAAATGATCACGCCGATGGCGGTGGACTGGTGGCCGAACAGGTTGCCGTCCCCGAACAGCCACCGGAACTGGGCCGGTACACCGAAGTTCGGGTCCAGCAGGGCGCGCCACAGTACGGAGATGGCGGCCGAAGAGAGCAGCAGCGGAAGGAAGAAGATGGCGCTGAGCACTGCACGGTTTCGCTGCGGGCCGGCGGCCCAGACGCCCAGCAGGATACTCACCGGCGTCTGGGTCACCACCCCCAGCACAATGAACAGCAGACTCAGCCACAGGCTCTTGAGCATCACCGAATCACCGGCGAGCGTCTGCCAGTTCTCCATGCCCACAAACTTCGGTTCCCCCAGCCCCGTCCAGGTCATAAAGGACAGCACAACGACGGCGACCAGCGGCACTGCGGCGAATAGCAGGAAAAAGATGGTGGCCGGCAGGGTCCAGGCCACGCCCGGACGGTTGAGCCGGGCCCGGCCCGGCCGCACCGGAGAACCCTTGCCGGGGCTATCCGATGCGGCCGGAGGCCGGGGTGGAAGCAGAGTAGTCATGGTTCGGCCTTCGCTCCGGCTACTTCTTCAGGGACTGCATGGCGGCAACAAAGCCGTCTTCGTCGATACTTCCGGCGAAGAAATCGGACACGGCGCTATGGATGGTGGGCGTTGCCGCCGGCGGGTACGCCTGGTCCCAGGAGAGCTGGAAGTTCGGAGCGTCCTGCACCAGGCCGAACTGGAAGCTGGCATAGTCCGGGTTGGCCGCCTGGTCCAGGAACTGCTCGGTGTTGGTGGTGGTGGGCAGGTTGCCGATGGCCATGTGCTCCTGGACGAACTCATCCGAGTACATCAGTTTCAGGAAGTCGCGGGCGGCGTCCGGGTACCGGGTGTCCTTCAGGACCGAGTAGTAGTTATTGGTGTTGCCGACCAGGTTGGCGGCGTCACCCTTGCCGCCTTCGATCTCCGGAAATTCGCTCCAGCCCAGGCTGTTCTCCGCAAACTCAGGGTTGATGTCCTGAATGGTGGAGTACTCCCATGAGCCCATCAGCTCGAAGCCTGCCTCGCCGCTGGAGAGCAGGGTGTGGGAGCCGCCGTCGGTGAACTTCACCGACTGGAAGTTGGTGCCGAACGCCCCGGAATCCACGAGGTCGCGCAGCATACCCAATGACTCCCGGCTTTCCTCGGAGTCCCAGACCTCGGTGTCGCCCTCGAGTGCGGAGGCGAAGAGTTCGGGACCGGCCACCCGGTCATAGACGTAGGAGAACCACATCTGGGTGGGCCATTCGTCGCCGCCGCCCAGGGCGATCGGAGTCTTGCCGGCGGCCTTGAGCTTATCCACGGCGTCGAGCAGGTCATCCCAGGTCTGCGGGGGCTCGGAGATGCCGGCGGAAGCCAGAACCTCTTTGTTGGAGAAGAGCATGACCGGCTGGGTTCCCCGCATCGGAATGCCGTACGGGGTGTCATCCACCCTGGCGACGTCGAAGACTGAGGGCAGGAACGCCTCCTCGAGCTGCGGGTCCTCCTCGATGAAGTCATCCAGGGGCATCAGCAGATCAGCCTCCACGAAGTCGGAGATGCTGCCGCCGCCCCAGTTGAAGAAGATGTCCGGTGCTGCATCCGTGCTCATGACGGTTTGCAGCTTCTGCTGGTATTCCGCGCCCGGGATGGTGTCCAGCACAACCTTCACATCGGAAGTTTCGTTGAACTTGTCGACCATGGCGTTTTCAACGTCGTTGCTGGCATCGCCGTACACCAGGACGTGGATCTCGTTTTCAGGACGGTCTGAGCCTGCGGAGTCACTGCCTCCGCAGCCTGCCAGGGAGAGGCCGAGCGCCAGTACACCGGCGGCGGCCAGGACCGGGGTCCGTAGCGATGGGTTGTTCCTCATTGAACACCTTCCGAAAGTTTCGGTATATTGATCGAAAGTTACTTGACGCCGTCAGCATAAGTTGCGCGTAATGTGATGCGCAACACTTTCTATAAACTCATTTCCGCTGTGTTGTTTCGAAGACTCTAAGGATCCCCATGCCGCCAACTGCGCCGCAGAACCCCGTCACCCTGGCGGACCTCGCTGCCGAAGCCGAGGTTTCGCTCTCGACGGTTTCGAAAGTCCTCAACGGCAGGACCGACGTTTCCCGGCACACCCGCGCGAAAGTGGAGGCGCTCCTGGAGGACCACGGCTACCGCCGGAAGGGAGGAGCCAAGTCCCGGCTGCTGGAACTGGTGTTCCATGAACTCGAGAGCGCCTGGGCGCTGGAAATCATCCGCGGGGTGGAAAACGTGGCCCGTGAAAAAGGGCTGAGCGTGGTCCTGACCGAAAGCGGCACCCGGCATGCGCCCTCGCCCGAGTGGGTGGAAGGGGTGATTGCCCGCCGGCCGGTCGGCGTCGTGCTCGTTTTCTCCGACCTGGCGCAGGATTCGCGCCGCCAGCTGGAGGCCCGGTCCATCCCGTTTGTCATCATCGACCCGGCCGGGGACCCGGCCCCGGACGTGCCCTCGGTGGGCTCGGCGAACTGGTCCGGCGGCATGATGGCCACCCGCCACCTGATCGAGCTGGGGCACACCCGGATTGCCGCCATCACCGGCCCCGAGGACATGATGTGTTCCCTGGCCCGCATCGACGGCTACCGGTCAGCGTTGAACGCCGCCGCGCTGCCCCTGGACAAGGACCTGATCCGTTACGGCAATTTCCATGTGGACGGCGGCCGCGACCACGCCCTGGAGCTGCTGTCACTGCCGGACCGGCCCACCGCAATCTTTGCCGGCAGCGACCTGCAGGCTCTCGGGGTGCTCGACGCCGCACGGCAGCTGGGCATTGCGGTTCCGGAGGAACTGTCGATTGTCGGGTATGACGATCTGCAGGTGGCGCAGTGGTCCAGTCCGGCGCTCACCACGGTGCATCAGCCGCTGATCGAAATGGCCGAAGAGGCGGCGCGAATGGCGGTACGCCTGTATGAGGGGGAGCGGCCGAACAACCTGCGCCTGGACCTGGCCACCTCACTGGTGGTGCGCCAGAGCACCGCGCCCGTGGCTTCGTCGGTGGCGAAGCGGTAAAACCCTAAGCCGGCTCAGACCGCCGGAGGGGACAGGACTTCCACCCGGTTCCCGAACGGGTCCCGGCAATGGAAGCGTTCATATCCCTCGAAGGTGTGCCGTTCCGTCCAGGAGACCTCGAAGCCGTGGGCCTGAAGCCGGCCGCCGAGTTCCTCCAACGCTGCCGCCGAGTCAAGGACGAATGCGGGATGCGCCTTCTTCGCCGGGACAAAGGGGGAGTCAACACCCAGGTGGATTTCCGCCACCACCGCGTCGCCGTCGAACGCCCGGAACCAGCAGCCGCCCCGCCCGGCCAGCGACGGCGGCTTGGGCACCTCGGTCAGTCCCAGTGCATCGGCGTAGAACCGCCGGGCTGATTCCTCGCCGTCGCTGGGTATTGATACCTGGACATGGTGTAACCGCACATTTCCCCCACTGCATAAAGGTCGTATTTCCTACGCCGGAGTTTTCCTCCGCCGTTAGCCTACTGTTCTCCGGCACGTAAACTGCACCGTTTAGCGTGGCACACATATAGTCGTGGGGCTCGGCACGTATTTACGGCCAAAATGCGAATTGGGCCTACCATCGACGAGGACAGGCCCCCGGCGCGGGGGCGGAAAAACCAAGCGGAAGTGGTCCCGGCAGGTGGCAGAAAAAGCAGAATCTAACGTACCGGGACGGCATATTCCGCTGGTGGTGGGGCACCGCGGCAACAGCGGGTTCGCGCCGGAGAACACGGCGGCCGCCTTTGCACAGGCCGCTGTGGCCGGGGCAAACATGATTGAAACCGATGTCCGGCTTACCGCCGACGGCGAATTGTTCCTTTTCCATGACGAAACCGGCGTCCGCACCACCAACGTGGCGCAGGTTTACCCCCTGCGCGCCGAGGATCCCATCACCTCTTTCACTGCCGGGGAACTGCGCAGGCTCGACGCCGGAGCCCATTTCGGCCCGGAGTACGCGGGGGAGCCGATTGTGTTCCTCTCCGAGCTGCCTGCAGCGCTCGGCTTTGAGCTCGGCGTTAACCTTGAGATCAAGTCACCGGTCAGTTCACCGGGAGTGGAGCAGGAACTGGCCCTGATGCTGGCCGGGAACAGGGACTGGGCGCAGCTGCTCGAAACACAGCAGCTGGCCGTGAGCTCCTTTGACCCCGCCTCCGTCAGCAGGCTGGCCGACCTGCACCTGCCCGCCTGGCAGCTGGTTTCCACCGATCCGGACGCTGTGCTGCTTGCGCGCACGGACCCCCGGGTCAGGGGAGTGGTGGCTGATCACCGGTGCCTGACCGCCCAGGGTGCAGCGGCCGTCCGTGCCGCCGAACTGGGGCTGTGGGTCTACACCGTGAACTCGGATGCCGACACGGCTGCTGTCCTTGCGTTGGGCGTGGACGCGGTCATCACGGATTTCCCGGGTAACCTGCTGGCGCCGGCTGTTGCGGGCGGACCCGCGGATGCAGGCCGGGACACCAGCGAGGAGCCGCCGGCCGTCCCGGTTGTCCGATAGCCCGGGCCCGCCGCAACGCGCCTCCGTTGACCCGGCCATGGGCAGGTTCCAGACTGGGTGAAGAGCACGTTCGCTGTCCGTCACCGACCAAAGGCGGGTTCCATGGACAAGAACTTCCTGAGCTTTCCCGACTGGCAGGCCACTGCGGACACACTGCATCTGTATCTCCAGGTGGCGGGCAAGGTGAAACTGCAGCGCAGCTATCCCGAACCTGAATGGGGGCACGTGCGGATGCCGCTCACCGTCCAGGGCATCGGCACCGGCGTCATTCCCGGCCCGGACACAAACTTCGAAATCTACTTCAACCTGCGCCGGCACCACGTGGACGTCCAGAACAGCAACGGCATCCGCACCCGGCTGGACCTGAATGACGGCCTGAGTGTTGCAGACTTTTACCAGCAGCTGATGGCGGCCCTCGAGTTCATCCAGGCGCCCACCGCAGTCAACACGCAACCGCAGGAATTCCATGACCCGGTGCCTTTTCCCGAAGACACCAGGCACCATACCTATGACCGGCATGCCGTGGAATTGTTCCTGGACAACCTGCACTTCGCACAGCGCGGCCTGACACAGTTCCTCGCCCCGCAGCGCGGCAAAGTGCACCTCCCGGCCTATTGGTTCGGAACCATGGACCTGTCCGGAGCCCTCTACAGCGGGCAGTCCGCCCCCTATCCGGGCCGCGGACGGATCTCGGCCAACAGCTTTGATGAGAGGTTCTGCGAGTTCGGTTTCTGGCCCGGGGACCCGTCCTTTACTGACCCGGCCTTTTACGTTATGCCCTACCCGTTCCTGTCCAACATCGGCAGTTACGAGAGCATGCTCTCCCCGTCCAAGGCACGGTTCCTGGCCAAATCCAGCGAATTTGTCCTCACCCTCGAGGACGCCTTTTCCTATCCCCATCCGCAGCAGGTCGTGGTGGATTTTTGCCGCACCTGCTTTGACATTCTGCAGCGGATGGATCCGTGGAATGACATCGAATGGATTACGGAACCGCTGACGTATTCGAGGTGAGGGGGAAACCCGCGCCTGTGACCGCCGTCGCGTCCTGAAGATGGAAGAATCATGTGGGCAACCTCATGGGGAGGGGCGACGAAGGGGTCACTATGGATGCACGCGATGATCAGGCGCTGGACGCGGTCAAGCTTTACTACGAGACGGGGCTCTCGCAGAGCGAAGTGGCGGCACGCCTGGGGCTTTCACGTCCAACGGTGTCCAAACTGATCCAATACGGCAAGGACCGCGGATACGTCAGTATCCGCATCCACGATCCCCGGGAACAGGAATCCAGCCTCGCCGCCGAGCTGCGCGCAGCCTTCGGACTGCAGGAGGTCCGGCTGGCCGTGGTGCCCGATCCCGCGGCCCTGACCCGCGATCTGGGCAAGGTGGGGGCCGGGCTGCTGGCCGAGAACGTGCATGACGGGGATCTGGTGGGCGTGACCTGGGGGCAGACCATGTATTCGGTGGCCCGGAGCCTGTCCCGGCAGGAACGCCGGGGCGTGGAGATCATCCAGCTCAAGGGCGGGGTTTCCTACACCACCAGGGTTACCAATGACTTCGAAACCATCACCTTGTTCTGCAACGCGTTCGGAGCGTTTGCCCGGACCCTGCCGCTGCCCGTGATTTTCGACAGTGTGGAGGTCAAACGGCTGGTGGAGGGGGAGAAGCACATCCGGCGCGTTATGGAGATGGGCCGTGAGGCCGACGTCGCCGTCTTCACCGTGGGTGCCATCCGACCCGATGCGATGCTCTTCAACCTCGGGTATCTCAGTGAAACGGAGAAGGCAGGCATCGCGGCACGGGCAGTCGGAGACATCTGCTCACGCTTTTTCGATGAGGACGGCAATCCGTGTGTGCCGCAGTTGGATGAGCGGACCGTCGGGATCTCCCTGGCCGACCTGCGCGGCATCCGCACCCGGCTGCTGGTGGCCGGCGGGCAGGAAAAGGTTCCGGCCATCGAGGCCGCGCTGCGGGCGGGGTACGCCACACATCTGGTGATTGATCAGGAGGCTGCCCGGGAGGTCCTGAACATGGCGCGGCAGCGCGCCGCCTCGTAGCCGCGACTCGTATTCACATATGTAAAACGGTGATTTGACATGTGTTCCGAGCCACTTCTACAGTGAGTGAAAACCCTCAATGAGGAGGCTCACATGTCGAAGATTTCGCAGCTCATCGATCACACCCTGCTTGCCCCGACGGCAACCGCAGCGCAGATCGAAACCCTTGTCCGGGAAGCGGTTACCCACGAATTCAAGACGGTCTGCGTCAACCCGGCCTGGGTTGGACTGGCCAGCCGCGCTGCCGAAGGCACTCCGGTCGGCATCTGCACCGTGGTCGGTTTCCCGCTGGGCGCATCCACCACCGCCGTCAAGGTTTTCGAAACCACCGACGCCATCGCCAACGGCGCGGACGAAGTGGACATGGTCATCAACATCGGCTGGGCGCTCGCCGGGGCCTGGGACGACGTCGAAGCGGAGATCCGCGCCGTCGTCGAGGCCGCCCGGGGCAAGGCACTGGTCAAGGTCATCCTGGAAACCTGCCTTCTGGACGCCGAGCAGACCGCCGAAGCCTCCCGCTGCAGCGTTGCCGCCGGTGCCGACTTCGTAAAGACCTCCACCGGCTTCTCCAAGCACGGCGCCACCGTGGACGCGGTAACGATCATGCGTGAAACCGTTGGCCCCGACCTGGGTGTCAAGGCCTCCGGCGGCGTCCGCACGGCCGAGGACCTCGCCCGCATGGTCGATGCCGGCGCCACCCGCATCGGTGCCTCCGCCGGCGCTGCCATCCTTGCAGGCAGCGCCGCCTAATGCTCTTCAAGACCTCCGCAGTCCAGCAGCCGGACGGCTATCTCAGCCGTATTCCGTGGTTCCAGTTCCTGCTGATTTCCCTCTGCTTTCCGCTCTGGGGAGCCGCGGCGAGCCTGAACGAAATCCTCATTACGCAGTTCAAATCGGTTTTCACGCTCTCGGACCTGGCCACCGCCTTTGTTCAGTCGGCGTTCTACGGCGGCTACTTCCTGATCGCCATCCCCGCCTCCCGGATCATCCGCCGGTTCACTTACAAAACCGGCATCCTCATTGGCCTGGGCGTCTACATCCTCGGCTGCGCAGCCTTCTTCCCGGCCTCGCACATGGCCACCTACAGCATGTTCCTGGTGGCACTGTTTGCCATCGCCATCGGCCTCAGCTTCCTTGAGACCGCGTGCAACACCTACTCCACCCTGCTCGGTCCGAAGCCCACCTCCACGTGGCGGCTGAACGTCTCCCAGACCTTTACGCCCATCGGCTCCATCCTGGGCATCCTGCTGGGCAAATACCTGGTCTTTACCGACGGCGCTACGCTGGACAGCCAGATGGAAGGCATGTCCGCCGCGGAGAAAACCGCCTTCAGCGCGGAAATGCTGCAGCGCACCCTGCTGCCCTACAAATACATCATCATGATCCTGATCGTCGTCTTTATTGTGGTGGCACTGACAAAGTTCCCGCGCTGCAAGCCGCTGCGCGACCGGACACACGAGGCCACGGCCCGGATCGGTGAGACCCTGGCCTACCTTGGCCGCAACAAGGAATTTCTGCGCGGCATCTTCGCCCAGTTCATGTACGTGGGTATGCAGACGGCCGTCTGGTCCTTCACCATCCGGCTCGCCCTGAACCTGGATGACTCCATCAATGAGCGCACTGCCACGAACTACATGGCTTTCGCCTTCGTCGCCTTCTTCCTGGGCAAGGTCATCGCGAACTTCCTGATTATCCGCTTCGACGTCAACGCGGTGCTCATGGGCTTCGCCGCCCTGGGCAGCCTGGCACTGGTTTACGTCATGCTGGTCCCGAACATCACCGCCGTCTGGGCGGCAGTGCTGGTCTCCGGCCTGTTTGGACCCTGCTGGGCCACCATCTTCGGCCGCACCCTGGACACCATCGAAGACAAGCGGCACCAGGAAACCGGCGGGGCCGTCCTGGTCATGGCCATTGTGGGCGGCGCGGTCATCCCGGTCCTCCAGGGCCTGGTCTCGGATGTCTCCGGTTCCCTGCAGTTCTCCTTCGTGGTTTCGCTGGTCTGCTTCCTGGCAGTGCTGCTGCACTTCGGCCGGCTGCGCCGCGTGGCACGCTCCTCCGCGGCGCCGGAAAGGACGGCCGAGCATGTATCGCATTAATCTGGCCCGCGCGTCCTTCTCGGCTGCCGAGGTCACCCTCGCGGAATCCGAGGAATTCACGGTCACCGGCATCCGCTATCCCAGCGGCATCGAGTCCGTCACGGTGCGCAACTCCCGCGGCCGGGTGGAAGTCCTGCCGTTTATGGGCCAGATGGTCTGGGATGCGGAGTTCGACGGCGTGAGCCTGCGAATGGACTCAACGTTCCGCCAGCCCCGGCCGGCCACCCTCATTGAGGACACCTACGGCTGCTTCGCATTCCACTCCGGCCTGCTCGCGGCCGGCTGCCCGGCACCGGAGGACACCCACCCGCTGCACGGGGAATTCCCCTGCGCGGAGTTTGACGAAGCCTGGCTGGAGATCGACGCCGGCTCGGTGGCGGTTTCCGGACGCTACGAATACGTGAAGGGGTTCGGGGACCACTACACCGCCGTCCCCGCCGTCCGGTTGCACACCGGATCGGCCATGTTTGACATCGATCTGACCGTCACCAACCTGTCCGCGGCCCGCACCATGCCGCTGCAGTACATGTGCCACATGAACTACGCCTACGGTGACGGGGCACGCATGAGCCAGAACCTGCCCGACGGCGCGTTCCGGCTTCGGGAAACCGTGCCGGCGCACGTGACTCCCACGCCGCAGTGGACCGCCCTGAACGAGGCCATTCAGGGCGGCCGGGTCAACCCGGATGTGCTCGATGCCGCGCAGGGCTACGATCCCGAAATTGTGTTCTTCGCAGATGACCTGGCGGCATACGGTCAGGACCTGGAATTCCTGTTGGAGCGCACAGACGGCACCGCCTTCTGCACCCGGTTCTCCAGCACGGACTTCCCGGTGGCCACGCGCTGGCTGCTGCACAACCCCGATCAGCGGGTGGCGTCATTTGTCCTGCCCGGCACCTCGCGGCCGGAAGGCTTCCTGGCCGCCAGGGCGGCCGGAACACTGATTGAACTGGCGCCGGGAGCCTCACGCTCCTTCTCCGTCAGCACCGGCATCAAAGAGGAGGCATAGCCCGTTGGATATTGCAGTGATCGGCTCAAACATGGTGGACCTGGTGTCCTACCTCAGCCGCATGCCGGACGAAGGCGAAACCGTCGAGGCCTGGGACTTCCAGATGGGCTGCGGGGGCAAGGGTGCCAACCAGGCCATGGCCGCCGCCCGGATGGGATCTTCAGTCCTGATGCTCACACGGGTGGGTAATGACGCGTTTGCCGAAACCACCCGGCGCAACTTCGAGGCCAACGGCATCGACACCACCTACGTGCTGGACACCGATGCCACCAGCGGAGTGGCGCCCATCTTTGTGGATGACAACTCCCGCAACTCGATTGTCATCGCCAAGGGAGCCAACGCGTTCCTCACACCCGCTGACATCGAGGACGCCGCCGAGGCCATTGCACAGTGCTCGCTGATTGTGCTGCAGCTCGAAGTGAACCTGGAGACCGTCTACGCGGCCATCGACTTCGGTAACCGCCACGGCATTCCGGTACTGCTCAACCCGGCACCGGCCACCCCGGAGCTGGACTTCGCACAGGTTGCCCGGTGCGACTACTTCGTGCCGAACGAGACCGAGCTGGCCCTGCTCACCGGTATGCCGGTGCAGACCCTGGACCAGGTGCAGGCGGCGGCGCAGACCATCCTGGACCACGGCGTGAAGAACGTTATTGTCACCATGGGGTCCCGCGGCGTTCTCTGGCTTTCCGCCGCCGGTTCCTCCTTCCTGGAGGGACGGACCGTGGCAGCATTGGACACCACCGGGGCAGGGGATGCGTTTATCGGCTGCTTCAGCCACTGCCTGGTGGAGACCGGTGACGTTCCGTCCGCACTGGCCACGGCCAACGCCTACGCCGCCGATTCAGTGACCCGGCGGGGCACCCAGACCTCCTATGCCACGCGTGATGCCTTTGAAAAGAGCATTGCCGCCGGATAACAGATATACAGCTTGGCTGCGGCAGGCATTTTCCGCCGCCGCAGCCCGCACGGGCTGCCGCGACACGGTTCCGATCCCCCCATCGGATACCGCCGTCGCGGCAGCCTTTTGTGTTGGCGGGTAATACGCGATATCCGTCGCGAGTGTTCATCAGGTGTTGGTCCTGCGTTTATTGTCTAGTCCGGAAAATTCGCTAGTGTGACACATGTAACACCAATATCTCGGTGCCCAACGCACCGCATAAGCATGGACGGAAATAACTGATGAGAATTTCATGGGGTGAATTGCTGCAGCTGGACGGAACCGTCCAATGTCCGCGCAGCACACAAACAGCCGGGTTCCCCAATCCCGGCACGGGTGCATGAGCGCCGTCAGTAAACCGGCAGGCACCACCCGGAAAACAGCCAAAACGCAGCTGGACCGTCAAACGGATCGTGGCAGTTTCAAGGCTCTGTGGTACCTCGTGCCAGCCCTTGTGGTTTTCGCGGCATTTCTTTTCTATCCCCTTCTGCGCTCGGTGTTCCTGTCATTTCAGGGCAGCGACCTGTTCGGGCGCCCCTCGGGATTTGTCGGGTTCGACCAGTACACACGCCTGTTCACGGATTCGGGTTTCTGGACGGTTATGTGGGTAACCCTGGCCTTCACCGTCATGACGGTGGTTCCCTCCATCGCCCTGGCGCTGGGCCTGGCCCTGCTGCTGCATCAAAAGATCAAGGCGGTGCGGTTTTTCCGTACGGCCTTCGCACTTCCCTTCGCCTATTCCGTGGCCACCGCCTCGGTGATTTTCGGGGTGATGTTCAACCAGGCCACCGGCGTACTCAACGGCATGTTGGGCTTCTTCGGGCTGGACCGCGTCGGCTGGCTGACGGACCCGGCCTGGGCGCTGCTCTCGGTCTCGCTGGCCACGGTCTGGATGCAGCTTGGCTACAACCTGCTCGTCCTGTCCGCCGGCCTCGGAGCGGTTTCCGAGGACGTGGTGGAAGCGGCCCGGCTGGACGGAGCCCACGGCTGGCGGATGCAGCGCTCCATCATCATGCCGCTGCTCACGCCACAGCTGTTCTTCCTGCTGGTGACCGGCACCATCCACGCCCTGCAAAGCTTCGGACAGATCCACATCCTTACAAAGGGAGGCCCGCAGGACAGCACCACCACGCTTGTTTACTCCATTTACGAGCAGGCCTTCGCCAATAACAACTCAAACTTCGGCTATGCCTCCGCCCAGGCCGTAGTCCTGCTGATCATTGTGGTGGCGGTATCCGCCATCCAATTCGGCGTCCTGGAACGAAAGGTGTTCTACCGATGAGCAGCACTGCAGTCCCGGCCGCCGAGAAACCCCGCGCCGCCGCACCCGCACGGCGCGAGCAACGCGCTGCTGCACCGAGGGCACGGCAGCGGCGTCCGCTGACCCTGGGACGGGTGCTGACCTACCTGGCGCTTTCGCTTGGTGCGGTTATTGTTCTCTTCCCGGTTTACTTTGGCTTTGTCGGCGCGTTTATGGGGCCGGCGGACATCAACGCCTACCCGGCGTCGCTCTGGCCCTTTAACGGTTTCCGGGCCGAGAACTTTGCCGGTGCGCTGAACACCATTCCGCTGGGCCGGCAGTACGTGAACTCGGTGGTGATGGCAGGACTGATCACTCTGGGCCAGCTGGTCACCTCCCTGCTCGCCGCCTACGCCCTGGTGTTCCTGAAAGTACGCTGGCGGTTCTTCTGGTTTGCCCTGTTTATGTGCAGCATGATGGTGCCGTCCGAGGCCATCATCATTCCGAACTACCTGACCATGTCCAATGCCGGACTGATCAATACGGTTCCTGCCCTGGTGCTGCCGTTCCTGGCCCACGGATTCGGCATCTTCCTGCTGCGGCAGGCTTTTATGTCCTTTCCGGTGGAACTCTGGGAAGCCTCCCGGATTGACGGCGCCGGCCACATGCGCTTCCTGCGTTCCGTACTGGTGCCGCTTTCCAAGCCCACATTGGCTGCCCTGGGAATCTGGTCCTTCCTCTCTGCCTGGAACATGTACTTCTGGCCGCTGCTGGTCACCCAGACTCCGGAAATGCAGACCATCCAGATCGGCATCACCCAGCTGCGGTCCGCGGACAACTTCAACGCGGGGCTGGTGCTGGCAGGAACGGTCCTGGCCATCATTCCCACCCTCATCCTGGTCATCTTCGGACAGCGCTTTATTGTCCGCGGCCTCACTGCCGGCTCGATCAAGTAACCGCGGCAACCAATCACTCAGCATCCTCCGGCGGGCCACCCCGCCGGCCAAACCTTGAAGGGAATTCAATGCGAACCACACCACGAGCACTTCGCCTTCCGCTGCTGGCAGGCGCCGCCGCTCTCGCCCTGGCACTGTCCGCCTGCGGCGGCGGAAGCGAGGGGGCGGCCGGCGAAGCGCCTGCCGCTGACGCCCTGGAACAGGCGGAAGGGGTAACCGAGGTCAATTTCTGGCACTCCATGGACGGCACCAACGGTGAAACCCTGGACAAGCTGATCGCAGAGTTCAACGCTGCCAACGAGGGCAAGGTTGAAGTCAAAAGCGTCTACCAAGGTGATTACGACACCACCATCACCAAGTACAAGGCTGCGGTGCAGTCCAACAGCACGCCCAGCATGGTGCAGATCTATGACATCGGCACCCAGTTCATGATTGATTCCGGCGCCGTACTGCCCACGCAGGCGTTTATTGACCGGGATGAATATGACGTCTCGGACCTGCAGCCCAATATTGCCGGCTACTACACCATCGATGACGAGCTGTGGTCCATGCCGTTCAACACCTCCATGCCGGTGCTCTACTACAACAAGACCCTCTTCGAAGCAGCAGGCCTGGACCCGGAGACGGCGCCGGCAACGCTGGATGAAGTCGGGGATGCAGCCAATAAGCTGTCCAAGGTCAACGGCGGCCCCGCCGAGTTCGGCTTCAACGCCGCCATTTACGGCTGGCTGCTGGAGCAGGAAATTGCTGCCAACGGCGAGCTTTACTGCGGCCCGGACAACGGCCGGTCAGGCGAGCGGGCCGGCGAATACACGTTCAACAATGACACCGCCGTCCAGTTTGTCGACTGGTGGAAGGAACTGGTGGATACCGGGGTAGCCGGCAACACCGGCCGGGTCACCGCAGACGCGCAGAATGCCTTCAAGAGCGGCACCATCGGCATCACGCTGGAATCCACAGGCGCCCTGGGCGGTATGCAGAAGGCAGCCGACGAACAGGGCTTTGAGCTCGGCGTGGGCTTCTACCCGAAGATCGAGCAGAACGATTCGGGCCCCATCATCGGCGGAGCGTCGCTCTGGGTCTCCGACGAGGGTCACTCGGAAGCGGAGAAGCAGGCTTCCTGGGAGTTCATGCAGTTCCTCGCGCAGCCGGAAAGCCAGGCAACCTGGCACACCGGCACCGGCTACTTCCCGATCTCCAAGGCTGCGCTGGACGAGCCGAAGGATGTGGAATGGCGCGAGCAGCACCCGCAGTTCAACGTGGCCGTGGACCAGCTGGAAGCCACCGAGCTGACGTCGGCCACCCAGGGCTGCTCTGCCGGCACCATGCCGCAGGCACGGGAGGCAGCAGAGAACGCCCTCGAAGGTGCACTGCTTGGCGGGGACAGCAAGTCCGAGCTCACGGATTCGGTGACCGAGCTGAAGGTTGAAGTGGAGAACTACAACAACTCGGTGAAGTAACTTATCCAGGCCGGACGCCCCCGGCCGGAGTCAGCAGGACCCGCGGCACAGACATTGTGCCGCGGGTCCTGCTGCGTTGGCGGGATTCGCATCCACCGACGGCATCCTGACATACTGTTGGTAAATCTCTGCAGAAGGTGGTTCCCGCATATGACCCCCCGCAAACTCTTCCGCGCACTGGCCTTCGCGGAGGCGGTGACCTGGACCCTGCTGATCGCAGCCCTGGTATTCAAGTACGGCTTCGACAATGAGAGCTTTACGCCCATTGCCGGCGGCCTGCACGGTTTTGTCTTCCTGGCCTACGGTGTGGTCACCCTGTTTGTCTGGGCGAACCAGAAGTGGCCGGTACGCACCGGCATCCTGGGCCTGGTCACCACCGTGATCCCGTGGGCGACCATTCCGTTCGAAAAGTCGGTGGACCGCCGCGGACTGCTGGACGGCGGCTGGCGCATGGCGCCGGGCGGCGAAAAGCCAACCAACACCGTCGACAAGGTTGCCGCCCTGGTGCTGCGCCGTCCGATAGCCGCCGGCGCCGTGGCGCTGGTGGCCGTGGCCGTGGTCTTCAGCGTCCTGCTGATCCTGGGTCCGCCCATCCCGAAGGGCTAGCTGAGGCCCGGCGCCGGGGGAAGTCCTCAGACGGCTCCGGGCTTCGTTCCCTGCCGCAGCCGGCGCCGTCCGGGCCGGTTGGAGGCGTCGCCGCGGTACGCCGTCGTCGCCGTGGCCAGGATCAGGACGATCAGTGCCGCGCAGCCGATAATCACTGAGACCATCGCCATCGCGCCGCCGCCCAAAAGGCCTACCAGCGGGCTGATGAGTCCGGCCAGCCCCACCTGCAGGGCACCGATCATGGCGGCGGCACTGCCGGCCATGTGGCCGTAGTCGGCCAGGGCCAGCACCGAGGAGTTCGCGGCAATAAAGCCGTGCATGGCCAGTACCAGCCACAGGCCGGCGGTCAGGCCCGCCACGCCGCCAAGGCCGGTCACCAGAATGACCGGCAGCAGCACCGCCAGGCCCAGCAGCACAATCACGGCAACCCGCAGAATGCCCATGGGGGAGTACCTGCCCACCAGCCAGGCGTTGAGCTGGGCGGAGATCACCATGCCGACGCCGTTGATGGCGAACACCAGCGCGTACTGCGCGGGGCTGAGCCCGTACTCGTCCTGGAAAACAAAGGGCGATCCCACCACGTAACTCATGATCACCGCCATGCCCAGGCCGGGAATGACGGCCAGTGCGAGGAACCTGCGGTCCCGGAACAGGACCCGGAAGCCGCTGAACGTGCTGGCTCCTGCCTTGGTCCTGCGCCGTTCCGGCGGCAGGGTCTCGGGCATCCACCGGAGCACAATCGCCCCGAGGACGACGCCGATCAATGCCAGCGCGAGGAACACCGCCCGCCAGTTCCACAGGCCGGACACCGCCTGGCCGATGGACGGTGCCAGCAGCGGGGCTAGCCCGATTATCAGCATCAGCCGCGACAGCATGGCCGCGGCGGTGGAACCGGTGAACCGGTCGCGGACCACGGCCAGCGCCACCACGCCGGCGGCGGCGTTAAAGAAGCCCTGCAGCAGCCGGAGGACAATCAGGGCGCCGATGTTCGGGGCCAGGAAACAGGCCAGGGAAACAAGAACGTGCAGGGCGATGCCGATGATCAGCGGCAGCCTGCGGCCGAACCGGTCCGAGAACGGTCCGATCACCAGCTGTCCCACTGCGGCCCCGAGCAGCGTCCCGGACAGGGTGAACTGCGCTGCGGCGGCACTGGTATGCAGGTCCTCCGCCACCTGGGGCAGTGCCGGCAGGTACATGTCCGTGGTGACTGCCGGCAGCGCGGCCAGGGCGCCGAGCATCAGGATGTACTTGATGCTGGTGCGGCCGCCCGTGCGTGCGGGCCGGGCGGAGGCGTCGGCTCCAGATGAAGTGGAGCCGGGCGGTACGGTTTCGGGCGGTGTTTCGCTCACTCGGCACTCCTGGTGCGGTTACTGTCGGAACGGAAAAAGCTATGGATGCCGGACTCCGGTGCCGGCCAGGACGGCCCGGTACCCTTCGCGGAACGTGGGGTAGGCGAACTCGAATCCGGTGCCGAGCAGTCTCCGGTTGCTGATCCGGCGGTTGCCGCCGCGGCTGCTTCCGGAGTCGGACGGGGCGGGAAGCTCCGTACGGAGTTCGGCGGCCAGGAACTGCAGTACATCGGCCAGTTCCACCGGCTCCTCATCTACTCCAACATAGAGCGGGTCCGGATGTGAAACCTGTGTGCTCAGATGCACTATGGCGGCGGCTGCATCATCCCGGTGAATACGGTTGGTCAGCCGGGTCCCAGCGGGGACGACGGCGGTGCCTGCGGACACGGTATCGATCAGGCGGGTGCGTCCGGGTCCGTAGATGCCGGCCAGGCGCAGCACCACGGCATCGGGGCGGCGGTCGTGGAGGAGCCGCTCGGCTTCCAGGATCACTTCACCGGTCACCGAGGCAGGATCCGGCGGGGTGTGCTCATCCACCTCGCCGCCGTCGGCGTCGCCGTAGACCGCGGTGGAGGAGACAAACAGGATGCGCCGGGGCCGGACGCCGTCGCGCTCCAGGGCGTCCAGCACGTTGGCGGTCCCGTCCACATAGGCGGCCCGGTAGGCCGCTTCGCTGCGTTCGCCGGCGGCCACGGCAATCACCACTACGTCGGTGCCCGCGGGAATCCGGGGCAGTTCGCCCGTCCTGCCGGTCAGGTCCGCGGCCTGGCCGGTAATGGGAGCGGGGAGGTTTTCCGGGGAGCGCCGCCAGCCGAGCACGGAAAAGCCGGCTGCGGCGAACCGCAGGCCTGCTTCCGTACCCAGATCGCCACATCCGGCGATCAGGACTCTCACGTAGTTACTCGGCCAGAGCGGAGATGACGGCCTTGGCCACATCTTCGCTGGACTGGGGATTCTGGCCGGAGATCAGGTTGCGGTCGCGGACCACGTAACTGGTCCAGGCCGGTCCGGTCTCCACTTCGGCGCCCTTGTTCCGCAGGACTTCCTCCACGAACCAGGGGGTGTTCTCCCCCGTGCCGCCGTTGAGTTCTTCCTCGTCGGTGAAGACGGTGACCTTGCGGCCGGCGAAGACAAAGTCGCCGTTGTCGGTCTCGGCGCTGAGCAGGCCGGCCGGGCCGTGGCAGAACGGGGCAATGATCTTGCCGGCGGCGTCGGCCTCGGTGAGGATCCGGCCCAGGTCCTTGTCGAAGGCGAGGTCACTCATAGGTCCGTGCCCGCCCGGCATGACCACGGCGTCGTACTCGGTCAGGTCCGCGTCAGCGAGCACCAGCGGGTTGGACAGCTCGGCGTCGATAAACGCAACGTACTGGGTGAAGGCTGCGGCCTTTTCGGCGCTGCCGGCGGACTCGGGGGCCAGGGATACCTGGTCCACGGTGGGCTTGGCGCCGCCCGGGGTGGCGATGCGGACGGTGTGCCCGGCTTCGCGCAGGACGCGGTGGGACTCGACGAGTTCCTCGGCCCAGTAGCCGGTGGGATGCTCGCTGCCGTCCCGCATGGTGAGGGAATCGGCGGCGGATACGACCATCAGAATGTTAGCCATGTGTTGTGTCTCCTTGGTGCTGTGGAAAAAAGATAAGAGGCGGGAAGGTTACTTGGCGTCCGCGGCTGCGGCGGCACCGGCGGCGTCGAGCTCCGCGAAGGTGGCGTCGTCGAGGGAGATGTTCGCCGCTCCCAGGTTGTCTTCGAGGTGGGCTATGGAGCCCGTGCCCGGAATCGGCATCATGACCGGCGAGCGGCGCAGCAACCAGGCCAGGGCTACCTGCGATGTGCTGGCACCCAGGCGCTTGGCCGCTTCATCCACGGGGCCGCCCTGCTTCGCCAGTTCGCCGGCGGAAATCGGTGCCCACGGAATGAAGCCGATGCCGTTGTCCTCGGAGTACTTCAGTACGTCCTCGGAGGAACGGTCGGTGAGGTTGTAGCGGTTCTGCACCGTGGAAACGGTGAAGAACTTCGCGGCAGCCTCCAGGTCTTCAACGGAGACCTGGGACAGGCCGAGGGCCTTGACCTTGCCCTCCTGCTGCAGGTCGCGCAGTACGGCGAACTGCTCGTCGCGGTCCACCTTGGGGTCGATGCGGTGCAGCTGCAGCAGGTCCAGGGAGTCCACCTTCAGCTTGCGCAGCGACAGTTCGGTCTGCTGGCGCAGGTACTCCGGGCGGCCCACCGGCACCCAGACATCCGGTCCGGTGCGGACAAAGCCGACCTTGGTGGCGATGCGCACGCCGTCCGGGTAGGGGTAGAGCGCTTCGGCGATGATCTCTTCGCTGATGTTCGGGCCGTAGGAATCGGCGGTGTCGATGAAGTCGACGCCCAGCTCGACGGCGCGGCGGACCACGTCAACGGCGGTGCCGCGGCTTTCGGGCTCGCCCCAGACACCGGGTCCCACAATCCGCATGGCGCCGAAGCCCAGGCGGTGTACGGTGCCGAGGTCCAAGAGGTCGATGGTGGGGGACAGGGCGGGTGAAGTATCCGTCGTATCAGTCATGTAAGCGCCAACGTGCCGTGCAGCCGGCTTATTCCTCAGCAGGCTTACAAGCACCGCGGGGGATACCCTTGCAGCGAGGGGGAATTGCCGCGTGAGTGCAACGAAGTGCAACGTCGAACGGAATCTGCGTGCCGGAATGGTGCTGCTGCCGGCAGGAATGTGCGTCCTGTACTTCGGGCAGGCCCTGGCCGAAGCATTGGCCTTCTTCCTGCTGGGGGCAATCTACGGCGCCCTTCTGTATCGGGTGGTCAACCTGTCGCAGCGGGCCTTTATGGTCATGGGAGCCCCTGCATTCCTGCTCATCCTGGGAAGCCTGATACTGCTTCGGCAGGACGTGGGAATCCCTGCGGCGGGTCCGTGGATTTTGGGCTTCATTGCCGGTGGCATCACGGGCGGATATGTCTGGCTTGGCCCGCGGGCCGGAGCGGAGTTCCGCCGGAAAAACCCGCGCCGCCGCAATGCAGAGGGCAGCTATCCGGGAGGCTGGCAGCCGGCGGCCGTCAATGCCGTGAGCGCTCTGCTGCTGCTGGGGCTGGGGACTGCCCTCTTCCTGCTCGCATCGCCCACGATCGAGGTGGGTGCGTGCCTGGTCGGCGGGGTCCTTGCGGGGTGCGCGCTGATGCGTTGGCCAAAGACCCCGGAGCAGAGGTTCCTGGCGTCGCTTGCCCTGCCGGTACTGTTCCTCGTGTTGCTCCTGGCTGGTCAGACCGTTTTTGGGCTGGTATTTGGTTTCGGAGTGTCGGCCGGTGTCCTCATCGGCGGGCGGTTCTGGACCGGTCCCCGGTTCGGTGAGCCGCGACCGCCCATGAGCGGCCAGGGACCGCGGCGGCGGAAGAAACGGCGTCCCAAGCCCCGGCCCGAGGCCGCGAAGAAGGCCGGGAAGACGGCTGCGCGGTAATCCGCTCTGCCGCCAAGGACATGCCTTGTCCGCAAAGGGGGTTCCGGGGCTGTTCGGGCCGGTCTAGCGTGGCGCCATGGACTGGAGAATCGAACTTGTACCGGTGCCGGTGTCCGACGTCGACGCCTCCAAAAACTTCTACGTGGACCAGGTGGGCTTCACCGCCGATTTTGACGAACGGGTGGATGAGAGCCTGCGGTTTGTGCAGCTGACTCCGCCGGGATCAGCCTGCTCGGTGGTGATTGGCCCGGGCACCACGGACATGGTGCCGGGGACCCAGCGGATCCAGGTGGTGGTGCCCAGTGCGGCCGAGGCGCGGCAGCACCTGGTGGATCACGGGGTGGCCGCCAGCGAGATTACCCCGCTGGATTGGGGAACCTTCGTGTATTTCAGTGACCTGGACGGCAACCAGTGGTCGCTGCAGGAGCTCCCCGCGATTCCGCCCACGCTGCCGTCGGAGTCCTAGCGGCCGTCTGCCGGGCGCCGCTTCTTCCTAAAGCTCCGCCGCCACGGCGTTCAGCACCTCGGTCAGATCGGCCTTGCCCTGGCCGTAGTCAAAGATGGTGGTGGCCAGCTGGGGTGTGCTGGTGGCGAGGACCCGCGTGGTCCCGGCGTCGATCGGCTCGAAGCTCAGGACAATGTCCTCGCCGAAGCTCTTCCACGTGGTCCCCGCCGTGAGTTCCGCCCGTTCCATCCAGATTCCGGTAACGGTCATCCGCGGAAGCCTGTAGGAAGCGCGTTCGACGGCGGCGGGCAGTTCGGCCACCGGCGCCTGGACCACCAGCTCGCCACGGGCACGGGCCCGTTTCGAGGTGACGTTGAGACTGATTGTTTTGGTGTTCCCCATAGTCATGCATCAGAGAATAGCGCAGGCCGCAGGCACCCGCAGCGGAGGCTGAAACTACCTGCTTGCCGGCTCAGGCATACCAATGACGGGGAGTATGTTTGAAGATGGTCAGACAATGCGGGGCCGCCGTCAGGCCGGCCCCGCAACAGGCCGTTGACAGTACGCCGAAGGGCAACCAATGAAGATTGCACTTTTCGCCACCTGCATAGTGGACGCGATGTACCCCTCCACGGCGCGCGCCACCGTGTCCATCCTCGAGCGGTTAGGCCACACCGTGGTGTTCCCCGCGGGACAGGCCTGCTGCGGCCAGATGCACATGAACTCCGGATATTTCCCGGAGGCCGTGCCGGTGGTCCGCAACCACGTGGAAGCCTTCGAAGCGGAGGATTACGACGTCGCCGTGGCACCTTCCGGCTCCTGCGTTGCCTCCGTGAAGCACCAGCACGCGATGCTGGCCCGCACCATTGGCGACGCAGACCTGGAAACCCGTGCCAACGCCGTCGGCGCCCGGACCTATGAGCTTTCCGCGCTGCTGACCGATGTCCTGGGCGTCACCGATGCCGCCGCGGAACTGGGCTCCTGGTATCCCCACCGGGTGACCTACCACCCCAGCTGCCACGGTATGCGGCTGCTGCGGCTGGGAGACCGGCAGGCGGACCTGTTGCGCACGGTGGAGGGCCTGGAACTGGAACCGCTGCCGCAGGCGGACCAGTGCTGCGGCTTCGGGGGAACCTTCTCGATGAAGAACGCCGATGTCTCCTCGGCCATGCTGGCGGACAAAAACGCCAACATCGCCGCCACCGGAGCCGGGCTGTGCACCGGGGGAGACGCATCCTGCCTGCTGCACATCGGCGGCGGACTCTCCCGGCAGGGCAGCCCCATCTCCACCCTGCATTTCGCCGAGATCCTCGCCAGTACGCGGGACAACCCGGCACCAGCACCGGACCGGATCGGCAGTGCCGCTGGCATCAGCGGAAAGGCCGGCCGATGAGCTCCACCTATCTGGGTATGCCGGGACGGCCGGTTTTCGGAGACGGCAACCTGCACGCCACGGAAGCGTTTCCCACGGCGGCCCGGCGGGAACTGGGCAACGCCCAGCTGCGCGCGAACCTCGGCCATGCCACCCACACCATCCGGGACAAGCGGCTGCGGGTGGTGGCGGAACTACCGGACTGGGAGGAGCTGCGGGACGCCGGAAGCGCAATCAAGGAATCCGTTATGGCGCGGCTGCCCGAACTGCTGGAGGAGTTCGAGGCGAACTTCACCGCCCGGGGCGGGAAAATCCACTGGGCGCGGGATGCCGCTGAAGCGAACAAAACCGTGCGGGACCTGATCCGCGACGCCGGTGCGGACGAAGTGGTCAAGGTCAAGTCCATGGCAACGCAGGAAATCGGCCTGAACGAATACCTCGAAGAGCAGGGCATCGCCGCGTTCGAAACCGACCTGGCGGAACTGATTGTCCAGCTGGACCATGACAAGCCCAGCCACATCCTGGTCCCCGCCATCCACAAAAACCGCACCCAGATCCGGGACATCTTCCTGCGGGAAATGCCGGACGTGGATCCCGGCCTCACCAACAACCCGGCCCGGCTGGCCGAAGCGGCCCGCGTGCATCTGCGCCGGAAATTCCTGTCCGCCAAAGTTGCCGTTTCGGGCGCCAACTTCGCCATTGCCAAGTCCGGAACCCTCGCCGTCGTCGAATCCGAAGGCAACGGCAGGATGTGCCTGACCCTGCCCGAGACCCTGATCACCGTGATGGGCGTGGAGAAGCTGCTGCCCTCCTGGCAGGACCTGGAAGTTTTTATGCAGCTGCTGCCGCGTTCCTCCACGGGGGAGCGGATGAACCCGTACACCTCGCTGTGGACCGGGGTGACGGAAGGTGACGGACCGCAGAACGTGCACCTGGTGCTGCTGGATAACGGACGCAGTGCAGCCCTGGCCGATGAAATGGGACGGTCCGCCCTGCACTGCATCCGCTGCAGTGCGTGCATGAACGTCTGTCCTGTCTACGAGCGCACTGGCGGGCATGCTTATGGCTCCACCTATCCCGGTCCCATCGGGGCCATCCTCTCGCCGCTGCTCACCGGGATTACCTCCGAGGAGAACGCCTCGCTGCCCTACGCCTCCTCGCTGTGCGGCGCCTGCTACGACGCCTGCCCGGTGAAGATCAACATCCCCGAAATCCTGGTGCACCTGCGGGCCGAGGACGTGGACAGCAGACGCGGAACCAGGAAAACCCCCGGGCAGATGGACGTAGCCATGAAAGCGGCGTCCTGGGCCATGGGCGCGGGCCGGCGTATGGCCCTGGCGGAGAAAGCCCTTCCGCTGGGGAAGCTGGCGGCCGGTCCGGACAGGAAAATCAAAAAGCTTCCCGGCATTGCTGCCGGATGGACGCAAAGCAGGGATATCCCCGCACCGCCCGCACAGTCCTTCAGGGACTGGTGGGGGAAGGAACGCGGGAAGTCCGCCCCAGGGGAGAATGCCCCCACCATCACCAGGCAAAAGGAAAAGGAATGAGCGCCCGTACCGAAATCCTGGACCGGCTCCGGTCGGCTCTCCATGATGCACCGGCAGCTCCGGACATTCCGCGCCATTACCGGCACGAATCCGGCCTGCCCGGGGATGAACGCATCGAACTGCTGCGCGACAGGCTGCTGGATTACAAGGCCGGCGTCTGTGTAGTGGATGAGCCCGACGTGCCGGCCCGCGTGGCCGAACTGCTGGGGAAGGGCACCACCTACGTGGTCCCGCCGGGACTGGAGGAAGCCTGGACCGCGCTCGCTCCCGGCCGCATCACCGATTCTGCGGAGGAACCGCTCTCCGTTGCTGAGCTGGATGCTGCGGACGCCGTGGTCACCGGATGCGCCGCAGCCGTCGCGGAAACCGGGACCATCATCCTGGACGGCAGCCCCGATCAGGGACGCCGGGCCATCTCCCTTATCCCGGATCACCACATCTGCCTGGTCCGTGCCGGTGACATTGCAGGTGTGCTGCCCGAAGCCCTGCGCGGGCTGGACGGTACCCATCCGCTGACCTGGATCAGCGGTCCCAGCGCCACCAGCGACATTGAGCTGGAACGGGTGGAGGGCGTCCACGGCCCGCGGACCCTCGACGTGGTGATTATCCGCGTGTGAGGAACGCGCCCGGGCTAGAAGGAGCCGGAGCTGCCTGAACCCGAGAAGCTGCCGCCGCTGCTCCCGTAGCCGGTGGTGCTGGAGGTGTCCGAGCGCACCGAGCTGATCTCGGCTGTACCGTTTTCCAAATCCGTGTTGAACGTGGCCACTGAGTAGAAGGCGTAGTACGGAAAGACCGTGTCCAGGATGCCGGGCCGGTAGCCGTCCCTACGGCCGGGCCGCCGGGCGCCGTCCTGCTCGAAGGCGTTGCGCAGAAGCTCGCGTTCCTTCTCATTCTTCGCATAACCGGCAATCACGGTTTCGGAGTGGTTCCTCAGCAGATCGGAAAGCTCGCCGCGGGCCGACCGCAGCCGGTCCAGGGCCGTTTCGGGACTGATGGATCCCTCCGACAGTTCCGCAGCCCAGGAGCGCAGGTCCTGGCGGACACGGGTGCGGAAGGCGGTCAGTGCTGCGGCGGTGGCGGAATCCTTTTCTCCCGTCTCGGACTGAAGCAGATCATCGAGCCGGTCCAGGTCTTCGTTGAACGGGCTGATCTGGCGGTCCCAGGCCCGCTCCCATCCCGGCGCCTTGTTCAGCAGGGAATTGGTATCCGCAATCACGTCATCCAGGCCGTCAAGCTCCGTGGCGGTGTCTGCGTATTCTTCGATCACGGCCGTACTGCTGCGTTTCCGAAGGTCCTTCGCCGTCAGGTCATGCGCGGCATTGTTCTGCTGGGTGGCCTTGGCATACCTGGTCATAAAGGTCCGGTACTGTTCCAGGACCTTGGCTCCGTACGTGGAATCCGCAGGAATGGTGCGGGCATCCACCTCGGTGGCGTCCAGATCCCGGGTGACACTGGAATACGCGGCGTCTGCGGTCTTCAGGAGTGCGGCATTCTTCGTGCCGCGGCGGCGCCGGAGTCCGACGGCGGTGCCGGCTCCGGCCAGTACGGCGGCACCTCCTACGGCGGAGGCTCCGATGAAGACGGGACTCGCGTACCAGGGCCGGTTGATACGTTCGGCGGCCTCTTCGACGGCGGCAATCGTGCCGTCCGTCCACTGTGCTTCGCGGAAAAGGTCATTGACCTCTTCCCGGATGTCTTCCTGCTGGTCCAGGGGGATCTTCCGGTCTTCGCCGAAATAGGTGCCGGTATGGCGGCCCACCGGGTCCAAGGCAAAGATGAACAGCCCGTCCGCCCACTTCTGGCCGTCCCCGCTGATCCACTCCGGGTGCTCGGCACGGGCGAAGTTCAGCACATCTTCATTGATGTTTGCCTCTTTGCTGCCGTTGTAGGTATACACGGCCACCGTGGTGGGTTCACGGAAATCAATGTCCTCGAGGGCAGGCAGCAGGGTGTTGGCGTCGAGCACCCCTGCGGTGTCCTCGACGATGACCTCCTGCGGCGCCACGGCCGAGGCAGGCGCGGCGCCGAAGGCAAGCATGGTCAGCAGGAGCAGCAGGACAGAGAGTACGCGGCGCACGGGCTTTCCCTCCGGGTCTGAGATGTAATGCCCACGAGCGTAGCGGCTGGTTGTGCGCGCCGCGACCTGTCGGGGTAACAAGGCCCCGGCAACAACCCCGCGGTAACGACCCCTGCGGCAACAACTCCGCGGCGGCGTCTCCGGACGGCAGCGCCTTCCCGGTTAGGCGTTGAGCAGGATCCTGGCGCGCTTACGGGCCGGGGCCGGTACCGGCGGCAGTACCGGGAGTGGATCCGCAGCCGGGGCCTGAGCCCGGGTGACCGTAGTCAGGAACCGGACCGTCTCACGCAGCGTCTGCAGGGCCTCGGGCCGATGCAGCCGGAACTGGTATTCATGGCCGAGTACCGGTTTGTGGTCCCGGGGCCAGAACCCGCGGGTTACCGGAACCCCGAGCGCCTCCAGCCGGTCCGCCAGGGGAACGGATTGGCTTGCCGTCAGCGGATCCCCGTTGCCTGCGGCAATATAGGTGGGCGGGAACCGGGCATCCACATGCTCGAAGATGGACATGTGTTCTGCCGCCTCCGTGGCTGCCCAGTCCTTGGACCCGGTATAGGCCCAGAGCGCTTTCCTCAGGCCCCACCCGAACGTGCCGCTGAGGCTGGCTACGGACTGAAAATCGTAGACCCCGCAGTGAAGCAGGATGCCGCGCAGATGCTCGGGTGCAGCGGCGGGGGAAATGCCGGTCCGGCGGGCATAGGCGGGATTGGTGATGCCCAGGGCCAGCTGCGCAGCCAGCTGCGCTCCGGCGGAGTCCCCGGCCAGGACAATCCGGTCCGGATCCAGGCCGTATTTATCTGCGTGTTCCCGCAAATACCCCAGCGCCGCGTTCAGTTCCCTGACTGCCGTGGGGTAGCTGACCTTGGGGGAAACGGAGTAACCGACGCCCACCACGGCATAGCCGTAGCCGGCCAGGACACGCAGATACGGCTCCACGTCCTTTTTCGACCCCGAGATCCAGGCACCTCCGTGGATCCAGACCACCAGCGGTAGCGGTTTGCTGGCGGACGCAGGCAGGAACAGGTCAAGGGTTGGGTTGACGGCGGCACCCAGATAACGAAGTCCCTGGTGCCCGGTGATACTTACGTGGGGAAGATGCAGCCGCGGGCGCGGATACTGCAGTTTCCCTGCGCCGGAGAAAACACTGCGGATGAGCAGGGCCGAGGGGCGGGGGTCCCGCTGCAGGGTGATGGCAGCTACGGTTCCGGCAACGGCGGCTGCCCCGGCAAGGACCCCCGCTGCCGCTGGAGAGAGGATCTTCACGATTTCAGGCTAGGACGGCCAAATGAGCACGTTTTTCGGCATTCGCCGCCAGCACGCGGTTCTGTCCTACGCGCCGGGACGCATCTCACGGCCTCTGGTGAGGCGGCTTACCGGTGTACGGCGGACCCACGGTGTCCGGGGGCGCGAGGGGATCGGGGGAGTGATGCCTTCAGCTAGCCGGCCGTGACCTCATCGGCACTGCGTTCGCGATGGTGACGAACGTAGCCGGCAGTTGCCACGGCAATTGAAATAGCGGCAGAGATTGACAGTCCCAGCCAGAGGCCCACCTTCAGTGCAGCGGCCCCGGCCACGGCTCCGAGCATAATCAGAGCGATTGCCAGGGCGCGGCGCAGCCAAAACCGGCTGTTGCCGCCGGCGAGCCGGGAATCGGAGGCCAGACCGGTGATGGTGGAGGTCACCACCACCGTGGTGATCTCGGCAACTGCCAGGCGCTTGGCCGTTGCAGCCTGGACGCCCATGGCAGTGGCTAGCGACGACGTCGTTATGCCGCCGAGTACCTCGTTGCCCTGGACATCGGCCAGCAGGGAGAAGACGGCCAACGCGGTAATGACAGCGGCCACCACGATCAGCGCAACCGAGGTCCGCGAACTCCAGCCCTGGGGCCCCTTGCGCAGCATGCGCCCGGCCAGGGCGGCACCGAGCATAAAGAAGATCAGCGCCAGCACCGGCCGGAGGACCGGCAGGCCGGTCCCGCCGGCAAACGCCATGCCCAGGAGCACCACGTTGCCTGT
The DNA here is from genome assembly GCF_022869865.1 of Arthrobacter zhangbolii. Classification (NCBI taxonomy): domain Bacteria; kingdom Bacillati; phylum Actinomycetota; class Actinomycetes; order Micrococcales; family Micrococcaceae; genus Arthrobacter; species Arthrobacter zhangbolii. Next base: position 900,259 of record NZ_CP094984.1, read on the forward strand.
CATGTTTCCGGTGAAGACCTGGTCCAGGCCCAGATATCCGACGGCGTCCACCACTCCGGTGGAGAAGGTCAGGGCCAGCATCAGCCACAAATGCACCCGTTCGGTAGGCACGGCGTTCAGTCGCTTCACGGGCGGGCTGTCTCCTCAGGCAGGTGCCCGGCCACCTCTGAACACGGCCGGGCAGGAAGTCCGATTGTATGCAAATGGGACCGTATGGGTGCAAAGATTCCCCTGACACTCTTCCGGCAGAAAGCGATCCCGTGACCTTCACTCCGCCCGCGTCCTTTACTACCCGCCCCACGCTGCAGGGAACGTTCGGCATGAGTGCCTCAACCCACTGGCTGGCCACGGCCTCCGCGCAGGCTGTGCTGGAGCGCGGTGGCAACGCCTTCGATGCCGCGGTGGCCGGCGGGTTTGTGCTGCATGTGGTGGAACCGCACCTGAACGGTCCCGGAGGCGATATGACCGGTGTGTTCGCCACAGCGGACAATCCCGGACGTCCCGTGGTCCTCATGGGGCAGGGGCCTGCCCCCGCCGGCGCCACGCGTGAGCATTACCTCACCGAAGGCCTTGAGCTGGTGCCCGGCGCCGGCGCCCTCGCCGCGGCGGTTCCGGCGGCGGTGGACGCGTGGCTTCTGCTGCTCCGCGACCACGGTTCCTGGGAGCTCGGCGAGGTGCTCGCCTTCGCCGTTGATTACGCCCGCAACGGCCACCCGGTGGCGGGCCGGGTGGGAGCAACCATCCAGGCCGTGGCAGAGCTGTTTACCGACCACTGGCCCACGTCCGCGGCGCAGTGGATGCCCGGGGGAAGAGCGCCCCGGGAAGGGGAAATCATCCGTAACCAGGCGTACGCGCAGGTGCTGGAGCGGATGGTGGCTGCCGGCGCGGGGGAATCCACCCGGGAAGGGCGGATTGATGCCGCGCGGAGGGAATGGCGTGAAGGGTTCGTGGCCCGGGCCGCCGTCGAATTCCTCGCCGGACCGCACCGGCATTCCTCGGGGACGAACCATGCAGGTGTCATTTCACTGGCCGACTTTGCCGGGTTCGAGGCGTCCTTTGAACCTGCCGTGACATTCAATTTCCGCGGCTACACCATCGCCAAGACCGGTGCCTGGGGGCAGGGCCCGGCGCTATTGCAGACCTTGGCCATCCTGGCAGGGTTCGGGGACGAAAGGCTGGACCCCTCCACCGCCTTGGGTGCCCACACCATCCTGGAGGCGCAGAAACTGGCCATCGCGGACCGGGAAGCCTATTACGGAGATGCGCAGGTTCCGCTGGAGCACCTCCTCAGTGAGGACTACGCGGCCGCCCGGCGGACGCTGATCGGTGATACTGCGTCCCACGAGTTCCGGCCCGGCACGGTGCCCGGCCGCGTGCCCTTCATGCCGCCGCTGCGCACGGAGTACCAGCCACCGGCAACCGACGGCGGCGGCTTTGCCGGGGTGGGCGAGCCGACGGTGGCGCCCACCGGGGAAGTGCGGGGCGACACCTGCCACATCGACGTGGTGGACCGGTGGGGAAACATGGTGTCCGCCACCCCGTCCGGCGGCTGGCTGCAGTCCTCACCCACCATCCCTGAACTTGGTTTCTGCCTGGGCACCCGGCTGCAGATGACCTGGCTGGAGGAAGGCGCCCCGTCCACCCTGACGCCGGGCAAGCGTCCGCGCACCACGCTGACCCCCACACTCGTGCTGCGGGACGGCCATCCGGTCTCCGCGCTGGGGTCCCCCGGCGGAGACCAGCAGGACCAGTGGCAGCTGCTTTACCTGCTGCGCACCATTGTGGGCGGGTACACCCCGCAGCAGGCCATCGACGCGCCTGCCCTGCACACCACCTCCATCCCGGGATCGTTCTGGCCCCGTACCTGGACTCCGGGCGGGGCAGTGGTGGAGGGCCGGCTGGGCGGGGACGTCATCGCGGAGCTCGAAGCGCGCGGCCATGTGGTGAGCAGGGCTGGGGACTGGTCGCTGGGGCGCCTCTCCGCAGTGACGCGTGAACCGGGAACCGGCCTGCTGCAGGCTGCCGCGAACCCCCGGGGAATGCAGGGATACGCCGCAGGACGCTGACGACGCACCGCATCATGCCCGGAAGAGGCCGGACACGTCCGTACTCCGTTCCGTTGCCGGAGGTGCCCGCCTATCGTGGGAGAGGGGAATTCCTTCCTACTGTGAGCGAGGCAGCGCCATGGCCAACATCACCACCCGACCCGTCACCAAACTCGGAATCGTAGGTGCAGGCAGCGTCGGCACCTCGTTGGCCTACGCAGCCATCATCAGGGACACCGCCCGCGAGATTGCCATCTATGACATCGATGCGGTCAAGGCGGAGGCCGAATCGCTGGACCTGGCCCACGGCACCCAGTTCACCGGGGCCAATACGGTTACCGGGGGCGGGAACATTGAAGCGCTCGCCGGATCCGACGTCATAGTGATAACCGCCGGCGCCCGCCAGCAGCCGGGCCAAAGCCGGCTGGACCTGGCCGGCACCAATGTGCGGATCCTGGAGTCGCTGATGCCGCAGCTCATGGAACAGGCCCCGGACGCGGTGTATATCCAGGTCACCAATCCTGCGGATGTCCTGGCAGTAGCGGCGCAGAAGATCGGCGGCCTGCCGCGCAACCGCATCTTCTCCTCCGGCACTGTCCTGGATACCTCGCGCCTGCGCCTCCTGCTGGCCCGTGAGGCACATGTGCTGATGACCAGCGTGCATGCCACCATCATCGGGGAGCACGGAGACTCGGAATTCCCCGTCTGGTCCAACGCAACCATCGGACCGGTCCCCATCCGGGAGTGGCAGGTCAGCGGGCGCCAGGTCTTCACCGATGAGTTCCTGGCGGCTGCCACCCATGATGTGATCAACGCCGCCTACCGGGTGATCGAGGGCAAGGGCGCCACGAACTACGCCATCGGCCTTGCCGGTGTGCGGATTGTGGAAGCGGTCCTGAACGCCGAAAACGCCGTACTCCCGGTATCGGCCACGCTCGCCGGGGAGTACGGGATCCGGGGAGTTGCCCTGTCGCTGCCCTCGATCGTGGGGCACAACGGCGTCTACAAGATGCTGGAAATGCCGCTGGATGATGCGGAGAAGAACAAGCTGATGGATTCGGCGGAGACCCTGCGCAAAACCCTGGACTCACTGGGGATTTAGAAACCGGGCATTTAAGCAGGTTCGGCGGCGCCGTCCCGGAGGGGACAACGCCGCCGACTGCCGTGGGACCTAGCTGGCGGGTACGGTCTCGGAGACGGCTGCTGCCGGCTCCTTCGCCAGCCGCACGGCGTCGTCGAACTCCGCCTCAACCTCCGGAGAGGGTTTGTGCGTGAACAGGCTGACCACCACGGCCAGGATCACGTTGATGAAGAAACCGGGCACAATCTCGTACAGCGTTCCGGACAGGGCGTCGATGCTGCCCCAGATGTAGGCGGTCAGCGCGCCGGCGATCATGCCGGTCAGCGCGCCGGCAATGCTCAGGCGGCGCCAGAACAGGGCCAGCAGGATGGTGGGGCCAAAGGCTGCTCCGAAACCGGCCCAGGCGAAACCGACGAGGTCCAGGATGGTGGAGTTGCGGCCCAGGGCGATGAGGATGGAAATCACCGACACCACCAGCACGCCGAGGCGGCCCAGCATCACCAGGGACTTCGATGAAGCGTCCCGCTTCAGCACAATCTTGTACAGGTCCTCCACCAGGGCCGAGGACGTCACGATGAGCTGGGAGGAAATGGTGCTCATGATCGCGGCCAGCACTGCTGCCAGGACGAAACCGGCCACCAGCGGATGGAAGAAGATCTGCGCGAGGCTCAGGAACACGGCTTCGGGATCGTCCAGGGTCAGTGCGTTCTGCTGGAAGTAGGCCACGCCCACCAGGGCCGTGAACATGGCACCGACGACGCTGAAGAGCATCCAGCCGACGCCGATGCGCCGTCCCGCCTTGGCATCGGCAGGGGAGCGCAGTGCCATGAACCGGACAATGATGTGCGGCTGGCCGAAGTAGCCCAGGCCCCAGGCCAGCGCCGAAATAATGCCGAGCGCTGTGCCGCCGGCGATCGGGTCGAGCATGTCCGGGTTCACCTCGCGGATGGAGTCGACCATGCCACCGAAACCGCCCACCTGTGCCAGTCCCACCGCCGGAACGAGGATCAGCGCCGCAACCATCATGAGTCCCTGCACCACGTCGGTGTAGCTGGCGGCGAGGAATCCGCCGAAGAGCGTGTAGGCGATGGTCACTACGGCCACGATCAGCATTCCGGTGACGTACGTGGAGCCGAAGGAGCTTTCAAAGAAGACACCGCCGGCCACCATGCCGGAGGAAACATAGAACGTGAAGAAGACCAGGATGATGATGCCGGAGACTACACGCAGCGTCCGGGAGCGGTCCCGGAGCCGGTTTTCCAGGAAGCTGGGAACCGTAATCGAGTTGTTGGCCACCAGGGTGTAGGCACGCAGCCGCGGAGCGACGAACTTCCAGTTCAGCCAGGCACCGACGGTGAGCCCGACGGCGATCCAGCCTTCCACCAGGCCGGAAACATAGATGGCGCCGGGCAGCCCCATCAGGAGCCAGCCGGACATATCCGAGGCGCCGGCGCTCAGGGCGGCGACGCCCGGTTTCAGGTCCCGGCCGGCCAGCATGTAGTCGTCGAGGCTGTTGGTCTTCCGGTAGGCCCACCAACCGATAGCCAGCATCGCGAGCATGTAGACCGCCATGGCGATCACCTTGTACGTCTGGTCAGTCATTATCTTGGATTGCCGTTCATTTAGGGGGTGGATCAGGGGTTACGGCATCCAAGTATGTCAGACGTCACATGGACATCAGTTCCCGCAGGCGCCACGCGTTCCGCACGGCATGGCCCTCGCCGTCGTTGTTGAAGTATGCATACACGTCTTTTCCTGATTGGTCCCATTCGCGGATCCGTGCCGCCCACCACGCCAGGTCCTGTTCCGAATAGGATCCCGCGTACAGGTGCTCCGGGTCCGGGCCGTGCAGCCGGACGTACACAAAATCCGCTGTCGCGCGCAGGGTGCAGGGAAGGTGGGCGCCGCTCATCACCGTGTACGCAGCGTTGTGCCGCTCCAGCAGGCTGAAGACGTCCTCGGAATCCCAGCTGTCGTGTCGGAATTCCACCGCCACCCGGATGCTTCCGGGCAGCTGGGAGAGCACGTAGTCCAAACGTTCGTCGTTGCGCTCCATGTCGGGGGAAAGCTGGAACAGCAGCACACCGGCGCGGTTTCCCAGCACCTGGAAACAGCGGTCGATGCGTCCAATCCACTCATCCGGATCCCGCAGCTTGCGGGCGTGCGTCAGCCCGCGCGGGGCTTTAACGGAGAAGACGTACCCCTCCGGCAACCGGTCCCGATACGCAGCGAACGCTTCTTCCCGGGGCCAGCGGTAGAAGCTGCCGTTCAATTCCACGGTGTCGAATTCCTCCGCGTACTTTTCCAGCCATATGCGTGCCGGTACGCCTTTGGGGTACAGCACATTGCGCCAGTGGTTGTAGGCCCAGCCCGATGTTCCGATATGGATGCTCACGTCATCCAACCTAGCGGCCGGATCCGGACCCCGGCGGGATTGTGCCCGTCCGGCAGGGGTTCCACACTGGAAGGAGATCCAGCCGCGCTGTCCGTACCCCCGCGCTAACCACCCGCCCCCGTGCCGCTAGGAGCGTCCCATGGATGACGAGCTTCCCGATGACGGGGTGGACTTCCTGCACATGGTGCGGGATCTGCCTTCCGCTCCTGCTGCCATCTACTCTGCGTGGCTGGACCTCTCCCGGATTACGTCGTGGTGGGGAGCCGAAGGTTTTGTGGTTCCGCCGGACCGAATCGTAGCCAATGCCCACGAAGGCGGGAACTACCAGGCCTGTATGGTTCATACCGCCACGGGCGACGAGATGTGGTGGGCCGGCGAATACCGGGTACTGGAACCGCCGCACCGCTTGGAGGTGACAATGCAGTGGAGGCAAGCGGACGGCACCCCCGCAGGCCCGGTGCGGCTGATCACCGTGGCGCTGCAGCCCCTGCCGGACCTGGATGGCGAAGCGCTCACCCGCATGACGTTCCGGGCAGGCCCGTTCGTCGGGGACAGGGAGCTGCGGGCGCATGAAACCGGGTGGGGCGAGTCCTTTAGCCGGCTGGCCGGCTACCTTGCACGCCACGGCGGCCGCTCCTAATGCTGTCCCGGGCGCGGCAAAGGCGTTAGCCCCAACATACGACCGGATGAAATAAGCCGGCGGCCGCCGCGGTTGTATCTGGCGTGCCCGGACAAAACTGCCGGCATGCAGGCAACTGAAAGGCAAGCACCCCCATGACTGTCCCGCTCTCCATTCTCGATCTCGCCATCATCGATGAGGGCGAGAGCGCGAGGGATTCCTTCGCTTCCTCGCTGGCGCTGGCCCGGGAGGCGGAAAAGCTCGGTTACACCCGCATCTGGTACGCCGAACACCACAACATGCCCACCATCGCTTCCTCTGCCACCAGTGTGCTGATTGGCTACATTGCAGCGCACACCGAGAGCATCCGGCTGGGCGCCGGCGGCGTGATGCTGCCCAACCATGCGCCTTTGACCATTGCCGAGCAGTTCGGCACCCTGGAAACGCTGTTCCCCGGCCGCATCGACCTGGGGTTGGGGCGTGCACCCGGTAGTGACCAGAAGACCATGCGCGCACTGCGCCGTGACCCCATGTCGGCAGACAGCTTCCCGCAGGACGTCCAGGAGCTGCAGGGTTACCTGACCGGCAACACCCTGATTCCCGGGATCAGCGCGACGCCGGGCGCCGGCACCAACGTGCCGCTGTACATCCTTGGCTCCTCACTCTTCGGCGCCAAGCTGGCCGCAGCCCTGGGCCTGCCGTACTCCTTTGCCTCGCATTTTGCCCCGCAGGCCCTGCAGGACGCCGTCAGCATTTACCGGCGGGACTTCAAGCCCTCGGCGCAGCTGGCAGAGCCGTACGTTATTGCCGGCGTTAACGTCATTGCCGCAGATACCACCGAAGAAGCCCAGGAGCTGTTCGCCGATTCAATGCGCCGCCGCGTGACCCAGCTCTTCGGCCGCGACCGCACCTTCACGGACGAGGAAGCCGACGCGATCCTGCAGTCCCCGGGCGGACAGCAGGTCAAGCAGATGGGCCGCTACTCCGCCGTGGGCAATCCCGGGGAGGTCCGGGACTACCTGGACTGGTTCACCGGGCATGCGCAGGCGGATGAGCTGATTGTCGCCACGCAGACGGCCACCTTGGAGACCCGCCTGCGCTCCTTCGAACTGCTCGCAGAGGCAGCGCTGCCCGTCGGCGCCTAGGCCTTCCCTGCACCGGGCCTGTGCTAGATATGAAGGATGAGCACTAACCCCGGGGTTGCACCCTCCGCCCTCCATTGTCCGGTTCCCATGCGCTGGGGCGACATGGATGCCTACGGGCATATCAACAACGTGGAAATAGTGCGCATGCTGGAAGAGGCACGCGTGCATGCGTTCGGTCCTCCCGGCGGCACGGGAGGACCGGGCATCGCGCCCGCCGTGCCGCTGTTCACCGATGTTCCCCCGGGCACGCAGTCCCTGGTGGTGGAACACCGCATCCGTTACGTCGCCGAACTGACCTATCGGAACATTCCGGCCGACGTCGATGTCTGGATCAGTGCGCTCAAGGGCGCCAGCCTGACCCTCGCCTATGTCATCTCCGATCCGGTCACCGGCAAACCCTGCGTGCGCGCGGAGACCACCCTGGCCTTTGTAGACGGCACCACGGGCGGGCTGCAGCGCCTGACACCGGAGCAGAAGGAGATGGCAGCGGCCTACATGGGCGATCCGGTCTTCGTCTGAGGCCCCCAAGGGTCCGGTCTGTTCTGAGGCTCGCCTGGTCCGCAGGTCTGCTCCGGGCAGGCCGGGGCTTCTGCCGGTCCGGGCCACGGCGCTAGCATCGGGGGACACCCGCACTCGAAGATTTCCTTATAGAAGGAGCTACGCCGTGTGGCATAACCTCGGCATCACCCCGTTGGAAGCACTTTGGGTAGTCCTGGGGGCCGTGGGCATCTACGCGGCCTTCTATCTTTTGGTCCGGGCCTTCGGACTGCGCGCACTGGCCACGTGGTCAACCTTGGACAAAGCCGTGGTGATTGCCCTCGGTTCGCTGCTGGGCCGCGTGGTCCTCGGCTATACCCCCACCCTCAGCGCCGGCATCATCGGCCTGGCCACACTGTTCGCGATGCTGCGCCTGGAGCGCTGGTGCCGGGCGAAGGACATCCGGTTCCTCTCCAGCCGGCCGATACTCCTGATGGCCGGCAGCGAGATACTTCCTGAGGGCCTGCGCCGCGCGCGGGTGGTGGAGGATGAGCTGTACTTCAAGCTGCGGCAGGCGGGAATCTGCAATCTTTCTGAAGTGGCCGCTGCCGTTCTGGAAACCACGGGTGATGTGACCGTCCTGCGGAGGGGGCAGCGGATAGATCCCCTGCTGGTGCGCCGGGTGCCGAACCGGGAGCGGATTCCTGCGGACCTGATGCTTCCGGATTAGCCAGGCAGAGGCGGCAGTTTGGTCTTACGGCCAACCTCGTGTAGGCTGAAACGCAGTTGTTGTGTTGCGCATTTTGTATTTCAAGCGGCGAAACCCACACGGGCTAGCCGCTTTTCTGTAAAAGCGGTAAAGGAACACCGCGACTGAAACCTCCCGAAAGTCGGGAAGTGTTTCAATCCAGAAGGAATATTAAAATGGCTACAGGTACCGTGAAATGGTTCAACTCCGAAAAGGGCTTCGGCTTCATTGAGCCCGACGACGGCAGCGCCGACGTCTTCGCTCACTACTCCGCTATCAACTCCAACGGCTACAAGTCGCTGGACGAGAACCAGAAGGTTAGCTTCGACACCGAGCAGGGCCCCAAGGGCCCGCAGGCCTCGAACATCCAGGCCCTCTAATTTCTTAGAGACTTTGTAACGGCTTCAGCGCCGTAACAGTAAAAAGCAGGACGGGTTCGCCCGTCCTGCTTTTGCGTTAACCGGTGCACCCGCCGAGACCCGGTTGTAGCCGGATCCCCGGGGTTGAGTCCTTCCCCTCGCAGCGAAGGGAAGGACACAAACCTAGTCGTGAATCCGCACGGCAGCCTCGCGCAGGTACTGTTCCACGCGGGTGTAGGCGTCCTGGGTCAGGGCCTTCCAAAGGTTCATGCTGAGGATTGGATCCTTGGCCGCCAGTTCATCAATGGAATCGGCGGTCAGGACCATAACCTTCAGCGGCCCTGATGCCTTGACCGTGGTTTCCTGCCGCTTGTCCTCGCCCATGGCCATTTCACCAAACGTCATGCCCGGCCCCAGCGTGGCAAGCTTCACCCTGCTGCCGTCCGGCCCGGGCATGGAGGTGGTGATATGACCCGAGACGATAAAGAACACGCCTCCGAAACGCTGGCCCACGCGCCGGACAACGTCGCCGTCGTCGTAGGTGCGCTCCTCCATCATGTCCTGCAGCAGCCCGGCTTCCTCCGGCCGCAGGGGACTCAGGGCAGGCGAATCCGCCGGATTGATGCTGGCCGGCAGCACCAGCTCGGAGCCATGCCCCTCCAGCAGCCTGTTCTCGCACCATTCAACGGCGGCGGAACGGGTGGTGAAGGAGGCGGTGTCCCGGCCAAGCTCCTGCAGCGCATCGGTAACCGATCCCTCCACGTCCACCAGGGCCAGTTCACGGCCGTCACGGCGGAGCATGTCCTCCGCCTCGGCAATCAGCCGGATGGCGACGTCGGAGACTTCATCAACACTGCGCAGATCGGCGACGACAATTTCCACCTCGTCCGGCAGGTCGCTGAGGGCGCGGACCATGGACTCCGCCCCGGCGAAAAGAAGATCGCCGTTGAGCTCGATAACCTGCACCCGGTGCCCGTGTCCGGCAAGGATTTCGGCCGCCTCATCAGTGCGGCGGATGCCGGAGGGAGTGGCCGTAATGTCGTAAATAGCCCGGATGGCCGAACGGCCGGTTCGGGCGGCCCGGACAAAATGGAGGCCCAGATCAGAGGACAGCCGCTGGCTGACGGCAACGCCGCGCACGCTGTTGCCGTGCTCGTCCAGGGGAGGGGAGTAGACGGCCAGGCCCACCTGCCCGGGCAGGACAGCCAGGATGCCTCCGGCCACACCTGATTTGGCGGGCATGCCCACGTTGCTGATCCAGGAGCCGGCGTCGTCGTACATGCCGCAGGTGGTCATGACCGAGAGGACGCGTTCAACGGAGAAAAGGTCCAGCACTTCATCCCCGGAGAGGGGATGCCTGCCGCCATTGGCGAGCGTCGCTGCCATCAGGGCCAGGTCCCGGGCATTGACCAGCACGGAGCACTGCCGGAAATAGTCCTCGATGATGGGTTTGGGATCGGATTCAATAATGCCGAAGGAGCGCAGCAGGTACGCCAGCGCAGTGTTGCGGTGCCCGGATTTCAGTTCGGAAGCGTAGATCCGCTCGCTGACGTCCAGGCTCCGGCCGGCGAAGGCGGAATAGGTATCCAGGATCCGTTTGAACCGGGACCTGCCGCCGGACCCTTTGACCAGGGACGTTGCGGTAAGGGCGCCGGCATTGATCATGGCATTGGCGGGCCGGCCGGTACCTTCAGCCAGGGAAATCTCGTTGAACGAGTCGCCGGAAGGTTCCACGTCCACTTTTTCGTCCACCGCGTCCATGCCCAGATCAGACAGGGCCAGCCCGTAGGTGAACGGTTTGGAAATGGATTGGATGCTGAACTCTTCGCGGGTGTCGCCCACCTCATAGACGTACCCGTCGGCGGTAGCCAGCGCTATGCCGAAGTGGTCGGGGTCAACGTTGGCCATGGCCGGAATGGCGCTGTACGGATGGCCGTCTTTCATGCCCGCTATCTCGGCGTGGATCCGGCGCAGGTAGTTCTCAATCGGGGAGTCCATACTTCCACCCTATGGGGTCACGGAGGGGTGACTCTCCCGGGGGTGCGTTATATACTTTGAGCAGTTGCGGTGTTGTGCAATGTGTATGTTCAAGCGGCGGAACCCAGATCCAGGGCGAGCCGCTTTTTCTGTACTTGTCCAAAAAGGCAGCGCGACGTGAAACTCCCCGAAGGTCGGGGCAGGTTTCGTTAAGAAGGATGATTAAAAATGGCAACAGGTACCGTGAAATGGTTCAACGCTGAAAAGGGCTTCGGCTTCATCGAGCCCGACGACGGCAGTGCCGATGTTTTCGCTCACTACTCCGCTATCAACGCCAGTGGCTACCGGTCGCTCGAAGAAAACCAGAAGGTTAGCTTCGATACCGAGCAGGGTCCGAAGGGCCCGCAGGCGGTTAACATCCAGGTCGTCTAACCAGACTTTCAGGTCCGTTTCACGGGCCGGCTTGAATCAGGAGCAGGACGGGATTTCCCGTCCTGCTTTTGCGTTCCCTGCGGCGCGGCAGGGTGCGGCTACACCCATCGGTCCAGGGCGCTTTCCAGGAGCTCCAGGTCAATCCGGGCGTGCTCGCGACCGATCCTCTCGGCGTCGGCGGCACGCTGTTCGATAATTGCCGCAACCAGGAGTTCATGGTCCGCCAGTGACCTTTTCTCCATGTCCCGCATGCCGGCGGCATCTCCCCAAACGTGTGACGGCGCCGCGATGCTGACTCGGCCTTCCACTTCGGCAAGCACAGCCTGCAGGGTGGCGTTGTGCGCGGCGGCGCTGATTGCCAGGTGCAACTGGCCGTCGGCCTGCTGGGATTCCAGGCCGGAGGCTGCCGCGCGGAATGCTTCAAGTCGCCGGGCCAAAACGTCTATGTCCGCTGCCGTCCGGTTCACCGCCGCTGCCCGGCAGACGGTTCCCTGCAGCAGGGACACTGCCTCGCAGGTATCCCGCAGAGCCTCCCACCGGCTGGAAAGGATTCTGCGGACGGCCGGGCCCGAGGAGGTCGGAGGCTGCTCCTGACAGACAAACGAGCCGCCGTTCCGGCCCCGCTGGGTGCGCAGCAGGCCCTGGTCCACGAGCCGCGCAATGGCGGCCCGCACTGTCATCCGGCCCACCTGCAGTGAGGCGGCGAGGTCGCGTTCGGCAGGGAGCCTGGAACCGGGCAGGTACTCGCCAATCGCAATGGCTGTCACCAGGCGGTCCACTATCTCATCCACCCGGGACGAACTCTCAAGCGGGGTGTCCAAGCCGCCAACGGTGCCGGTCATTGCTGTCCTCCTGGTCAGCCTGACTCCTGGCGGAGAGGCGTCGATGCGTAACAAACATACTAATCGGCTTATTGGTCTTGTTTCGATACCTTTCCTCGGTAATGATGATTTTCGCCGGCCCCGGCGGCATCTCCATCGCCGGGTTTCCATGTCGGCTCCTTCGAGCCCGAAAGCACAACGCCATGAACCGTTCCCCCCGCTCCCCGGAGCGCGATTCCCAGCAGGAGCTGGAATCCCTGGGTTACAAGCAGGAACTCCGCCGGTCAGTTTCCACGGCCGATCTCCTTATTTACGGCCTGATTTTTATGCTGCCCATCGCACCGTGGGCCATTTTCGGCACGGTGTACAACGCTTCCGGCGGCATGGTGCCGCTTGTGTACCTCATCGGGCTCATTGCCATGATCTTCACGGCTCTCGCGTATGCGCAGATGGCCAAGCACATTCCGTTGGCCGGGTCGGTGTTCTCCTACGTAGGCCGCGGAATCCATCCGAACGTGGGGTTCTTCGCCGGATGGGCCATTCTGCTGGACTACCTCCTGGTGCCGACCCTGCTCTACGTTTTCGCGGCTGAGTCCATGGTGGGCATTTTCCCGGAGACGCCCCGCTGGATCTGGGCCGTCGTGTTCGTTGTCATCAATACCGTGGTCAACCTCGCCGGCATCAGTTCCATCAAGCTGATGAACCGGGTTTTCCTGGCCATCGAACTGCTGTTCATCGTCATCTTCGTGGTCATCGCAGTTACGGCGCTCAACGGCGGCACGGTTCCCGGAGCAGAACTCACCTGGGCTCCGCTGTGGGATCCGGAAACAGTCTCCGGACCGCTCATTGCCTCGGCCCTGTCCATCGCAGTGCTCAGCTTCCTGGGCTTCGACGGCATCTCCACCATGGCCGAAGAATCCACCGGCGGCCGGAACAGCGCCGGCAAGGCCATGATCACCGCGCTGATTATCGTGGCGTCCTGCTTTATCCTGCAGACCTGGCTGGCCAGCGCACTGGCCGGCGGACGTGAGTCCTTCGGGGATGACGAGGTAGGCAACGCGTTCTTCACCATTGTCGAGGCCGCCTCCAGCAGTGGCTGGGCTACCGCCTTCCTCGCAGTGAACGTGGTGGCCGTCGGCATCGCAAATGCCATGGCCGCTCAGGCAGCCACCTCGCGCCTGCTCTATTCAATGAGCCGGGACCGGCAGCTGCCGGCAATGCTGAGCCGCATCAATTCCCGCCAGGTGCCCCAAAACGCCATCCTGCTTGTCTCGGGAATCTCCGCCGTCCTGGTCCTGTTCTTCGTAGGCCAGATCGACCTGATTTCCTCGCTGGTGAACTTCGGCGCCCTGTTCGGCTTTATGCTCCTGCACCTGTCGGTGATCGTACTGTTCATCGTCCGGAAGAAATCCCGGAACTTCCTGCTGCACCTGGCCGTGCCCGTAATCGGGTTCCTCATCATCGGCTACGTTTTGTTCAACGCGAACACGGAAGCGAAGGTGGGCGGACTGGTCTGGCTGCTCATCGGCGCGGGCGTGTTCATTTACTACCGTGCCACGGGGCGGAAGACGGATCTCTCCGGCGACGGGGACGCCGTATCAGTAGCCGCACCGGGCCAGGGAAAGGCATAAACACATGGATCACTTTCTGGACAAAACCCACGGCAGGTTCGGTTTTGCCGCCACTGAAAGCCCTGCGCTGAAAATCGCGCCCGGGACAGGCGAAACAATCGGCTTTGAAACCAGCGACGAGGTGTACGCCCAGCTCCACGAGTTCCGCGACATGGACAAGCTCACTGTCGGGATCAACCCGGTCACCGGGCCCGTCTACGTTGAGGGTGCCATGCCGGGCGATGCCCTGGCGGTCACCATCCACGAGATCCGGCTCAAGGACCGCGGCTGGTCCGTCAGCCTTCCAGGGTCCGGTGCCCTGCAGCATGTGATGGGCGAGGAGATGTTCACCCGGCGCATCCCGATTGACGACGACGGCGTGCACGTCACCGAGCGTCACACCTTTGCCCCGCGTCCCATGATCGGCTGCATCGGCACCGCCCCGGCGGAGGGCAGTAACTCAACCATCATGCCGTCCACTCCGCAGGGCGGAAACATGGACCTGGTCCAGTGCCGGCCCGGCTCAACCGTCTATCTGCCGGTGATGGTAGAGGGTGCCTACCTCTCCATCGGCGATATCCACGCCATCATGGCCGAGGGGGAGTCCTCCTTCGTGGCCATCGAGGCGGAAGGCATCGCCGTCGTCAGCGTGGACCTGGTCAAAGACATGACCCTGCGTGCCCCCCGGGTCGAGACTGAGGATGAATGGATCTTCGTGGGATTGGGGGATCCGGTACAGGAGAGCATTACCCGGGGGTATGAGGACATGTTCAGCTTCCTTGTGTCTGACCATGGGTGGGACCAGGGGGATGCCTACGCGGTCATGAGCGCTGTGGCGGATTCCCAGCTAGGCGGCCCGACGGGGTCGGCAGAGCCGGATCCGCTGCATCCCTTCACCGCCGTGGGCGCGGTCACCATCCACCGCCTGCCCAAGGCGGTCCTGACGCAAACCGGCAGCCCGGCCTAACAGCTGAAGTCACCGGATGCAGGGCCCGCCGCCGTACCTTGGCGGCGGGCTCTGTGCGTGTTGCCCCACGTTTCCCGACGGCGGGCTCACAACGGCAGGAACCGCGCCGTGCCGGGTTTTGCGGCGGGCCAGTTTAGCGCAGTTTCGGGGCATCCACGAGGGGTAAATCCAAGCGAAAAAAAAGTCGTTACGGGCCATCTACGCCACGAATCTGCTCCGCTACGCTGGAGAGGGCGAGAGAAGGTTGCAGCATGGAAATCAGCGCAACGGGTGGCCTGGACAGGCTCATTGCAGGCCGATACCGTCTCATCGAACCCATCGGGCATGGTGGGATGGCCACCGTCTACCGGGGCCGGGACGACGCACTCGGGCGAAGCATCGCGGTCAAGTTGTTCCGGGCCAGCGCTGTTGCTCCGGACGACGTCGGGCGGCAGGAAAACGAAATGCGGCTCCTGGCCTCACTCTCGCATCCGGGGCTGGTGACTCTCTTCGACGCGGGCAAGGACGACGGCGTGCGGGCTGACGCTGAAGCCGGCGAGCCGCGGACCTACCTCGTGATGGAGCTGGTGGACGGAACGGACCTGCGGAAGCGGCTGCGCGACGGCGAGGTCCGGCAGGGCGACGTCGGCTTCATCGGGGCCGAGCTGGCGGGTGCGCTGGCATATATCCATCAACGCGGGGTGGTGCACCGGGACGTAAAACCGGCGAACATCCTGCTGCCCCCGGCCATTGAGGGCACGGCGCCGCGGGCTAAGCTGACCGATTTCGGCATTGCCCGGATCCTCGACGGAGCCCGGATCACCGCTGCAGGTGCCACGCTTGGCACCGCGAACTACCTCAGCCCGGAGCAGGCGTCCGGGATGGGCGCCGGCGCGCCCAGCGACGTGTATTCCCTGGGTCTGGTCCTGCTCGAATGCCTCACCGGAAAAGTGGAATTCGGCGGCAGCGCCATCGAATCCGCGGTCGCCAGGCTCAGCCGGGACCCTGACCTGCCCTCCTTTCTCGACGGCCACTGGCGCGACCTGCTCGCCGCCATGACCAGCCGTGATCCGGACGGGCGTCCGACGGCGGCGGAGGTCTCGGCGGCACTGCTCGAATCGCGCCGTGATAGGGGAGTGGTCCGTGCAGCCGGGACGTCGGGCCCCCCGCCCATCTCGGCGGAAATGTGGAACGGCCCGGTGACCGCCCCCGGTGTGGAACCGCCGGCTGCCGCACCGATTCATCCCTCGGCCCCGCTTCCCTCGGCTCCACTGTCTGCGCAGCCGGAGCTGCCCGGCACCTCGATGGAATCGGCTGCCCTGCCCCTGACCTCCGCGCCCAAGGTCCCGCCGCGGGTGGGGGCTGCCACCGGTTCGGCCCCACGCGCCGCTACGTCTTCGCGGGTGCAGGTGGTCGCCGATCCCAGGCCCGCCTCAGGCAAACGTGCCCTGCTCGCCCTGCTGGTGGTGACCGTGCTGACAGCCGCGGTTGTCCTGGTCCTCGGCCGGATGGGGGCACTCCCCGAAGGCGGGGCTCTTCCCGGCAATATCGGGCATAACCTGGAACGCCTGCAGGAGAGTTTCGGCCCGTAGCCGCTGCAGAACGCGGGATACTGGTGAGATGAGTTCTGCCACCCCCACACCGGCCCTTCCCGTGTCCTCACGCTGTCCCTGCCTCAGCGGCGAAACCTATGGCGAGTGCTGCGGCCGCTTCCATGCCGGGCGGGCATCCGCCCCCACCGCCGAGGCCCTGATGCGCTCGCGCTACAGTGCATTCGCTACCGGGAACGTGCCCTACCTGCTGGCCACCTGGCATCCGGACCACCGCCCCGCGGACCTGGAACTGGACCCGGACCTCGAATGGCGCCGGCTGGACATCCTGGCGACAACCGGTGGAGGTCCGCTGGATTCGACCGGGACGGTGGAATTCCGGGCCCACTACCGGCAGGACGGTATTCGCGGCACGCAGCAGGAGCTGAGCAGCTTTGTCCGCGAGCACGGCAAATGGCTGTATGTGGACGGACGATAGCCCCCGCCTTCTTCTCACGTCCCGGGCCAGGACCTAGGCTGGAAAGCATCCGACGGCTGCCTGCAACCACGGCAGGTATGTTCCGGGAAGCTCCCGAAAAGCAGGCACATCAATGGCCCTGCTTGTGGTCGGATGACCAGGCGAGGACATTATGAAAGCACTCGTTTACGAAGGTCCCGGACAGAAGTCCTGGAAGGATGTTCCGGATCCGCAGATCCGGGACACACGCGACGCGATCGTCAAGATTGATTCCACCACCATCTGCGGCACCGATCTGCACATCCTCAAGGGCGACGTACCGGCCGTAACACCGGGGCGGATCCTCGGCCATGAGGGAGTCGGCACCGTCACCGAAACCGGCAGCGGCGTCACGAACTTCAAGGTGGGGGACAAAGTCATTCTCTCCTGCGTCTCCGCAGACGGATCCTGCTCGTTCTGCCGCGACGGCCTGTACTCGCACTGTCTCGGCGAGGAAGGCAGTGTTGGCATTGGCTGGATTTTCGGCCACCTGATTGACGGCACCCAGGCCGAATACGTGCGGGCCCCGTACGCGGATACCTCGCTCTACCACCTGCCGGACAACGTATCCCAGGAACATGGGGTGCTGCTCAGCGATATTTTTCCCACCGGCTTTGAGATGGGTGTCCAGTACGGGCGGACCAAGCCCGGTGACGTAGTAGCGGTGATCGGCGCCGGACCCGTGGGGCTGGCAGTCATTGCCACGGCAAAGCTGTACGGGGCTGCGAAGGTCATTGCCGTGGACCTGGACGCGAACCGGGTGGAGCAGGCCCGCAAGTTCGGGGCTACCCACGGGGTGAATTCCGGCGACGCGGACTGGCGCGATCAGATTATGGCCCAGACGGACGGCTGGGGCGTGGACGTAGCGGTGGAAGCGGTAGGCATCCCCACGACCTTCGACATGTGCACCAAGATTGTCCGGCCCGGCGGAAATGTGGCCAACGTGGGAGTGCACGGCAAACCGGTGAGCCTGGAACTGGACCGGCTGTGGATCGAGAACATCGATATCAGCATGGGCCTGGTGAATACCAATACCCTGCCCATGCTGCTGAAGCTGGTGGCCGAGGGGAAGCTCCCGGCCGAGGAATTCATCAGTCACCGGTATCCGCTGCATGACATTATGCAGGCCTACGACACTTTCTCCCGGGCAGCAGAAACAGACGCCCTGAAGGTCATCCTGCAGGCGTAACCCTGCAGGCATAACCCCGCGGACAGGGGCAGGCGGGCAGCACCCGGTGCTGCCCGCCTGCTTTTTTGCGCATTCCTGACGCGGGCAGATAATGGGAGCCGCGGCCGCATTTGCCCCCGCAGTTTCCGCTCAAAAGAGGTTTTCGATGTCTAACGGCACTACCGACACTTCTTCCGGCACCATGATCGCCGGACGTCTCAATGTTGAAACAGGCACTTTCGCCATGAAGGAAGTCCCGATTCCCGAACCCGGACCGGGTTTTGTCCGGGTCCGGGTCGGAGCTGCCGGCGTCTGCCTCTCCGATGTCCACCTGATCCAGGGGCTGCTGCGCCCGCAGTTCCTCAAAGGCAGCGAAGTCACCCTCGGCCACGAAGTAGCCGGAACTGTGGATCTTCCCGGCGCGGGCGTCACCTCCGTGGCACCCGGTGACCGCGTGGTGGTCCAGGCCGGCTACGAGCACAACGGGGTCACGCTCACCATGGGGGTGGACTACGACGGCGGCTGGGCGGAGTACCTTGTTGTTCCCGCCGGTGTGCTGGTTCCGCTGGGCGAGGACATTCCCTTTGACCAGGCCTCGATCATTCCCGACGCCGTCTCCACCCCGTGGGGTGCCATTGCTTCCACTGCGGATGTCCGTGCCGGTGAAGCCGTGGGTGTCTGGGGCATCGGCGGGCTGGGTGCCCACGGCGTCCAGCTGCTGCGCCTGATCGGCGCGGCTCCCATCATTGCGGTGGACCCGATTCCCGAGGCCCGTGAGCGGGCGCTGGAGTTCGGTGCCGATATTGCGCTGGACCCGATGGCGGAGGATTTCTCCGCCGCCATGAAGGCAGCGACCGGTGGCCGGGGCCTGGACGTTGCCCTGGACTTTGCCGGTGTCGACGCCGTGCGCAGCCAGGCGATTAACTGCCTGGGCCTGCGCGGCCGGCTGGTGCTGGTGGGTCTGAGCGGAAAGCCGATGACCATCAATGACAGCACCGGGTTCTCCTACGCCCGCAAGCAGATCCGCGGGCACTACGGTTCCGAAGCCCACCACGTGCCGCAGCTGGTGTCCCTGACCCGGCTGGGCCGGCTGGACTTCGCCAAGTCCGTCAGCGCCCGCATACCGCTGGCCGACGCGGAGGCGGCAGTAAAGGCCCTGGACGCCAAGGAAGGCAACCCCATCCGGCTGGTGCTGATCCCGTAGCGCTGTCCCGCGCACACCGCACGGCAAAGAAGCCTCCCGCCAATAGGCGGGAGGCTTCTTTGCCAAGGCTTCAGTGCCGGTCAGGCCATGTCCGCGTAGCGGCGGGCTTCGGCAAGTGCCTGCTCCATACCCTTGGCATCCAGTGCGCTGACGTAGGCGGGAGTATCCCGCTGCCACCGCCAGCCCTCGGCGAGCGGTCCGGCATCCACCACGTCGAAGCCGAACTCATTGATCAGCGAGCCCACCAGCTCCTTGGCCGCGGCATCGTCGCCGGCAATGGGCAGGGCCCGGCGGTTGGGCGTGCCCGCCGGCGACCCCTGACTGGTGAGGTGGTCGGACATGATGTTGTTGAACGCCTTCACCACGTGCGAGTCCGGCAGGTGCGCCTGCAGCAGTTCGCTGGTGGTAGTGGACTCATCATCCAGTTCGGGAATGCTGCCGTCCCGCTGCGGGTAGTAGTTCATGGTGTCAATAACGGTTTTGCCGCGCAGTTCCTCCACCGGAACATCCGCATAGTTCTTCAGCGGAATGGTCACCACCACCACATCTCCGGCGGTCGCGGCCTCGGCAGGGGTGGCCGCCCGGGCATGGTCACCGAGCTCCATGATGAGCGGCTGCAGCGTTTCGGGTCCCCGCGAATTGCTGAGGACGACGTCGTAGCCCTGCTTGATCGCCAGCCGCGCCAGCTGCGATCCAATGTTGCCGCTGCCGATAAGTCCGATGGTCCTGATCTGCGGTGTGCTCTCATGTGTGCTCATGCTTGCTACAACCAGCAAGCATGCTGATTATTCCGCGCCGGGGGCAGCAGTTGTTCCGCGGACAATCAGGCGGGTGGGCAGCACCGTCTCCGGTTGTTCCACCGAACCGGTTTCCATGGCCTCCAGGGCCATCTGCCCGCCAATCCGGCCCTGCTCGCGCACCGGTTGGGCAACGGTGGAGAGATCCATCAGGTCCGCCATGCTGTGATTGTCAAAGCCCATCACCGAGATGTCCCTGCCCGCGACGAGGTTGGAGCGGCGCAGCGTGCGCAGGGCGCCGATGGCCACCTCGTCCGACTCGGTGAAAACCGCGGTGGGGATGTCGGCGGAACTGAGCAGCGCGGCCATGGCCTCGCTGCCGCCTTCCATGCCCCACGGTGCCGAGACCACGTACTCCGGCGGCACGGGCAGCTTCCGTTCCTCCATGGCCTGCCGGAATCCGGCAAACCTGCTGGTGGACGCCGAGCCAAAGGATCCGGTGGCGTTGGTGGAACGGATCACCGCGATGCGCCGGTGCCCCAGATTGGTCAGGTGCCGGACGGCGCCCGCAGCGCCGGCGCCGTCGTCAATCCCGACAAACGGGGCCCCGGGGATCCGGCTGCTGACGGCCACCACCGGGACCCCGTGGCCGGAAAGTGCGGAGCTTTCCTCCGCCGTCAGCGACACGGCAATCACCACCAGGGCGTCCACCCGGCGGCGGAACGGCAGGCTCTGGAAAAACGCCGCCCTGTCGGCGGCACTCTCGGCGCGGTACAGCAGCACGTCCAGGCCGCTCCCGCGCAGGGCATCTTCCAGCCCGGCCAGGGCCGTGGAATGGAACCACTGGTCAATGTGCGGCAGCAGCACGCCGACGGCGCCGGAGCGCCCCGTCACCAGGCCGGAGGCGGCGGGGGAGACGGCATAGTGCAGTTCGCGCGCCACGGCGCGGATCCGTTCGGCCTGGGCCGGGGACACCCCGGGGCGGCCGTTGAGTGCCCGGGAAACGGTGGAGAGGGCAACCTGAGCGCGGGCGGCAACGTCGGCCATGGTGGCGGGGCGGCGGGGAACTGTCACACCGGTAAGCCTAGCGAACTCGCAAGCGTTTGCGTTATTTCCTCCCTTTATTCCTCGGTTGCGGGCATGCTACGTTGACGGGCAAGCTCCGATCGGCGTGGATAGGGCATAATCCGCGTGTTGACCCGGGGTTGTTCAACGCAAACACTTGCGCAACGAATGGGGAAACGAGTGAAGCATCCACTTGCACACCAACTGCGGACCACCGCAGTGCTGGGTACTGCCGCCCTGCTGCTGGCCACCGCTGCCTGCGGTTCACCCGGTGAGGAAGACCCGGCTGCCGGGCAGAGCGCCGCGGAACCTACCTCTCCCGTGACCCTCACCTGGCAGGCGGCCCCCTTTGGAAACCGCGCCGATGATGCGCGGGTCTGGCTGGTGGAGGAGTTCGAAGCAGAGCACCCGAACATCGACATTGAGGTCATAAGCGCGCCCACCAACGTGGACACCAACCGGGCCAGCCTGGCTACCCAGATCATGGGCGGTGCCTCCACTCCGGACATCTACAACGGCGATGTCGCGTGGGCGGCCCAGCTGGCGGATAACGGGCTGGCGCTGCCGGTGGACCGGTACCTCCCCGAGGACTACTTCGACGGCTTCGATCCCGCGGTGGTGGAGGGAGCCACCTTCGAAGACCAGGTGTTTGGAATTCCGCTGACCCTGGACCAGTCCTTCCTGTATTACCGCAAGGACCTGCTGGAGAAACACGGGCTGCCGGTGCCCGGAACCTGGCAGGAGGTGGCCGAGCAGGCCCGGACGCTGCAGGACGCGGGCGAGGTTGCCGAAGGCATCACCTGGCAGGGCGCCTCCTACGAGGGACTGACCGCCGTGACCAACGAGTTCGTGGCCTCGGCCGGCGGGTCCCTGGTCAATGAGGACCTCTCCGAAGGGCTGATTGATTCCCCCGAAGCCACCGAAGCCGTGGAGTTTATGCGCGACCTTGTGGCGGACGGGACGAGCCCCCGCGGTGTGCCCACCTACCAGGAACCGCAGTCGCTGCAGACCTTCACCAACGGTGACGCCGCCTTTATGCGCAACTGGGCCTACGCCTACGCCACCGCGGAGAATGAGGAAACCTCAGGCATCGCCGGAAAGGTGGGCGTCACCTCCATGCCCGCGTTCGGTGACGGGGATACCAACGCCGCGTCCGTGGGCGGCTGGAACGTGTACGTAAATCCGCATACCGAACAGCTCGGTGCCTCGCTGACCTTCCTGAAATGGCTCACCAGCGCCGAAACCCAGACGGACCTGGCCAAGCGTTCATCCACCATCCCCACACTGGACGCTGTCCGGGAGGCCGCTGACGTGCAGGTGCTGTCCCCGGTGATTGTGGCCAGCGCCGGCAATGACCTGGTGGCGCGTCCCACGGCGTCGCCCTATTACCCGCAGATTTCCCAGTCCATCTACGGACAGGTCAACGGCATCCTTGCCGGAACCACGGAGACCGGCGCCGGCCTTGAAGCCGCGCGCAACGGAATCCGGTCCGCCCTGGAAGGCAGGAGCCTCTGATGGCCGTTACCACGCCCCTGAAACCCTCCACCCCGCAGCCACCGGCACCCAAGCGGCGGCGCCGCGGGCTGAGCAGCTCTGCTGCCCGCACCGGCTGGATCTACCTGACCCCCACACTGGTGGTCGTAGGGCTGATTACCCTGTTTCCCATCGCCTTCTCGGTGGTGATGAGCTTCTCCAAGGTGGAGCTGGGCTATTCCGGGTTTGAGCTGACCGGCTTCTCCGCGGATAACTACATTGCGCTGTTCTCCAGCCCGCGGTGGGCGCACGCCGCACTCTTTACGGTGTTCTACACCGTGGTCACCGTGGTCATCGAACTGGTGCTGGGCACCCTCGTGGCCCTGGTGCTGGAACGGCTGGCCAACTGGCGTGGCTGGATGATGGCGCTGCTGCTGATCCCGTGGGCCATGATCACCGTGATCTCCGCCCAGCTCTGGTCCTACATGTACAACGCCTCCTACGGTGCCATCTCCTGGTTCCTGGGCCTCTTCGGTGCCGACCCGGTGATCCTGGGCGAACCGGCGTCGGCCATCACCGCCATGATGGTGGCAGATATCTGGAAGACCACCCCGTTTGTCGCCATCATTGTGCTGGCCGGGCTCGTGGTCATTCCCAATGACCTCTACGAGGCAGCCGAACTGGACGGGGCCAACGCCTGGCAGACGTTCTGGCGGGTAACCCTTCCGCAGCTCACCGGCACGCTCGCCATCGCCGTCCTGTTCCGTGTCCTGCAGGCCTTCGGCGTTTTTGACCTGCCGTTTGTGCTCACCGGCGGCGGGCCGGGAACCTCCACGGAATCCCTGGCCCTGCTGGGGTGGAAGGTGATGTTCCAAAGCCTGAACCTCGGTGCCGGCGCCGCCATTGCCGTCACCACCGGAGCACTGGTGCTGTTTGCCTGCCTGCTCTCGCTCAAAGCCTTCCGCTCCCAGGTCAGTGAGGAAAAGCCATGAGGAACCGCACCCGCAAAGGATGGCGCAAGTACGTCAACACCATCAACATCAGCGCCGTGGTGATCGCCCTGCTCACGGCCCTGCCCATCTACTGGCTCTTCGCCAGCTCCTTCAAGCCCACCGGGGAACTGGGGGCCCTGCCGCCGAGCATCCTGCCGCAGAACCCCACCCTGGACCATTACCGCGAAGCCTTCGGGCAGTACTCCTTCTCCACCTACATGCTCAACAGTGTCCTGATCGCCAGTGTCACCACCGCCGTCGTCCTGGCCCTGGCGCTGTTCTCCGGCTACGCCCTGGCCCGGATGCCGGTGCGCGGCAAGGCGCCCCTGCTGGTTGGGCTGCTGGTGATCTCGGTGTTCCCGACCATCGCGGTACTGACCCCGCTGTATCTGCTGGAGCGCAGCCTGGGCATGCTGAACAGCTACCACGGCCTGATCCTGCCCTACATCGCCTTCAACCTGCCGTTTGCGGTGTGGATCATGCGCAACTACCTCAAGGACCTGCCCTTCGAGCTGGAGGAATCCGCGCGGATGGACGGGGCCTCCAGCACCCGGACGGTGCTCTCGATCATCCTGCCGGCCGCCCGTCCGGGCCTGTTCACGGCCGGCATCTTCACCTTCACGGCCAGCTTTACCGAATTCCTCATGGCCATGACGTTCAACTCGGAAGACAACTTCCGTACGGTCCCGGTGGGCATTGCCCTCTTCGGGTCCGAATTCGACATACCGTACGGCACCATTTTCGCCGCCTCCGTGATAGCCATCCTGCCCATCGCCATCCTGGTGCTGGTGTTCCGCAAATCTGTGGTCTCAGGCATGACGGCCGGCGCGGTAAAGGGATAAGGCGCAGTACAGGGGTAAGCGCAGTACAGGATAGGAGCAGTACATGGACAACAGCAGGACACAGTGGTGGCGGGACGCCGTGATTTACGAGGTGTACGTGCGCAGCTTTGCGGACAGCAACGGCGACGGCATTGGGGACCTTCCGGGCATCACCGCCCGGCTGGACTACCTCGCCTCGCTGGGGGTGGACGCACTGTGGCTGACCCCGTTCTTCCCGTCGCCGCAGGCCGACGGCGGCTACGACGTCAGCAACTACCGGGACGTTGACCCCATGTACGGGACGCTCACCCAGTTCCGTGAACTGCTCGACGCCGCCCACGCACGCAGCATCCGGATGATCGTGGACATTGTGCCCAACCACTGCTCGGACCGGCATCCGGACTTCCAGGCTGCGCTTGCTGCCGGGCCGGGGTCACCGGAACGGGAGAAGTTCATCTTCCGTGACGGGCTGGGTGAAAACGGTGAGCTCCCGCCGTCGGACTGGCAGTCCAAGTTCGGCGGCCCGGCCTGGGAACGCGTGCCGGACGGCCAGTGGTACATGCACATCTTCTCCAAGGAGCAGCCGGACTTTAACTGGCGGCACCCCGAGGTGCGGGCCGACTTTGAACGTACGCTGCGTTTCTGGTCCGATCTGGGCGTGGACGGGTTCCGCATTGACGTGGCCCACGGCCTGATGAAGGATCTGGAACTGCCGCTGCGCAACACCTACGGTGCCGACATTGCGCCGCTGCTCTCGCCCCCGGAAGGGGACAACCACCCCTTCTGGGACCGGGAGGACGTGCACGAGGTCTACCGGCAGTGGCGCAGGGTCCTGGACGAGTATGACCCGCCGCGGCTGGCAGTGGCCGAAGCGGGGGTCAGCTTGGACCGCCTGCCGCTGTACGTGCGGCAGGATGAGCTGGACCAGGCCTTCAACTTCTTCTATCTGCGCAGCCCGTGGGAGGCAGGCGAACTTCGCCGGGTCATCGACGCCGCGCTCGCCGGCGTTGCCTCCGTGGGCGCCGCCACCTCGTGGGTGCTCTCCAACCACGACGTGGTCCGGCACCGCACCCGGTACGGGCTGCCCGCCGGGACGGACCTGCTCCGCTGGCTGGCGGACGACGGCGCGGATCCGGTTCCGGACGACGCCGTCGGGGAACGCCGGGCCCGGGCGTCCCTGCTGCTGACCTATGCGCTGCCCGGTGCCGCATACCTGTATCAGGGCGAGGAACTGGGCCTGCCCGAAGTGGCCGACCTGCCGGCTGCTGCCCTGCAGGACCCGATCTTCGAGCGGACCGGCGGCCTGGAAAAGGGCAGGGACGGCTGCCGCGTTCCCCTGCCCTGGGACGGTGACGCGCCGGGCTACGGGTTCAGCACAGGAAAACCGTGGCTGCCGCAGCCTGAGTACTGGGGGAAATATGCCGCCTCGGCGCAGGAGGGCGACGCCGGGTCCTTCCTGGCGCTCTACCGGCAGGCCGGTGCGGTGCGGTGCGGATTCCTGGCCACCGATCCGGGATCTGAGATCCAGTGGCTGGATGCGGGGCCCGAGGTTTTGGCGTTTCGGCGCGGGGAGCTGATCTGTGTACTGAACCTCGGGTCCGCGCCCGTCCAGCTGCCGGACGGGACATTGATCCTGGCCAGCGAACCCGGGATTGAGGGCCGGCTGGAAACCGACCAATCGGCATGGATCCGCTGCCCGTAAAACCCGGCCGGCCGCCCGGCGCCGTCGTCGAACCCGGCGACGGCGTCGCGGGCACACCCGGGGAAGGCGTAACACGGGTTCACCGTAACGTTGCGGAAACCTGCCCGCCCTAGGCTCGGGCGCAGAATCTGTTCCCGTCTGAATGGTTGGCCCGCATGATCGGTTCCGCGCCCGCAGCCGCACGTCCCGCAGCTCCTTCCGCCGTTTCCGGCGTCCACAACCGGGGCGGCAGAGCCCTCTGGGGTATGGGGCTGGGCATCCTGGCCCTGCACCTGCTGGGATGGGGCGGATTTGCCCTGCTGGTGCTGCCACATGACTACACCGCTGCCGGCGGGGCCGGCTTCGGCGTCGGCCTCGCGCTGACCGCGTACCTGCTGGGTGTACGCCACGCCTTCGACGCGGACCATATTGCCGCCATCGACAACACCAGCCGCAAACTTGCCGCCGGCGGAAAAGCCCCGGTCACCACCGGTTTCTGGTTTGCCCTGGGGCATTCCACGGTGGTGCTGGTGGCGGTAGCGCTGTTGGCCGCGGGCGTGAACGCCCTGGCCGGTCAGCTATCCGACGACGGATCGGTGCTGAAGCAGGTGGCCGGCGTGTGGGGGCCGGCAGTGTCCGGCTCGTTCCTGCTGTTGATCGGTGCCATTAACCTGCTGGCCATGCGCGGAATCGTCCGTGCCTACCGGAAGCTGCGGTCCGGCGGCTACAGCGAGGACGAGCTTGAACGTGCGCTGGACCAGCGCGGGCTGATGGCCCGCCTGCTGGCACCGGTGTCCCGGCGCGTGGATAAGGCATGGAAGCTCTACCCGCTGGGATTCCTGTTTGGCCTCGGGCTGGATACCGCCACCACCATTGGCCTGTTTGTGGTGGCCGGCGGCGCCGTTGTCCTGCTGCCCTGGCAGGCGGTGATGGTGCTGCCGCTGCTGTTCACCGCGGGCATGGTGCTCTTCGATTCCCTGGACGGGATTCTCATGAGCCGGGTGTACCGGTGGGCGTTCGACTCCCCGCAGCGCAAGGTGTTTTACAACCTGGTGATCACGGCTGTGTCGGTGCTGGCCGCGTTTGGTGTCGGCCTGGTCGTGCTGGGTGGTCTGCTGACGGAAACCCTGGCTTTGTCCTCGGGGCCGGTGGCCTGGCTGGGGAACCTGGACCTGGAATACTTCGGGTTTGCCGTGGTGGGGTTGTTTGCGGCGGCGTGGATTGGCGCGTATGCCTTCTGGAAGGTCGCAGGTGAACGGAACGGCACTGCGGGAACGGCTGCCGAAACCGGCTGAGCAGGCAGCCGCCTTCCTCGGGCGGGGCCGCGGGCGTGCTTCAGAGCCTGCGCAGGTACCGCTCGGGAGCGTCAAAGAAGCCTTGCCAACTGCTGACCAGGTCCAGGTCCTCCCACTGCTTTTCGCGGAAACCCCACGGCCCCAGTTCCAGGATGCGCGCCCCGGGGAGCGCCGCGAGCAGCGGGGAGTGGGTCGAAAGCAGCACCTGGGACCGGCCGTCGGCCACCAGGTCCTTCAGCAATCCCAGCAGTGCCAGGCAGCCGGAGAAGGAGAGCGCGGATTCCGGCTCGTCCAGCACCCACAGGCCGGGACCGCGAAACCGGTCCACGGCCAGGGACAGGAAGGATTCCCCGTGGGAGAGGGAATGGAACTCGGTGTCCATCCGCGAGGTTGACGGGTTCTTCTCCAGATAGGTGAAGAAGCCGTGCATGGTTTCCGCTCGCAGGAAGTATCCCCGTTTGGTGCCGCCGGGGTTGCGGACCAGCTGCAGGTGTTCACTCAGCACCGATTCCGTGGACCGGGTAGTGTGCCGGGCTCCGGTGGATCCGCCCTCGGGGGAGAGCCCGAAGGCAAGGGCAACGGCTTCCACGAGGGTGGATTTTCCGCTGCCGTTCTCACCCACAAACACGGTGGCCGGGGCAAGGTCGAGCCCCGAATCCAGCAGCTGGGCCACCGGAGGCAGGGTGGCAGGCCACGTTTTCCGCTCAAGTGGCTCCAGCGGATGTTCCCTCACCTGGCGGATCGGGTACCGGTTGCTTAACATGTGCAGATTCTTTCATGGCTTTGGCCGCCTCCCGCTAAGGGTTCCGGTCCGTCCCGGCCAGCAGCCCGGCCTTCCACTGCGCGTACACCGGTTCGAGCAGGCGGTCTGCCGCGTGCGCAGTCCCGGTCAGGGCGCGTGTCACCGCACCGGGCTGCGCCAGCTCGAACCTCCGGGCGCCCGGCGCCGATGTTCCGGCGCACTCTTCGCTCAGCGGTTCCGGCCGCCAGCCGGCCGCCGTCACACTGCCCATCACCTTGGAGCCGCCCAGGATGCCGACGGCGCGCTGCCGCATTCCGTGCAGGTCCAGATCCTCGTAGAGGTAGTCGGTCTCCGGGCCGGACAGCCGGGTGATGCTGCGCAGCGGACCGGCAGCCTCCCCGGAACGGCCCAGCACCAGGGTCTCCCGGAGCAGGAACCGCGCCCCCGGGCCCATCCGCACCCGGGTTTCCCGCAGCACGTTGGACCCTTCCGCTGCCACAAAGGCGGCACCCTCCCAGATCAGCACGGCTCCCTCGCCGAGCACCGCGTCCAGGCACCAGCGGGACTGCCGGCCCTCGGCGTCGTACGCCACCATCCCGGCAGGCTCGATCACCTCCAACGTGACACCGGCACCCACTGCAATCTCGATCCGCACATCGTCGCCGCCCAGCAACATCATGTGGATGCCGATCAGGGCCACGCGCAGGTGCCGCTGCCCCGGTGCCGAACCGCCGGCTACCGGCCGGGGCGCCAAATAGAGGCCCTGGTCCAGCAATGCGAAGCGCGCCCCGTCGCCGGATGCCTCGACGGCAATCCGGGTGGGCCGGGGCGGGGCAGGGAGCCGGTCGGCGGTATCGGGAGCCGCGGCCTCTGCCGCCCTGCGGGTCTCAGTGCTGGTGGCGGACAGCGTCGGCACCTTCGGCGTCGTCATGGGTATGGATGTAGCCGCCGTCTTCATCGGCGTGGAAATGCGGCGCCATGGGGCCTGGATCCTGCGGGGTGTGGCTGCCCGCGCGGTGCTTGGCCACCATCTCCCGGACCCAGGCGCTGAGCCGGTCCACGGTGTCCTGCTGCTTGCGGGACAGTGCCAGCACCGGGCCGCCTTCCCTGGCGTCAACGGCGTCGGCGAGCATCTGCTCCACGTCCACGTCCACGTACGGCGCCAGGTCAATCTTGTTGATGACCAGCAGATCGGCGCGGGCAATGCCGGGGCCGCCCTTGCGGGCCACGTCCCCGCCGCCGGCCACATCCAGCACAAAGATCTGTGCATCCACCAGTGCGGGGGAGAACGTGGCGGTCAGGTTGTCGCCGCCGCTTTCCACCAGCACCAGGTCCAGCGGGGCGAAGTCGGATTCCAGGTCCTCCACGGCCAACAGGTTGGCGGTGACGTCATCGCGAATGGCGGTGTGCGGGCAGGCCCCGGTTTCCACCGCTCGGATCCGTTCCTCCGGCAGTACGCCGGCCGAGCGCAGGAAGCGGGCGTCCTCATCGGTGTAGATGTCATTGGTGATCACGCCTATCTGCAGTTCCTCCGACATGGCACGGCAGATGGTGGCGATCAGTGAACTCTTGCCGGTTCCCACCGGCCCGGCAACGCCCAGGCGCAGCGACCGGGTGGACGCGGCTGCGGCGGGGATGGTCTCTTGGGTCAGGTTTTCAGGCAACGAACAGTCTCCTTGTTCTGGTGGTGTGGTCTTCGGCCCAGTGCTCCATCCAGGGGGCACTGAGCGCGGGAATCTCCTCGGGGGTCTGCACCCGCAGGGACTCCTGTGCGACGGCGTCAATCTCCTCCGCAGCGGCCAGAATCCAAGCGGTCGCGTCCATCGGATCAATCGGCAGAAGTTTCAGGGCGGCGGCCACCACGGACTGGGCGTCGTCGTAGCAGCACAGACGGGCGAGCGGTAGTTCGCCCACACCCAGCGCTGCGGCAGTGACTCCCAGGGCTACCGGGCGCGTGGGTTTGGGAACGGTCCGCAGCAGTTCGACGACGGCGGGATGCCCGGGCCGCAGCCGGCCGGCCAGGCGCAGCATGCCCCGGCCCAGGCGGCGGGAGGCGTCCCGCTGCGCGGCGGAGGGCGTGCGCGCGTCCAGGGCCGCCTCAATCCGGTCAAACCCCGAATCCGTCCGGTGCGCCAGCACCGCCGCGGCGGTTTCCACGCGGACAACGGTGTGCAGCCGGGAGCGCAGGTAGGGATATACCCCGTCCACGCCCAGCCCGGCAATCACTGCCGGTTCCAGGCCGGCCGAGTGCGAGTAGGCCCCGGAGGGCAGGCGGGAATCGGCCAGCAGAAACGCGGCAATTCCGGTGTCGTCGGGCACGCTCGTCATGTCAGAACAGCGAGTAGCGCTGGGTCAGGGGCAGGTCGGAAACGGGGGCCGGTTCAATGACCTGCCCGTCGATGCTGACCATAAATGTTTCCGGGTTCACCCGGATGTCCGGCAGCGCCGTGTTGTTGGGCAGTGACGCCTTGGTGACGTTCCGGGTGGAGCGGATGGGGGTCAGGGAACGGACCAGGCCCAGCCTGTCGGCCAATCCGTCCTCGAGGGCCGCCGGTGCCACAAAGGAGGTGGACAGGTGCGGTGCCGACGACGCCGTCCCGGCCAGTGCCTCGCGCATCCAGACCGGCTGCGGCGTGGGCAGCGTGGCATTTGGATCACCCATCTGCCCGGCCACAATGGCGCCGCCCTTGATCACCAGGGCCGGCCGGATCCCGAAGAACGCCGGTTCCCAGAGCACCAGGTCCGCCATTTTTCCGGTCTCGATGGATCCCACCTCGTGGTCAATGCCGTGCGCCACCGCGGGGCAGATGGTGTATTTGGCAATGTACCGGCGCACCCTTTCGTTATCTGCCGGCAGCGCGGATTCCGCCGCACCCATGTAGTCCTTCATCACGTGGGCCACCTGCCAGGTGCGGGTGATGGTTTCCCCGATCCTGCCCATGGCCTGGGCATCCGAGGAAGTGATGGACATGGCGCCCAGATCCTGCAGCACGTCCTCGGCCATCATGGTGTTGGCCCGGATCCGGGACTCGGCAAAGGCCAGGTCCTCGGGGATCCTCGGGTTCAGATGGTGGCAGACCATCAGCATGTCCAGGTGCTCGGCCACGGTATTGACCGTGAAGGGCAGTGTGGGGTTGGTGGAGGCCGGCAGCACATTCGCGGCGGCCGCTACCGTAATAATGTCCGGGGCATGGCCGCCGCCGGCACCCTCGGCATGGAAGACGTGGATGCCCCGGCCCTTGATGGCGGCAAGGGTGTCCTGGACGTAACCGGCCTCGTTGAGCGAGTCCGCGTGCAGTGCCACCTGGACACCCCACCGGTCCGCAGCGGTCAGCGCGGCGTCGATGGCGGCCGGCGTCGAGCCCCAGTCCTCGTGGACCTTGTACCCGGCGGCGCCCGCGAGTGCCTGTTCCCCGAGGGCCGCCTGGCTGACGGTGTTGCCCTTGCCGTAGAGCAGGAAGTTCATGGGCAGGTGATCCAGCGCCCGGTGCATAACCTGCAGGTTCCAGGCTCCGGGGGTCACGGTGGTGGCCTTGGATCCTTCCGCCGGGCCGGTTCCGCCACCGCCCACCGTGGTGATGCCGGAGGCCAGCGCCTCGCGCAGCGCGTCGGTGCCCAGCAGGTGTACATGCGTGTCGATGCCGCCGGCGGTGAGAATGCGTCCCTCTCCGGACACCACCTCGGTGCCCGGACCAATCACCAGGGCCGGATGGACGTTGTCCATGATGTCCGGATTGCCGGACTTCCCGATGCCGGCAATCCGGCCCTGCCGCACACCTACATCGGCGCGGACAATGCCCCAGTGGTCCACAATCACCACGTTGGTAATGATCAGGTCCGGGGCTCCCTCTGCCGAGGTGCGGGTGGACTGGGCCATGGATTCGCGGATGTTCTTGCCGCCGCCGAACACGGACTCGTCACCGCCGAAGGTGTAGTCCTTATCCGGGCTGATCCACAGATCAGTGTCTCCCAGCCGGATGGAGTCGCCGACGGTGGGTCCGTAGAGATGGGCGTATTCGTGCCTGCTGATGTGCATGCCTAGGCGCCTTCCTGCAGTGTGTCGGGCCGAAGCCGGAGGCCGGGAACGGTGCCGGTGCCTGCCAGCCGGACGAGGGTGACCTCACGGGAGGCGCCGGGCTCGAACCGCACGGCAGTTCCTGCGGGCACACCGAGGCGGAAGCCGACGGCGGCTGCCCGGTCGAAGGTCAACGCGGCGTTAACGTCTGCGAAGTGGAAGTGGGAGCCGATCTGCACCGGACGGTCGCCGTCGTTGGTAACAACCAGCGTGCGGGTTTCCCGGCCGGCATTGATCTCCAGGGCGCCGTCGGCGGTACGGATTTCGCCGGGAATCATGCGGCCGCTCATGAGATCGGGTCCGTGATGGTGACCAGCTTGCGGCCGTCCGGGAACGTGGCTTCAATCTGCAGGTCCGGGATCATTTCCGGCACCCCCTCCATCACGTCGTCGCGGCGCAGCACCTGCCGGCCCTCACTCATCAGGTCGGCTACCAGCCCGCCTTCCCGTGCCCGTTCCATGACCCAGCAGGAGAGCAGGGCCACGGCTTCGGGGTAGTTGAGCCGGATGCCGCGGGCGCGGCGGTCGCGGGCAACCATGCCTGCCACGCTGAGCAGCAGCTTGTCCTTGTCTGCGGGGGTGAGGAACATGCGGCGATTCTGCCACCGGGTTGTTTCCGTCGTGTTGCGCAGGGGGTGTTTGTGACAGATTGCGAATTGGGCGGGGCCCGTGCCCCGCCATAGACTGCGGCGGTGAGTTCCGGACTGCTGCTAACCGTGCTGATTGCCGTCT
Source organism: Arthrobacter zhangbolii (assembly GCF_022869865.1). Classification (NCBI taxonomy): domain Bacteria; kingdom Bacillati; phylum Actinomycetota; class Actinomycetes; order Micrococcales; family Micrococcaceae; genus Arthrobacter; species Arthrobacter zhangbolii. The sequence goes on from NZ_CP094984.1 coordinate 932,944, forward strand.
TCATTGGTGGCATCGCCCAGCGTGTGGCCGGCATCGGTTTCGGCCTGCTGCTGGCACCGTTCCTTATTGTTGCCCTGGGCCCGGCTCCGGGCGTCGTCGTGACGAATGTGTGCGGGGCTGTCGCTGCCGGACTGGTGATCCGTTCAGTGTGGCGGCGGATCGACTGGCGGATGTATCGGTGGCTGATGCCGCCGGCGGCTGCCGGGGTGCTGCTGGGTACCTATGCCGCCTCACAGCTGCCCGCGCCGCCGCTGGAAATAGGTGTTGGCGTTTTTATGCTCGCCGCCCTGACCTCCTCCCTGCTGCTAACGCGGACCGACGTGGTGCTGCACGGCGGGCCGCCAAAGCTGGCCGCCGGCCTGCTCGCCGGTCTCAGCAATTCCATGGCCGGTGCCGGGGTGCCGGCAGTGAGCGCCTACGCCGTGCTGGCACGCTGGCCGCAGCCGGCATTTATGGCCACCATGCAGCCGTTCCTGGCGTCCCTGAGCCTGGCGACCATTCTGGTTCATGCCGTCCTGGATCCCGGCCAGTGGCCGGATCTGCAGTGGTGGATCTGGCTGTTGCTCCTGGTGCTGACGCTGGGCGGGCTGCGGACCGGAGCGGCGCTGGCACAGCATGTACCGCAGGCTGCTGCACGGCGGGCCGTGATTGTGCTGGCCTACCTCGGCGCTGCGTCTGCCGTGGTGAAAGGCGTCATCGGTTTGCAGTAACGGAACCGGCGGTGGCCGTAACTGTGCGGGCCGCCGCCCGCCGCCCGCCGTCTAGTTCTTTGCTGCCTTGTCCTTAACCGCCTTACCCGCGGCCGCTGCGGCTTTGCCGGCTGCTGTGGCCTTGGCAGCTTTGGCTGCGCCCTTGGAAGCCTTCCCCGCTGCCTTGCGGGCAGCCTTGCCTGCCGTCTCCACACCGGCCACTGCGGCTGCCGCCTTCACGGGGGTCGGAACCTTCACCACTTTGACCTTGGTCTTCTTCTTTCCGCCGTCCAGGAGCAGGGCGGCGGCAATACCGGCCATCCACGTGTCCTTGGCCAGGCCGGTACCCGCAGCGGTGGGACGGATCCCGTCCTCCTCGGTCATGCCGGGGGTTTTGAGGTACATGCGGATCATGCCGCCGGAGAATGCGCCCAGAATCAGGCCCGCCAGCCGGCTGGGAATGAAAGGCAGCAGGAGGGAAAGGCCCACACAGATCTCGGCATTGCTCAGCAGTTTGCCGAACCGCACCGCATCAAGGTCCTGGACCTGCGGAAAGGCGTTTGCGGCCATCTGCTGCAGGCCGGCGGCCGATTCGGCATCGAGGTTGCGCTTGTTGAGGCCGGAATTCAGGATGAAAGCGCCGGTGGTGAGCCGCAGGGGGAGATGGCTGAGTTTCATGGACGTTCCTTCGCAGACGTAAGGGTACAAACCTGCCACCGAGCCTACGGCCGGTCCGGTCCCGCGCGCCAGAGCAGTTCCTTCCGATTCCCGTGGCCGGCAGCCAAAACCCGGCGAAACGCGCCCGTGCAGGTTACTCCGGGGCCGCGATGTCTGCTTGTATGGAAGAGGTACGCAGTAGCAGCTGTCGAGTCGAGAAGGTTCTGATGGATTTCCGCCCGGCCGAGCATCCCCGTCCGCGCCACTTCCTCCTCCACCTAAGCGATACCCACCTGCTGGGAGGTGAAGCACCTCTCTACGGTGCCGTGGACAGCCACGCCAACCTCCGGAACCTCTTCGCCCGGCTGGAAGACAGCGGGCAGCGGCCCGACGCCCTGGTGTTCACCGGCGACCTTGCCGACAAGGGTGAAGCCGGGGCCTACGCGCGGATCCGTGACATTGTCCTGCCTGCTGCGGAGCGAATGGGCGCCCAGGTCATCTGGGCCATGGGCAACCACGACAACCGGGCCCGCTTCCGGGAAATCCTGCTGAACGATGCCCCGGAGATGTCTCCGGTGGACCAGGTACACCATGTGGGCGGGCTGCGCATCATCACCCTGGACACCAGCGTCCCGGGGCGGCATTACGGCGAACTGGCGGACACCCAGCTGGCCTGGCTCCGCCGGGAACTGGACACTTCCGCTCCGGACGGAACCATCCTTGCGATGCATCACCCGCCCGTGCCGAGCGTGCAGGACCTTGCCGTGCTGGTGGAACTCCGCAACCAGCGGGACCTGGCGTCAGTGCTGTCCGGGACGGACGTGCGTGCCATTATTTCCGGGCACCTGCACTACTCCACGTTCAGTACCTTCGCCGGCATTCCAGTGTCCGTGGCCTCCGCCACCTGCTACGCACAGGACCTTTCCACCCCGGGGACCCGCGGGCAAAACGCGGGGCAGGGGTACAACATGGTGCACCTGTATGAGGATTCGGTGGTGCACTCGGTAGTTCCCCTGGAGGAAAGCACCACGGTGGGCGAGCGGGTGGGGCCCGAGGAGACTGCTGCCCGGCTGGCTGCTGCGGGAATCCGCATTCCCGAGGACCGCCGGCTTACCTCAGCCTGAACCTGCGGCCCCACGCTGGCCGGATTACTCCGGTTCCGGCCCCAGATTGAAGAATCGTCCCGAGAGGGTTTCCGGAGAGAGCTCCACAAAGCGGTATTTTTCGGTCCGGACCCAAGGCTTCAGCGGCAGCTTTTCGGCAGCCTCGATCTCCGCGGAGGTCTCCAGTTCCCGGGTGGTGCCCTGCACGATGACGGACCAGGCCTGGTCACTGTGGACACCGTCCGCTTCGAACGCCACATACGAGTTGACCGTCAGCTCCGCGAGCTTGGTGCCGGGCGCCGTCCGGAAGAGAATCACGCCGTCGTGCGCAAAATAGTTGATCGGAAAGATGTTGGGCCGGTTGGCGACACTGACCGCCAGCCTGCCGTGGAACGTGTGTTCGAGGTACTTCCAGCTTTGCTCGGAGGTCAGTTCCACTACCGGGGGGCGCTCGTCACTTGTCATGTTTCCAGTGTGCCAAGGGGGCTCCCCGGCCGCTACTATCAGGCTGCTTACGAACTTGACTGGCTGCGGGGTTTTAAAGAGAGTTGAGAGGGTAGTTATGCCAGCCAGCTATGGACCTCACACACTCAGAGAGCACGTGATGACAGAAGCAGATACGCAGAATCCCGGTAACGGCCAGAACAATGCCGAGGCCCCCAAGACACTGACCACCCGGCAGGGACACCCGGTCTACGACAACCAGAACACCCGTACGGTGGGCGCCCGCGGACCGGCCACGCTGGAGAATTACCAGCTCCTGGAAAAGATCAGCCACTTCGACCGTGAACGGATTCCGGAACGCGTAGTGCACGCCCGCGGTTTCGTTGCCTACGGCGAATTTGAGGCTTCCGGCAAGTGGGGCGACGAGCCCATTGCCAAGTACACCCGCGCCAAGCTCTTCTCCGAGCCGGGCAAAAAGACCGACGTCGCCATCCGGTTCTCCTCGGTGATCGGCGGCCGCGACTCCTCCGAGGCCGCCCGCGATCCGCGCGGCTTCGCCATCAAGTTCTACACCGAGGACGGCAACTGGGACCTGGTCGGCAACAACCTGGGCGTCTTCTTCATCCGCGACGCCATCAAGTTCCCGGACGTGATCCACTCCCTCAAGCCGGATCCCGTCACCTTCCGCCAGGAGCCGGCGCGCATCTTCGACTTCATGTCGCAGACCCCGGAGTCGATGCACATGCTGGTGAACCTGTTCAGCCCGCGCGGCATCCCCGCCGACTACCGGCACATGCAGGGCTTCGGCGTGAACACCTACCGCTGGGTCAACGCACAGGGCGAGTCCAAGCTGGTTAAGTACCACTGGCAGCCGCAGCAGGGCGTGAAGTCCCTGACCGAGGAAGACGCCGCGAACATCCAGGCCAATGACCTGGGCCATGCTTCCAAGGACCTGTACGAGGCCATCGAACGCGGCGACTACCCCAAGTGGGACCTGTACGTGCAGCTGATGGATGACCACGATCATCCTGAACTGGACTTCGATCCGCTCGATGACACCAAGACCTGGCCGGAGCAGGACTTTGAGCCCAAGTACGTGGGCACCATGACCCTGAACCGCAACGTCACCGACCACCACAACGAGAACGAGCAGATCGCCTTCGGTACCGGTGTGCTGGTGGACGGCCTGGAATTCTCCGACGACAAGATGCTGGTGGGCCGTACGTTTAGCTACTCGGACACGCAGCGCTACCGCGTGGGCCCGAACTACCTGCAGCTTCCGGTGAACTCCGCGAAGAACGCCCGGGTGGCGACCAACCAGCGCGGCGGCCAGATGTCCTTCGGCACCGACCTCGCGCCGGGCCAGAACCCGCACGTGAACTACGAGCCGAACATCACCGGCGGCCTGCAGGAAGCGCCCAAGCCGGAGCAGGCCGAGGTTGGCCCCGAGCTGGAGGGGCGCCTGACCCGTGCCCGCCTGCCGCGCACCAATGACTACATGCAGGCCGGCCAGCGCTACCAGCTGATGGAGCAGTGGGAGAAGGACGATCTGGTCGCCAACTTCGTGGCAAACATCGGCGAGGCGGTCCGGCCGGTGCAGGAGCGGATGCTCTGGCACTTCTACATGTGTGACGACGAGCTGGGCGCACGCGTGGGCGAGGGCCTGGGCATCAGCCTGGAGGAGATCAAGGATCTTGGCCCGCTGGCTACCCAGACGCTCAACGAGGAAGAAACCGAGCGGATGAAGAACCTGGGCCACAACGGTCCCCGCAACGTCGAAGGCCTCACCATGACGCACTGCGTGCCCAATGAGCACGTGGTGGTCACCCGCTAGGACAGCACGGCTGCCTCAGCGAACAACGACGGCGGCAGCGCACTTTTGGTGCGCTGCCGCCGTCGTCGTTTAAGCAGTAGGCTGCTCAGCGCTCCCAGGGCGCTTTGACCGGGAAGTACTTCTCCAGGAAATCAGTGACCCGTTCCGCACGCTCACCGGCGGGAACCTCCGGGAAACTGCCGTCATTGAGGCAGAACATGTCCATGTTCCGCTTCGCGAGCAGCCGCTCCAGGACTTCCAGCCCGGCGTAGGACGTGGTGTCCACGTACTTCACCTTCGCCGTTTCCTGCGTGACGGCACGTCCGGTCAGCAGGGCGTAGTAGTGGTACAGGGAGTTGGTCACCGAGATGTTGTCCTTGGCCCGGAAGGTGCTGGCGGCGGTGGCTGCGAACTCCTCGGGGAATTCCTCCTCCATCTCCAGCAGGACACTGCGGCGCAGGGGAGCGGCGGTGTGTTCCAGGTGCCTGGTGGTGATGCGGCCGAACCGTTCCCACAGCAGCCGCCGGTTCACCCGGGCCGCGTTCTCGAACCCGCTGCGCTCCGCGTCGTTGGCGCCCAGGCCGATCCGGGTGCTGGCCTCGATGAATTTGGTGATCCCGCCGGGGGAGAAGAACAGGTCCGGGGCCACCGGGCGGCCGAAGAACATATCGTCATTGGAGTACAGGAAGTGCTCCGCCAGCCCCGGAATGTGCTGCAGCTGCGCCTCGACCGCCTGGGAATTGTGGGTGGGGAGCACTGACGGATCCCTGAAGTGCTCCGTAGCCGGCACAAAGGTGACCGACGGGTGCTCTGCCAGCCAGGCCGGCCGAGGGGAATCAGAGGCAATAAAGATGCGCCGTATCCACGGCGCGAACATGTGTACCGAGCGCAGGGCGTACTTGAGCTCGTTGATCTGGCGGAAGCGGGCCTCATGGTCGTCGCCTTCACCCACCACGGCGTCCTTCATCCGGGCGGCACGGGCTGCCTGGAACTCGGCTGAGCTGCCGTCCACCCAGGAGAACACCAGATCAATGTCGAACCGGATGTCCGTGGCATGGTCGGCGAACATGTTTTCAATGGTCGGCCAGACGAGTCCGTGCTTTTCCACCGTTCCGCGCACCACTTCAGCGGCTGGAAGGGTGCGGCGGGTGAGGGAATTCTCCACCGGCAGGGTGATCTCGGCTCCTTCCAGGTCCCACAGCTCGAGCTGGACGCCTGCGGCGGCTGACAGAACCAGGTTTGTGCCGCTGAAGGCCCGCGGGCGGTAAACCCTGATGATCCGGGTTTTTTCCGTGGGGGCCAGGCTGCCGTCGGCAATGAGCAGGGTGCGGCTCTTTTTGGTATCCACGCTGCGGGCATAGAACGGCTCGTCGCGGCAGGCTTCCACCATTGCCTTGCGCAGGGCGGCCCGCATGCGCAGGTCGACGGCGATCACCGGCCGCTGGTCATTGCCGCGTACCAGCAGATAGGGGATGCCGGCGTCTTCGAGGACCTTCCGCACAAAAAGCAGATCCTCCACCATGGCCTCATGCGCAGTGCGGCCGGTGTCCATCAAGGCCAGACGGCCCTTGACGAGGGCGATGTCGGGGCGGTCCCTGACCCGCTGAACTACGGCAAGGGACGCGGTCTGCAGGTTCTCCGGCTCGAAGTCCGGCTCCGGGGCTCCGAAGTAGACATCGTGTTCGGCGGCTGTATCTGTAATGGGAACCTCCAACAACTGGTGGGCGCCCACGGGTGAGGCGCTGGGATGATGTGCAGCGCTGCACTGGGGGGGGAACCGGCGGAAGTCGGCACGGCACCGTCAGGTATACCGCAGCGGACGGCTTGCACGCTATGTGCTCAGCTGCCCGCCGCCAGTAGCATGGGTTCGGACACGGACATTCCGGGAGCCGCTGTGGGATACCGTAACACCGCACGACGCGTCACCGCCCGAAACACCCTGCTGGCCGGGGCTCTATTACTTCTGGCCGGTACGTCCTCCTGCGCCCAAGTGCCGGATCCGCCGTCGTCGTCCTCCGCCACGTCCCGCCCGTGGTCCGGATACACCACCGCTGACGGTTCACTGAGCTTTGAGCACCCGCAGGACTGGAAAGTCACCGAACTGCCGGCGCTCGCCAACGATCCGGCCGGCGGGATTTCAGTTGAGGTTGCCGAGGGCTCCGGCAGGGTAGTGGCACGCCTGGATACCGGCATCATTGCGGATTTGAGCTGCACCGCGCCGGCAGGGGCGGCCTCCTATACCGAGTACGAAAGCGTGCCGATGCCGGAACTGGACTCGGCGCAGGGATCCGAGCAACGGTTCGTCTACCGGTCACTGGCCCCCTCCGGAACGCGGAGCGCCCAGGCCACCTATGCCGTGGTGAGCGGACGGCAGGATGGCAACTGCGGACTGTTCGATTTCTTCACGTTGACGGAAACCAGTGGCGGCCGCTTCGCGGGGGAGTATCCGGCCGCTGATGCGCAGAGCGATGCACGGAGCTACCTCGACGGCGCCGCCCGGTATCCGGATACGCAGGAGTACCGGGACCTGCGGAGGATGCTGACATCGCTCCGGAACGCCGGGTGAGCGGACCGTTGGCGGGACGGCTATCCGGGAACCGGGCCGGCGCCGGGGCGCAGCCGCGTGCGTTTGCCCGTGGCTGAGACGGCGAAGCGCGCCCGGTGTTGGCGCGGAATGAGCGGCAGGTATTCGGGCCTGGCAGCAACATAGGCCCGGGTCCGCGGGCAGAAGGGCAGCAGCGCGATACGGCTCCTGCGGGCATCAGCGAGCACTTCCTCGATGAGGAGCGTCTCGGCAGTCCGTTGCCGGTACGCCGGATCCACGATGATGCGCAGGGCCCAGAGCTCCCCGCCGTGCATTTCATACTGCAGGTAAGCGGCCATGGTGCCGTTCACAAACAGCTCGAACCGGCTGTGCAGGCGGTTGTTGTAGACGGTCGCGTTGGGGATGCCGGTTTTTCCGCCCTTTGGGGCCGGTTTGCGGCGCTGGGCCCTGCCTCGGGAACCGGCCGGAGCGGCGGGGCCGGGTTCCGGTCCGGTTTCCGCGGGCGCCGGCAGATCCGGCTGGACAGCGTCGCTGGTTGGTCGGGTTTTGGGATTCACGGCAGGCTCCACACTAGAAACTGGGTGGACAGCTGCTGGACCACGATGACATGAGCATAGCGGTGAATCTGTGCCGCTCAAATTCACGGTAACCCTCCGGTTCCGGATTCCCGCCGACTGTCCTGTGGATAACGGGCTGGGGGCGCGTGGGGCTGGCTAGGATGGCCGGACTGACAGTCTTGCGGGTTGCCCGACCGGGGGTTACAGATGACCAGAACCATTGCGCGGCGTGTTGCATCCTTGTTTGGTGCGGGGGTGCTTTTGGGTGGGCTGGTTGCCTGTTCCCAGGCTGCGGGGGATCCCGGCGGTGGATCACCGTCGCCTGCCCCGCCTTCCGTCTCTGCTTCGGCCACGCCGACGCCTACACCCACCCCGTCGGCGACCTACAAGCCGGCTTCGGCTGATGGTCCGGCGGAGAATGTGCCTGTGCCGGTGATGCCGGAGGAGGCGAAGCTGGAGTCCAAGGAAGGGCTGGAGGCATTCGCGCGGTACTGGTACGAGGCTGCGAATTACGGTTTCGAAACCGGCGATGTGGAGCCCATCCGCGCCATCAGCGGCCCGGACTGCGCTGTTTGCAAGAACTTCTACCAAATGGTCGAGTCTGGTTACCAAAATGAAGATTGGATTGTCGGTGGGCAGCTAACAGTCCAAGGGATACATTCAGATTATGTTCTAACTCCAGAAGGACGGTATCAGGTGCTGATTCAGAATATTCAGGCACCAATTGGCTATTACGGACCGGGAGTTCACTACGGTACTCGCGATGGTTACCAAGATTCCGCGGTACAGATGATCGAAGCTAGATACAGTCCGGACGGTTGGTACGCAGAGAGCGTAGTAACCATAAAGGGATGAAAATGAAGTTTCGTCCACGCAAGTTTTGTCTGGTTATAGCCATCGCGCTTTCGACTCTCGTTGCGGGAAGTGGTGCCGCTCTCGCGGCCATCAATGACACTGGATTCAAGGACGATTTGGTCACCTCAGGAGCATTCCAGCGGGACCCTGGCACCGGTGTCTGGACAACTATGCCGGTTGGTATTCCCAGTGATCCCATGGGCTACCGATTCGTACCGGTTTGCTTCGACGATATGGCTGGCCACGTCGAATGCTTGGCTGCGAATCAAGCTGCATGTACCGCCGGTGATGATGGGCGCCTGGTGTACTGGTTTTCGGGACTGAAAACCGTTGATCCGAGCACTTGGTCCAGAGTCAGTGATACGCCGTCGTGCATTTACTCCGAGGAACCGGTTGATATTGGTGAGCAGATCCGGGCGCAAATCCTTGCCGCGTTTCAGGAACGGCCCATAGTTCCCGGCGGGCTGGTGTTGCAGCCGAGCCCGCACACGTTGGTCGGGATGGAAACGAACGTGTATATCGAAGCAACTGAGCAGGTTTTCGAGATGGTCCTGCTGGGGCAGAGCATCCGGATTGTGGCCACACCGACGGAATACGAGATCAACTACGGTGACGGCACGGTGTACGGGCCCACCCCGGTACCGGGAGGCCCGTTGGGCCAGGACCGTTGGGGTGAGGTGACGCAGACCAGCCACGCGTATGCGGCCAGCGGGGATTATCAGGTGGGCGCAACGGTGTATTTCTCCGGCAAGTATTCGGTGAACGGGGGAACCGTGATTCCCATCGATGGGCGGGCAACGGTGTCTTCGCCCGCCCAGACCCTGCGGGTGTGGCGGTCGGAAACCCGCAGTGTGGCGGACAACTGCCTGGTGAACCCGAACGGCGTCGGATGCTAGTCGCACTCTAGTCGGCCTGACACAGCCCACGGTTCAGGCTTCCGGTGTACTGTCCTGTGGATAACGGGCTGGGGGCGCGTGTGGCTGGCTAGGATGGCCGGACTGACAGTCTTGCGGGTTGCCCGACCGGGGGTTACAGATGACCAGAACCATTGCGCGGCGTGTTGCATCCTTGTTTGGTGCGGGGGTGCTTTTGTGTGGGCTGGTCGCCTGTTCCCAGGCTGCGGGGGATCCCGGCGGTGGGTCACCGGTGCCTGCCCCGTCTTCCGTCTCTGCTTCTGCCACGCCGACGCCTACGCTCACCCCGTCGGCGAAGTACAAGCCGGCTTCGGCTGATGGTCCGGCGGAGAATGTGCCTGTGCCGGTGATGCCGGAGGAGGCGAAGCTGGAGTCCAAGGAGGGACTGGAGGCGTTCGCGCGGTACTGGTACGAGCTAGTGAACTACGGTTTCGAAACCGGCGATGTGGAGCCCATCCGCGCCATCAGCGGCCCGGACTGCAAAGTATGCGGCACATTCTACAAAATGGTGGGCAAAGGATTTGAGAACGAAGATTGGATCGTAGGCGGAAAGATTGACGTTCAAGGGGTTAGCTCGGATTACATTCTCACTACAGAAGGGCGCTATCAAGTACTGATTCAAGAACGACAAGAGGAGATTACCTTTCATGGTCCCGGAGAAATATACGGATCATACGAAGGTACAGAAGATTCCGGTGTTCAGATGATTGAGGCGCGCCATACAGGACATGAATGGTTTGCAGAAAATGTTGTAACTATTACCAGTCCCACAAAATGAAGTTTATAAAGGGTGCGCTTGCTGTCGTTGCACTGGTTCTTGCTACGGTGCCATACAGTACACCGGCGGTTCACGCCGCTGTCGTTGGCGGTGGATGGCATGAAGACGATTCGGTGTCAGGTGGAGCATATTCCCAGGATCCAGATTCCGGGGTGTGGACCACAGTGCCGGTGGGGATCCCGGATGATCCAAGAGGCTACCGGTTCGTACCGGTTTGTTTCGACGATATGGCTGGCCACGTCGAATGCTTGGCTGCGAATCAAGCTGCATGTACCGCCGGTGATGATGGGCGCCTGGTGTACTGGTTTTCGGGACTGAAAACCGTTGATCCGAGCACTTGGTCCAGAGTCAGTGATACGCCGTCGTGCATTTACTCCGAGGAACCGGTTGATATTGGTGAGCAGATCCGGGCGCAAATCCTTGCCGCGTTTCAGGAACGGCCCATAGTTCCCGGCGGGCTGGTGTTGCAGCCGAGCCCGCACACGTTGGTCGGGATGGAAACGAACGTGTATATCGAAGCAACTGAGCAGGTTTTCGAGATGGTCCTGCTGGGGCAGAGCATCCGGATTGTGGCCACACCGACGGAATACGAGATCAACTACGGTGACGGCACGGTGTACGGGCCCACCCCGGTACCGGGAGGCCCGTTGGGCCAGGACCGTTGGGGTGAGGTGACGCAGACCAGCCACGCGTATGCGGCCAGCGGGGATTATCAGGTGGGCGCAACGGTGTATTTCTCCGGCACGTATTCGGTGAACGGGGGAACCGTGATTCCCATCGATGGGCGGGCAACGGTGTCTTCGCCCGCCCAGACCCTGCGGGTGTGGCGGTCGGAAACCCGCAGTGTGGCGGACAACTGCCTGGTGAACCCGAACGGCGTCGGATGCTAAAGGTCAAAGGACGCCGGGGACGCATCACAATAATGATGGCCTCGATAGGGGCGGCTGTCGGGTTTGCAGGGTGTGCCATGAGCGACGGGGATGCCTTCGAGGGGGAGTCCCCACTAACGACGGAGTCATCCGTTACTCCCACCCCCACTCCCACCCCCAGATATAAGCCTGGGTCCGCCAAGGGTCCGGCTGAAAATGTTCCGCTCCCAGTGGTGCCTGTCGAAGCCAAAACCGCATCCAAGGTCGGTCTTGAGGCCTTCGCTGAGTATTGGTACGAGACGGCGAACTACGGGTACGAGACCGGCGATACCTCTTTGACTCAGGCCGTGAGTGGTCCCGAATGCGAAACCTGTGCGAACTATTTCGAGGTAGTCGAAGGCGGGTACATTGGCGACGATTGGATGGCGAACTCGGCAATAGAGGTTTTGCAAGTTCACTCTGACTACGTGCTCACACCCGACGGGCGGTACCAGGCGGTTGTTTACTTTAGACAGGAGGCGATGGAGTATTACGGCCCCGAAGGCCTGCAACTGGAAGGT